>JBGVCH010000133.1:0-31033 GCA_045226335.1 Christensenellales bacterium | reverse complement strand
CGCAGGATCCAGCAGCGGCTGGCCAACCTGGGCTACCCTGTGGGCAAAGTGGACGGCACCTACGGTGATCAGACCGACATTGCCGTGCGCCTCTTCCAGAGCAGCATCGGCGTGGCGGAACACACCTACCTGACGGAGCGGGTCCAGAGCCGGCTTTTCGCCAGCAACGCCCCATCCTATGACCCCTATGTGCCGCTTCACCGGGGCAGCAAGGGGATCCGGGTCCGGCTGATGCAGCAGGCTTTGCTGGTCATCGGGTACGACCCGGGCAAGGTGGACGGCGTGTACGGGACAAAGACGGTGGCCGCCGTGGCCGCCTATCAGCAGGCGCTGAACATGGCCCTCGCCTCAGGGGAAGTCCCCGGGGAGAACGCGTCCAGCTGGCTGCTGATGAACCTGTACGGCGCCCTGAATCCCGTCAATCCGATCCCCGGTCCCGGCGACGATCCCGGCCCCGGCGATAATCCCGGCCCGGGCGACGATCCCGGTCCCGGCGACGATCCCGGCCCCGGCGACAATCCCGGCCCGGGCGACGATCCCGGCCCCGGCGACGATCCCGGTCCGGGCGACAATCCCGGCCCAGGCGACGATCCCGGCCCGGGCGATGATCCCGGCCCAGGCGACAATCCTGGTCCCGGCGATGACCCCGGTCCAGGTGACAATCCCGGCCCCGGTGATGACCCTGGCCCAGGTGATGACCCTGGCCCCGGCGATGATCCCGGACCCGGCGATGACCCCGGACCCGGCGATGACCCCGGCCCCGGCGATCAGCCCGCTCCGCAGCCGGCTCCCTCCGGATCAACGGAGGCGTGACCCGGTCCGTCTCCGGCGAAATCCCGCGAATCACGAAAAACCGCTTGACAGAATCCGCACCCCGCGCTATAATGATCATGCCCTGAGAGATGGGCGTGACTGGGTGTGGCGCAGTTTGGTAGCGTGCCTGAATGGGGTTCAGGAGGCCGGAAGTTCAAGTCTTCTCACCCAGACACCGAGCCCGGAGCAGCGATGCTCCGGGTTTTTGCTTTTGTTTCCGGTGTGCATTTTTCCCATCCGCCTCTTGACATTCCGGGCTGAATGCCGTATCATGTCTTTAGCGGATAAAAGCCCTAAAGCAGTAAAGAGCTCCGCCACATCAACCGATTAAGGGAGGAAAGCCCATGCCCATCACGGACCTGCTGGAGCGGAACAGGAAACTGTACGGCGACGAAGTCAGCCTTGTGGAACTGAACCCGGAGATTCAGGAGAACCCCCGGGTGACCTGGCGCGAGTATGAACTGATCCAGCCCACCTCCGGTTCCCCGTACCGCCGGCAAATCACCTGGCGGATCTTCGACGAGAAGGCCAACCGGGTGGCCAACATGCTTCTGGCCCGCGGCATCCGCAAGGGGCAGAAGGTGGCCATCCTGCTGATGAACTGCCTGGAGTGGCTGCCCATCTATTTCGGCGTCCTCAAGACCGGCGCCGTGGCCGTGCCGCTGAACTTCCGCTACACGGCGGACGAAATCGAGTACTGCGTGAAGCTGGCGGACGCGGACATCCTGTTCTTCGGGCCGGAATTCATCGGCCGCGTGGAGGACATCGTGCCGAAGATCGGCGCCAACCGGGTGCTGTTCTACGTGGGCGACAGCTGCCCCTCCTTCGCCGAGAGTTATCATGAGGCGGTGGCCAACAGCTCCTCCGCCACGCCGAAGATCCTGATCGAGGACACGGACGAGGCCGCCATCTATTATTCCTCCGGCACCACCGGCTTCCCCAAGGCCATCCTGCTGGACCATACCGCCCTGATGCAGTCCGCCCGGATGGAGGCCATCCACCACGAGACCACCCACGAGGACGTCTTCCTGTGCATCCCGCCCCTGTACCACACCGGCGCCAAGATGCACTGGTTCGGCTCCCTGTACACCGGCAGCCGGGCGGTGCTCCTGCGGGGCAGCAAACCCAAGGCCATTCTGGACGCCATCGACATGGAGCGCTGCACCATCGTGTGGCTGCTGGTGCCGTGGTGCCAGGATCTGCTGACCGCCCTGGATCGGGGCGAGTTGTCCCTGGAGGGGCGGAACATGGAGCAGCTCCGGCTGATGCACATCGGCGCCCAGCCCGTGCCGCCGTCCCTGATCAAGCACTGGCTGCAGTACTTCCCCAAGCACAAGTACGACACCAACTACGGCCTCAGCGAATCCACCGGCCCCGGCTGCGTACACCTGGGCCTGGGGAACATCCACAAGGTGGGCGCCATCGGCGTGCCCGGCTACGGCTGGGAGTGCAAGATCGTGGATGAGCACGACGTTCCCGTGAAGCAGGGCGACGTGGGCGAGCTGTGCGTCAAGGGCCCCGGCGTCATGCGGTGCTACTATCACGACCCCAAGGCCACCGCCGAGACCATCATCAACGGCTGGCTCCACACCGGCGACATGGCCATGCAAGATGAGGACGGCTTCATCTTCCTGGTGGACCGCAAGAAGGACGTCATCATCACCGGCGGCGAGAACATCTACCCGGTGCAGATCGAGAACTTCCTCAGCGCCAACCCCAAGGTCCACGACGTGGCCGTCATCGGCCTGCCGGATCCCCGCCTGGGCGAGATTGCCGCGGCCATTATCCAGCTGAAGGCCGGCGAGACCGCGACGGAGGACGAGATCAACCAGTACTGCCTGGGCCTCCCCCGCTACAAGCGCCCCCGGAAGATTATCTTCGCCGATGTTCCCCGCAACCCCACCGGCAAGATCGAAAAGCCCAAGCTCCGCGAGATCTACTGCGGTGTCCGTCTGGTGGAAGCCCAGAACAAAGCCTGATCAAAAAGCCTTCCGGCATCTGTGGATTCAGAGCCGGAAGGTTTTTCTTTCACTTGGTATTCGAAGACCAATTCAGGTTGCTGCGTAAAACAGAGGGATTTCGCGGTCTGCGGACCGCGATCAGGGCTTTCCGTTCGCCCTGGACCTTCGGGTGCATACCGTTTAGTGACTTGTAAGGCTTACCGAAACAAGATCACTCTGCATTCCTGCCGGGGCGCCTTTTCCGCAGGATCAACAGCAGGGCCGCGGTGATGGCCGTGACCAGCGCCACCGCCGCGACGGGGAGGAGAACGGAAGGCCTGTTTCCCGTGCCGTCCGTCGTTCCGGAGGACACGCCTGTGGCGTAGCGGGGGCCCTCTGTCTCGTACGGATGCTCGTCGGACAGCGCGTCCAGGCAGATCCAGCCGCGGACGCTCCCGAAATAGTACGCGTCGACACGTGCCCAGAGATGGCCGTCCTCCGCCCGGTACAGCGGCCCGAAGGGGAGCCCGCCTCCCTCCTCGACCACCTCCAGTGCCCACACGGACGCGGATCCGGGAAAGGCCCAGATGTTGACCGGGAGCGTTCCGATCCCCGACGGGGACAATTTCACGCTGGCGTCCTCGACCGGCTCAATGCGGCAGGTCAGATTGTCGTCTTCGTCCCGCACAAAGTGCAGGCGGCCGCTGGCGTTGATGAACTGATCGCGGTGGTCACTGTTGAAATCGTTCCAGTCATACCGCCTGCGGAATTCATCCAGCCTGATCCAGGTGTCGTTGTAGGTCAGCCCCCAGGCCTCCTGCCAGATCTGGATGACGTACACGACCTCGCCGGCTTTGACCTCGCGGGATTTGCTCCCGTCGGGTTCGGTCCATGTCCAGGTATCCCCGATCGCCTCGAAGCCCTGGTTCTCCACATCCCTGCACTCCGAGATGTGCCGGTAGAAGAATTCGGATTCCGGCAGCCAGATGGCGTCCGCCATGGCCGGCAGCGCCGCGGTCAGCAGCATGAACACCGGCACCAGGAGAAAGCATCTTTTCATGGTTATGACCTCCTCAGTTCCTCAGAACAGCCATTGCAGCAGCAAGCCAACGGAAAAGGAAAACGCGTTCAGCAGCAGAGACAGCCGCCAGGGATGCGGGAAGCGTTCCCGCCAGGCGCGGTAGACGAGGGCCTCAACCACCACCGCCAGGCATTCGGCGCAGGCGATCCAGTCCGCCTCCCATGGGATGTTCGCCCGGCGCCACAGCAGCAGGCCCAGCACAGCCGGCGGGTTGGTGAGCAGGTTGGCCAGGGCGACCACCGCCAGGGCCGTTCTCCGTTTCCCGCCGAGAAAAGCCGCGCCGACTTCCGCCAGCAGAGTCAGCGCCAGGGATCCCCCCAGCGCGGTGAACCACGCGGCCGTCATGGGCTCTTCCTCCGGACGGCCGGGAGCAGAAGCAGCAGGGACGCCAGGGACAGGCCGGCGTATGTCAGGCCTCCTCCCGGGATTTCCAGCGACAGCCACACCGGCACAAAGCCCAGGAACAGGGCAAAGGTCAGCAGGCCGAAGGAGAAGCCCCGGGCCTCCGGCAGGCAGTCCGCGGCGGCCCGGAGGGTCACCGGCATGGTCATGTTGAACAGCAGGACCGCCAGGCATCCGGCCCAGGGCTGCTCCGACAGGCAGAACAGCGCCGTGGCCAGCCCCAGGGAAGCCGCGCCGGTCAGCGGACCGCCCACGCGGTCGTACACCCAGCCGCCCAGGGTTTTGCCCAGCACCACGCAGAGGACGAACGCCCACGCCCAGGCGCCTTCCCGCCAGGGAAAGCGGAACATAAAGCCGGCGTATCCCCGAAGGCAGACCACCAGAAAGAGCAGCGGGAGCCACCGCACTCCGTGTCCGCCGCCCCGGAGGGAAACCTCCGCGCCGGGGACGCGCTCACACAGGGCCAGCATCGCCAGCGCGCACAGCGCCAGCGCCGCGGACACGGGCCAGACCGCCGGAATCCGCCCGCTGACGAGGCTGCCCACATACAGCCCCAGGGCGCCGGGGGACACGAACACCCCCAGCCAACCGGCCCGATGGCCACCGGTCTGCAGCACATCCCTTCCGCCGCCGATGTGGAACAGCGCGTTGCCGATCCCCGCCGCGCAGCAAAGGGTCGGCGGCCATCCCCGCATCAAGGGGGAAAGCGCCAGCAGGCCACAGCCCAGCGCCGCGAAAACCCGCCCGTTCCCGCACCGGTCCGTCAGCAGGCCCAGGGGCATCTGCAGGGCAAAGGCGCAGAAGTTGTAGATCAGCACAGCCTCCATCCAGCGCCCGCTGTCCCGCGCGAAACGCAGGACAAAAACCGCGCAGGAAAAGTCCACCAGAAAGTGAACCGCCGAGTAGATCATCGTGGATCGCAAACGCCGCATGTTGCCCTCACAGACGGTCGGTGGGCCCGGGCTGCCGCTGGATCACAAAGCACTCCGGCGCGCCAGGACCTGCGTTGAGGAATCGCTGGTGCAGGACATTGTATTCCTGGGGCCGCAGCCCGGAGAACAGCCGGATCAGCGCCTCCAGTTCCCGGGCGCCCTCCTCGTGGCCCGGGTACGCGCACAGGGTCAGCACCCCCATGGGCTGCAGCAGGGCCAAAGCGGCCCGCACCGCATGCTCCGTGGTCTCCATCCGGGTGGTGAAGCGCTTGTCGCCGCCGGGGAGCCAGCCTAGGTTGAACACCGCGCACCGGACGGGGTCCCTGACGTATTCCGCCAGCCGCTCATGCCCTGCGCAGTACAGGACGCAGCGGTCCAGCAGCCCCGCTTCCCGGAGGCGGGCCTCGGTGCGCGCCACCGCGTCCGGCTGGATGTCGAAGCCGATGACCCGCCCCTCCGGGCCCACCTGTTCCGCCAGGAAGCAGGTGTCGTGGCCGTTGCCCAGGGTGCAGTCCACCGCGGTGTCCCCAGGCCGCAGCACCTGCCGCTGAATCTCCGCCGCCAGCTGCCTGGCGCTTTTCAGTTCGAACGGTTCCACGGGGTCACAGCTCCTTCAGTCGCCGAACTTCCTCGTCCGTCAGCCGCCGCCACATGCCCCGGGGCAGGTCGTCCAGCCGGATCGGGCCGAAGCCCACTCGCTTCAGCGACACCACCTGGTGGCCGATGGCGTCGAACATCTTGCGGACCTGCCGGTTGCGGCCCTCGTGGATGGTCACCAGCACCACGGAGACAAAGGTCTCATACCGCACCAGGTGCACGTCCGCCGGCGATGTGAGGCGCTCGTCGATCATCACGCCCTGCCGGAGCCGGCGGATTTCCTCCTCCGTCACCTTGTTGGACACCCGGCACAGGTAGCGCTTGGGCACCTCATGGCTGGGGTGCAGCAGGTGATTCATCAGCTCGCCGTCGTTGGTCAGCAGCAACAGGCCCTCGCTGTCATAGTCCAGCCGGCCCACAGGATAGAGCCGCACGGGATAGTCCCGGAACTTGTCCATCACGGTCTCCCGGCCCTCCGGGTCCGACACCGTGGTGACCTCCCCCATGGGCTTGTTGTAGGCCAGGTAGTGCTTCTCGGCCTCCAGATGCACGGCCTTGCCGTCCACCGTCACCCGGTCCCGGGTCTCGTCCACCTGCCGGCCCATCTCCGTCACGGGGACATCGTTTACCCGGACATGGCCCTCCGCGATGAGTTTCTCGGCGTTGCGCCGGGAGGCCACCCCGCACAGGGCAAGATATTTCTGCAGCCGCATCATACGGACAGGCTCCTTTCCTTCTGGCGATAAAAGATCAGCGCGCTGGCGCGGCGCATCAGGGGCTTGACCCGCTCCTCGGGGGTCATGGCGAAGGCCAGGCGGTCGATGCCCTCCAGCCGAAAGCCGCAGTGTTCGCAGAACTGGCACATCACCGGGTTGGCATCGCTGACCACGATCCGCAGGCCCGCCATGCCGTCCTGATCCGCCCGCCGCTGGCAGGCTTCCACCAGGGCCCGGCCGATGCCCTCCTGCCGGCTGGCGGCGTCCACCCGCAGGTCCAGCACCTCCGCCCAGCCGGTGCGGGAATCCGCCATCACCGCGATCCCCACCGGCACTTCGTCCCGGAAGGCGCCGATGATGGACGCCGAGGGGATGAAGCCCTTCAGCGCGTCCTGCGCCCTTGGGCTCACGCCGAAGCTGCGCCAGTGCGAGGAGCCCGTGGGGGCATAGCTGAGGGAGAACCCGCTACGGCTGATCCGCACCGAAACCGCGTCCCCGCACAGCACCCGGGCGTCCAGCGCCGCGGGATCGGCCCGGCCAGGCTGAATCTGCTCAATCACCAGCATGCGCATCCCTCTTCCACTGTACGACGGCCGCTCCGGGCAGCCGGGCTGCCAGCCTGCCGTCCGCGTTCACCAGGACGGGATGCCGCGCCAGCCCCAGCATGGGCAGGTCGTGGGCGGAATCCCCGTAAGCATACAGCACCTCGGTCTCCTCCGCCTGCTCTGTCTGCCATTCCCGGAGGCGGCGGATTTTCTCCTCGCCGCGGCAGTTCTCGCCGATCTCCCCGGCATAGCGCCCGTCCGGTCCCACCAAACAGGGCGTGGCCAGCACTTCGTCCACCGGCAGGAAGTCCGGCATCAGCCGCATGTACACATCCGCCGAGGCGGAGATCAGCAGAACGGCCACGCCTTCCCGCCGGAGCCGTTCCAGGGTCCGGATCCCCTCCGGGTAAAACCGCGGCGCCAGCTTCTGCCGGATGAACGTCTCCGCGGCTTTTTCCATTTCTTCCCGGTTCTTTCCCTTGAGGAAGGAGAGCGTCGCCGCCTTGGCGCTGCGGACCCGCTCCGGGTGGAGCAGCTGAGACAGGTAGCCCCGCCCGGCCCGGAGCCACTGCCGCCGGGGCGCCAGGCCCTCCCCCACGCAGAACCGCAGGAAGGGCACGATGGAATCCCCCGGGCACAGCGTCCCGTCAAAATCAAACAGCGCCAGCTGCCGCATATCCTCTCCCCCTTGCGGTCCCATTATACCAGATGCCGGATGGGATTGCAATCGGAACCAGCACAACAAAACCCGCTGCTAGTGCAGCGGATAAGATTAACTCGTTGGTTTCTGTTCTCAATATACGATCGAACACGCACAGCCAACGCTGGCAAAAAGGACGATGCTCGCAGCTGTAACTGAAATGATACCAAAGATAAGTCCCAGGATCTTTATCGGCTTTGTTCCGGGTCTTTTCAGAAATATCGAAGAAATGACAATCGCTCCGATTCCGAGAAGCAACGCCGCAACCATCACGCCAACCGTTCCATTGAACATTCCGCGTGCTTCCTGGACAAGTGACCTGTAAGTGCTTGATGACCCGCGACTATTGGCGATTTTATTCAAATCCTCAAGCAAAAAGATACTTCCAAGTGAACCGCCAAAGGCACAAACAAGTGCACTCACACCGAGAATAAACCCAAACACACCCATCAAAACACCTCTTCTTCTGGTATTTCGCATTGCTTCTGTAAGCGATTGTTGCAATCTTTATCAGCTGCTAAGAACCCTACCAAGTCTTACCCGTACAGAACCTTGGCTCTCGGTTGCATGATGCAGGAAGTCGAACCGATTTCACGGTGTTTCGGTTTGTTTTTTTTCATTCCCTGTAATCAGCATAATCGCGCTGAACGTCACGATCGCCATGCTGATCCACTGCGAGGTGGACAGCCCGCCAAAGCCGCCGCGCACCACGTCTCCCCGCAGGAACTCCAGCAGGAAACGCTCAACGCCGTAGGCAATGAGATAAATGAACAGCAGTGTCCAGGAACCCTCCTTCATCCGTTTGGAGAGCCGCCAGAGGACAAACGCCAGCACCAGGTTGATGGCGGACTCCAGGGGCTGTACGGGGAAGGTGCCGATGTGCTGGCCTTCCGCAAGTCCCTGTGTCAGCATATCCCGCTGTTCCGAGAAAATGTGCAGCGGCCCGTCGTAGTCAAAGCCGAAGCAGCAACCCGCGCAGGTGCAGCCGATCCGCCCAATGGCGTGTGCCAGCGGAATGGCCGGCACTGCCGCGTTCACATAATCCCTGAGACGCACACCGGTGATCATGGCGCCGACAAAGGCCATACCGATGCCGCCGATCAGGCCGCCGTAGAACACCAGTCCACCCGTGCGCAGGAAGGCCCAGGTTCCCTCCCGGATGTCCCGGATCACGTTGGGGATCCCATAAGTGGCGATCAGGTACAGGATATACGCACCCGTAATGACGCCGAGATAAATCAGCGCGAGGATCGCAATGAAAGAAAAAACGTCGCGACGCTCACGTTTCAGCCGCAGGCAAACCAGCGTTCCGCAGAAAAGCAGCGCCGTGATAAGGCACAGACCATACACCGGAATCCGGAATGTATCTGTGATCTGAAGGTATGGATGCATATCGCTCACCCCGCATCTGTCGATGAAGAAAATTCCGCTGCAATTTGCAGCGGATTTGTGAACAAACCAGGATCATCAATAGCCAAGACCACTGCTCACTGCAGAAACCCCGGCAGCGCAGATGACCAGGCACACGAGGCCAACGCTCGAAAGCACGGTACCGATGATGCCGAACACGAGGCCGACGATCTTCATGCCCTTCTTGTCAGGATTCTTCATGCTGATCGCAGCGAGGACGATCGCGCCGATGCCCAGAAGCAGGCCGGGAATCCAGATGTACGCCACAAACAGGCTCAGAACGCCGAGGATGAACGAGAGGATGCCCAGAATCATAGCAGCAATTGCCATTGTATTGTCCTCCTTTCTCCAAGTGTCATGCCTGACAGCAAGCACCAAGAGAAATGACTGCCAAACATCGTGGGGAATTATAACCGATTTTCACAGTCATGTCAATCCGTTTCAACGATTCTGCGCGGATTATTAAGTGATTCTTCATAGAATCGCAACGCGCTCCGCCGGCCGCCGCCCATCATGTGTTCCGGTGAAGCAATCAAAATTCCGAATATTTTTCTTTGATGTTGTATTTTTGTTCGGAGTTTGTTATAATGGGCCCGCGGTTCACGCCGCCGGAAAGAGAATTCACTGCTAAGGAGGACACCCGATGCCCACCGATATCGAAATCGCCCAGTCCTGTAACCCCCGGCCTATCGCGGAGATCGCCGCCAAAGCCGGCATCCCGGAGGAGGCCATCTCCCCCTACGGCCGTTTCATCGCCAAGGTGGATCCGCTGCAGATTCCCGGCGCGGAGAAAGCGAAGCTGATCCTGGTCACCGCCATCACCCCCACCCCGGCCGGCGAGGGCAACACCACCGTGTCGGTGGGCCTGGCGGACGGCATGACCAAGAACGGGAAAAAAGCCATGCTGGCGCTGCGGGAGCCCTCCCTGGGGCCGGTCTTCGGTATGAAGGGCGGCGCCACCGGCGGCGGCTGGGCCCAAGTGCTGCCCATGGAGGCCATCAACCTGCACTTCACCGGCGACCTGCACGCCATCACCTCCGCCAACAACCTGCTGGCAGCCATGGTGGACAACCACATCCAGCAGGGGAATGCCCTGGGCATCGACCCCCGCCGGGTCACCTGGCGCCGGTGCCTGGACGTGAACGACCGCCAGTTGCGGAACATCGTCTCCGGCCTGGGCGGCAAGGCCAACGGCATGCCCCGGGAGGACGGGTTTGACATCACCGCGGCCAGCGAGGTCATGGCGGTTTTTTGCCTGGCATCCTCCCTGCAGGATCTGAAGGCCCGGCTGGCCCGCCTCCAGGTGGCCCGGACCTTTGCCGACAAGCCCGTCACCGCCGGCGACCTCCACGCCGAAGGCGCCATGGCGGCCCTGCTGCGGGACGCCCTGCAGCCCAACCTGGTCCAGACCATTGACGGCACCCCCTGCCTGATCCACGGCGGCCCCTTCGCCAACATCGCCCACGGCTGCAACAGCGTGCTGGCCACCCGCACCGCCATGAAGCTGGCGGACTATGTGGTCACCGAGGCCGGCTTCGGCGCGGACCTGGGCGCGGAGAAATTCCTGGACATCAAGTGCCGTCAGAACGGCCTCTGGCCCGACGCGGTGGTTCTGGTGGCCACGATCCGCGCCCTGAAGCACCACGGCGGCTGCCCGAAGGATCAGCTGGGTGCGGAGAACCTGGACGCCCTGAAGAAAGGCCTGCCCAACCTGACACAGCACATCGCCAACCTGCGGGATGTCTACCGTCTGCCGGTGATCGTGGCCATCAACCACTTCGTCACCGACACGGACGCGGAGATCGCCCTGCTGCGGGAGACCTGCGCCGAGGCCGGCGTCCCGGTGGGCTTCAGCGACGGCTGGGCCAGGGGCGGCGAAGGCGTCCGGGAACTGGCAGATCTGGTCTGCGGCGTGGTGGACAAGGCCGGAGCACGCAAGCCCTCCTTCTGCTACGAGGACGGCGCTTCCCTGAAGGACAAGATCACCGCGGTGGCCAGGCGCGTGTACCATGCCGGCGATGTGGCCTTTGCCGCCGGCGTGGAGAAGCAGCTGGCCGCCTTCGAGGCGGAGGGCTGGGCCGCGGCGCCGGTCTGCATCGCCAAGACGCAGTATTCCTTCTCCGACGACATGAAAGCCCTGGGCGCGCCTTCGGGGTACACCCTGCACATCCGCCAGGTGCGCCTCAGCGCCGGCGCAGGCTTCATCGTGGCCTTCGCGGGCGACATCATCGCCATGCCCGGCCTGCCCAAGGCCCCCGCGGCCCTGCAGATCGACGTCATGGACGACGGCCGCATCACGGGTTTGTTCTGATTTTCACGATTCCCGTTATTTCATCCCGGAGAACCGCCGGAAGCCCTTGCGGCCACGGCGGTTTTCTGTTACAATCCCCTACGGCCTTCGACTGTATTCGATGTGCCGAAAACAACAAAGGAGGGCTTCTCTGTGTCCAGGAGAACGCAAACAACCAAACAAACGGCCTATTCCTACTCCGTTGCCATGGGCGGCATCATCGCGGCGGTCTACGTCGTGCTGACTCTCATCGCTTCCGCCATGGGGCTGGCCAGCGGCGTCATTCAGGTCCGCCTCTCCGAAGCGCTGACCATCCTGCCCTGCTTCACGGCCTCCGCCATTCCCGGCCTGACCATCGGCTGCTTCCTGGCCAACCTGATCACCGGCTGTGCCGCGCTAGACGTCGTCGTCGGACCCATGGCCACCCTGATCGGCGCGCTTGGAACACGGCTGCTGAAGGACAAGCCCATGATCGCCTGGATCCCGCCTGTGCTCAGCAACGCCGTCATCATCCCCTTCGTCCTGCAGGCAGCCTACGGCGTCGAGGACGCCTGGTGGTTCCTGTTCCTCACGGTGGGCGCCGGAGAGATCATCGCCTGCGGCATCCTGGGCATGCTGCTCTACCACTCTCCCCTGAAGCGGGTTCCCAATCTCTTCCGCGCCTGACATCCGCGGGAAGGACAAACTCCTTGCAATCCGGTCGGTTCCGTGGCATAATGGAGCCGACCGGTTTTCGATTGCAATTCCGAATGATCCGAGGTGATCCCGTGCGGTACATCCTGCTGACCGGCATGAGCGGCGCCGGCAAAACCCTGGCCCTTCGGGGGCTGGAGGACCTGGGCGCCTTCTGCGTGGACAATCTGCCTCCCAGCATGGTCCCGGGGCTGGTGGAGAGCTGCGAGCACGCCGCCATGACGGCCCCGGTGGCGGTCTTTTCCGTGGACGTCCGCTCCGGCATGCTCTTCGACGCCCAGAACGTGTACCGCCTCCTCCAGGACATGCAAAAGCCGGAGAAGCCCCTGGAGATCGTCTTTCTGGAGGCCAGCGACGACGTGCTGCTGGAGCGCTATAAGGAGACCCGCCGGGAGCATCCCCTGAGCGCCGATGGCGTGGGTCTGACGGAAGCCATCAGCCGGGAGCGCGCCCTGCTGCAGCCCCTCCGGGAGACCGCCACCCACCTCATCGACACCACCGACATGAAGCCCAAAGCCCTGCTGGAGCGCCTGCGGGCAATCTACAACGAGAACTCCGGCAGCGCGGAGCAGCCCATGCGGGTCGAGGTCATCTCCTTCGGCTTCAAGCGCGGCCTGCCCCGCCAGGCGGACCTGGTGTTCGACGTGCGCTTTCTGCCCAACCCGTTCTACATTCCCGAGCTCTGCCGCCACTCCGGCCTGGACAGCGATGTGCGGGACTTTGTGCTGGAGCACGAGACCACCCGCGCCTTCCTGCAAAAGGCCCGGGATCTGCTGGCGTACCTTCTCCCCCACTATCGGGAGGAGGGCAAGCGCCGGCTGGTGGTGGCCGTGGGCTGCACCGGCGGCGCCCACCGCTCCGTGGCCATCGCGGAAGCCCTCGGCGCGTTCTTCCGGGAACTGGGCTGCCTGGTCCGGACGGAGCACCGGGACATGGCCCTGGAACAGGCCCGCTGGGTCAGCCAGGCGTAAGGAGGTGACCCCGTGTCCTTCTCGTCCGACGTCAAGGCGGAGCTGATCCGCCTGCCCCTGGAGAGAGACTGCTGCGTGCTGGCGGAGCTCAGCGCCCTGACCCAGACCACCGGCAGCTTGGGCTTTCAGGGCAGCGGCCGGGTTTCCGTCTCATGGCAGGTGGAGAACGCGGCCCTGGCCCGGCGGATCTTCCGCATGCTGAAGGACCGCTTGGGGCTCGCTCCCTCCCTGCACTTTGTGGAACACGCGCGGCTGGGGGGCCGCCGCACCTGCGTCCTGACCGTGGACGGCGAGGACGCGCCGAAGCTGCTGACGGCCCTGCGGATGATGGAGCCCGACGAGACCGGCATCCCGGTGCTGAAGCGCACCCTGCCCCGGCCCCAGATCACCCGGCAGTGCTGCAGGCGGGCCTACCTGCGGGGCGCCTTCCTGGGCGCGGGGTCCATCACCAGCCCGGACCGGGGCTATCACCTGGAAATCACCGCCCGGGACGAGGGCCTATTGGAACCGGCGGAGCGCCTGCTGACCCAGCACGGCCTCTCCGCCCGCCACCACCTCCGCCGGGGCACCGCCGTCATCTACCTCAAAGGCGCCCAGGAAATCGCCGACGCCCTGGCCCTGATGGGGGCCTCCAACGCCCTGATGAAGCTGGAAAACATCCGCATCACCCGGCAGATGCGCGGCGCGGCCAACCGGGCCTCCAACTGCGACGAGCACAACACCGAACGCCAGCTCTCCGCCGCCCAGCAGCAGGTGGAGGCCGTCAAGCTCATCGCCATCCACCGGGGCCTCTTCACCCTGCCCCCGGCCCTGCGGCAGATGGCGGAACTCCGGCTGGCCCATCCCGACGCCTCCCTGGAGGAGCTGGGCGCCCTGGCGGAGCCGCCCATCGGCAAGAGCGGCGTCAACGGCCGCATGCGCCGGCTCAGCGCCGCGGCCCGGGAAGTCTCGGAAGAGCTCTCCAAAGATAACCCCTGACAAATCTCAGATTATGCACGACGAAAGGATGATACAGCATGGCACACCCCGTCACCCCGGAACAGCTGAGCACCTGGACTGAGGCCTGGCAGGCGGATCCCAGCCGCCAGGTGGCCGCCCTGGCCCTCTCCTCCACCGACCTGAAGAGCGTGGCCTTCTCCCAGCAGGCGGCCAACCGCATGCACCAGCGCTTCTCCCTGGAGATCCCCACCATGGCCGTGACCAACCAGCGCCACAGCGGCCGCTGCTGGCTCTTCGCCGCCGCCAACGTGCTGCGGGAGTCCATCGCCCACCGGCTCAACCTGGAACAGTTTGAGCTGAGCCAGAGCTGGCTGGCCTTCTGGGACAAGTTTGAGCGCGCCAACTACTTCCTGGAGCGCATCATCGAGACGGCGGACCTGCCCGCAGACGACCGCACGGTGTCCTTCGTGCTGGAGACCGGCGTCCATGACGGCGGCCAGTGGACCATGTTCGTCAACATCGTGGAAAAATACGGCATCGTGCCCAAGGACGCCTTCGACGAGACCTGGCAGTCCGGCAACACCCGGGACATGAACTACCTGGTGAACCGCGCCCTGAAAGCCGCCGCTCCGAAGCTGCGCGCCATGGTGCGGGACGGCGCCGGCGAGGAGGCCGTTCAGGCCCGAAAGAACAAGCTCCTGGGCAAGATCTATGGCTTCCTCTGCAGCTGCTACGGCGAACCGCCGAAGAGCTTCGACTTCGAGTACACCGACAAGGACAAGGTCTTCCACGCCATGCGAGACTGCACCCCCAAGGCCTTCGCGGACGAGTTCGCGGCGGACATCCTGAACAGGACCGTCAGCGTGATCAATGCCCCCACCGCCGACAAGCCCTTCCACAAGACCTACACCATCCGCTTCCTGGGCAACGTGGAGGGCGGGCGCCCCGTGGTGCATCTCAACCTGACCATGGACGAACTGAAGGCCGCCATCATCCGGCAGCTGGAAGCCGGGAAAGTGGTCTGGTTCGGCAGCGACGTGGGCCACGACGGCCACCGGGAAAAGGGCATCTGGGACAACAGCTGCTTCGGCCTGGAACTGCTCAGCGGCCTGCCTCTGTCCATCAGCAAGGCGGACGCTCTGGACTACGGCTTCGCGGCCATGAACCACGCCATGGTCATCACCGGCGTCAACCTTGTGAACGGCAAGCCCGACCGCTGGAAGATCGAGAACAGCTGGGGCGACGACAAGGGCGAGAAGGGCTATTACGTCTGCTCCGACAGCTGGTTCGACCAGTACGTCTTCCAGGCGGCCATCGAGCGGGAATACCTGGGAGACCTGGCCGATCTCGCCGCCCAGGAGCCCGTTGAGCTGGCCCCCTGGGATCCCATGGGCACCCTGGCCGACTGATCGGCGCCACCATCAAAGAACGCGCGGAACCGATGAAGGCTCCGCGTGTTCTTTTTCTTTGTTCCGGCTCAACACCGGTTTTTCACTTATACGTTTCTCTTTATGAATCACAAGTCAAGCAAGGGCATACGGCCGAAGGTCCAGGGCGAACGGAAAGCCCTGGTCGAGGCCCGCAGGCCTCGAAATCCCTTCTGGTGTACTCATCATTCATAAACAGGAATCGTATTATTCCTCCACGCAGTGCATCAGCACATACTGCCGCAGCATGGTGCAGAGGACCTCCGCCACGGTCTCGGGATTGTCCGGGTACAGGGCGTTCAGCAGGGCGGTCCGCCGGCTCACCAGCAGGTCGAAGGCCTGACGGTGAGCGACGACGGCGGGGCGATCCTCTGCCGCGGCGCTGCCGTAGAAGGCCGAGGTGGCCTGATCCTGCAGGCTCCGCCAAATGCGCTGACCGCGGCTGAGGACGTCCGTGTATTCAGGGCGCGTGACCGCTTCGCCCAGCATGATCCGGATGCTGGCCTCCCGCTCCGCGTGCGTGCCGCAGAGCTGCTCGCGGATCACCGAGGTGGCCGAGCCGTCCAGGGTCATGCTGACGCCGCACTCGCTCTCACCGAAGACCGACGCGGCCTGCGGCGCATGATAGACTCGGCTGTCGCTTCGCGCGGCCGGCGCGCTGCCGTTCAGGTAGCACAGCTCCGCACACTGGCGCATGAGCCATTCGGCCTTCGCCTGTGCTGCCCTGACGGGGTCGCCCAGATACTGAAGGGCCAGGTCCGCGTCCATGGTGGCCACATAGGCGTCCATGGCTTCGCGATCGCTGCTGGCCTTCATCCGCACCAGCTGGGAGGGATGCTCGTTCAGCCTGTCGTACATTTCGTGGATCTCGTCCAGCCACAGCTGCCCGACAGCCTGCCACGCCTCCACCTGGTCCTGTAGGGTCTCCGCCGCGTCCAGCAGCGCGGCCGTCTGCGCCGCCGCCTCCGCGTGATCGGGGCAGAGCGTCAGGGTGTACTGCAGCACCGCGTCGCCCGCTGCGTCCAGCGTCGGGACGCAGGTCACCGTCTCGCCGAGCTCGCCCTCGGGCACCGGATCCGGATGCCACGTGGGGCTCTCGGTATCGTTGGAGAACACGTAGTCCTTGATCTCATCCGATTTGGCCGCGCCGCAGCCGTAGAAAACGCGGTAAACCGGATTCTCGTTGTACACGACTTCTTCGGTCGTCTGCCATTCCAGCTTGAACGTCTGGGACTCGTCGGGATGAAGCACCGGGATGGTGCCCTGATAACGCCAGTCCGTCGCCTCCCAGTCGATGACCATGACATTGTGCAGGTCTGTCGTGCCGTTGTTGGTGACCTTGAGATCGAATCGGATCCACTCGCCCACCTGATAGCCGCGGGGATCCGACGGCTTGCTGGTTTCATTCAGAAAGAGGTACAGGCTCGGCGTATCCGGATCGGGATCACGGCCCGTGGGCACAGTCTCGCTGGCCGAGCAGGCGTATTCCTTCCCGTTGGCGTCATGCGCCGTGACCGTGACGGTGTTGGTCAGGGACAGCAGGTCCGCCTCGGCCCCGGAAACCGTGTGAACGAATTTGTATCCATTGAGCTTGTCCGGGTCCAGGGACTCAAACGTGTGGCTGCCGCCCATGGGATCGTCCACTTTCAAATCATACAGCACCTTGCCCGTCGCATTCTTGACGAGAATCTTGTACTTGATGGGCTCCCCGGGCTGGAAATAGGCCTTGTTCTCCGGTGTGGAAACGGCGGTCTTCTCAATGTAGATGCCGTAGAAGGTCTCCGGTGTCTCTTCCGCGGTGTGGACCACACAGTCGTCGGAGTACCGGGTCAGGGTCTCCCCCGTCACGGGGTCCACCCAGGTGGCGATGACCGAATTGGTGATGGTGTGCATATCCACCAGCGGCTGATCAATGGGGAGATAGAAGAAACAGAATTGTTCCGTGTCCGGCTCAATGTCGTTGAAGGTCCTGTCCTTGTTGAGGAATACGTCGTGGACCTTCACCTCCTTGATCGTGGTTTCCGAGATGTTTTTGACGCGGACCACATACTGTACGGTCTCGCCCAGCGTATAGCCGGCGAAGCCCTTGGAGTGGCCGGTCTCCTGCTTCTGCACCTGAATGTCCGTCACCGGGTCCGGCTTCCAGGCGGGCTGCTCGCCCATCTTGTGCGTCACTTCCGCCGGATTGGATTCCGCCGGACCGATGTCCGACTCGCCGTAGAGCCGGAAGGTCGATTTGATCTCTTCACCGACGACGTCAGCCGCTGTGTAGGACATCAGGAACTTGAAGGAAAATGGCTCGCCGACGAGGAGCGTCCTGGACTGGAAATCCATGCCAATGGTGAAGGTTCCGTCGGCGGTGGTGAACTGCATTTTCTTCAGCGTGACAGGGACGTCGCCCGTATTCTTGACCGTCGCCTTGTACTGAACCGGTTCGGTCTTGTCATCCGCGTTCAGCCAGAGGGGATCCCCGGTGAGGGATTCCATCTCCAGGCTCAGTTTGGCCTCATGCTTCGTCCCGTCGTCGGGTGCCGGCGAAGCGGTCCCGGACAGCGGGATGTTGACCTCCACCTCGTTGGAGCAGACGCCGGCGATCGGGCTGTTGGATATCATGGTAAACCAGCGTTTCACGGCGCCGGCTTCCACGTCGTGCTGGCAGACCTGGATCTTCAGGTTGAAGCTGTCGCCCTCCCCCGGATCATAGCCATCCTTGTTCAGCCCGTACATCTCCGAAATGTCATAGCAGCTCAGGGGGACGTCTTCCTCGGCCACGACGCCGACAGAGCCGATGAACAGATGGACGTTGCCGGTGTTGGTGAATGTCAGCTTGGTGTTGACCCAGTCCCCCAGCCACGCCCCGTCGCCGGAGCCGTCCGCGTTCTCCAGGTAGATCTCCGGCTTCTCAGCCCCGGGCTGCATGACCTGGACATCGAGCTGCACCTGGTTGGACTGGATGGGTTCCAGTTTCTGATAGGTATCCGGGTCCATCGGGCAGCCGGTGGCCTTCCAGACAAAATGGAACGGCGAATTGCCCGCGTGGGTCTTGGTGATCTCCGCGGTTCTGGTGAAGCTGACACCGATGCCCGGCATCAGGGACTCATACGAGAAGGGATCGATGAAGGTGCCCAGATCATCGCTGAAGGTCCCCTTCAGGTCGGTGAGCTCCACCGTGCCGGTGTTGAGCAGGTAAATGTGATAGGACGGCTCGTCGCCCACCTCGTAGACCTCTTTGGTATCCTTGGCCGGCAGCACGGTCAGCGTCAGTTCGGGGCCTTCCACGCGCTCGTAGATGATGCTCCACAGGGTGCACTCCGCGTCACAGGTGGTAAAGCTGATGCCGGCGTAATACGTGATCAGGCTGGTATCGAAGGACTCCGCCACCTCCTCGCCGGTGTTCGGATCGATGTGGAAGCCCTTCTCATAGTCTTCCATCGTCGTCATGTGCGGGACGATCCAGCTGTGGCTCTCGTGCGGCTCCAGCACCTCCGGAATGACCCCGTGGAGCGCGTCGCCGTAGCGCTCACTGAGGTACAGCGGGACCTCGCCCGTGTTTTCGATCTTGTAGCTGGCATAGGCGTAGTCGCCCACGGCAGTACCGGTGCTGTGCATCGTGCCGGTCAGCTTGGCCGTGCTCTCCTGCTTCGTCACGGGCAGCGCTTCCTCGGAGCTCTCCGGCACAGGAGGCTCCGCGCCCGGCGAGCCGCTCTTGACCGCGGGGGACAAAGCGTCGCCGTTTCCCGGGGGAATCACTTCCTCCTCCACATGAGAGGCGCTCAGCTTGCAGACGCGCCGGCGCAGGCCTTCCTCGGTTTCGGTGGCCTCCGTCACCGTCTCCCACTCACCCCAATCGTGGTCGCCATAGTCCTTGACCCATTCCTCCTGCTTTCGGCAGACAGAACACTCGCGCTTGACCACCTGCTTCTGGACGCAGGTGCCCTCCCGGGTCTCATGCCAGGGGCCCCATTTGTGGCCCAGAGCGGGGCCTGTCTCCTCGAAGACCTCCTTGCCGCAGTATCTGCAGGTGTAAACGATCCCCTCCGTGATTTCACAGGCCGGGGAGCGGTGTCTGTCAACCCAGGCGTGCTTTCCGTCCGGAGACCTTCTGTCGGTACAACCGTTCCTGGACGGCTCCGCCATCGCCGCTGAGGTGAAGACAGGCAGCACGCCCACCAGCAAAACCAGGGACAGTATGATTGCCGCGATCCGCTTCAGCTTCATCCTGATGCAACCTCCTATTTCCTCATCCTTCAATTCTTCCGTGCCGTTCCGTTACGCTTTTCGACATCATAGCACAAAACGGCGCGGATGTACAGTATCCACGGCAAAGTCTCATTCCGCCGCCGGAGGACCGGGCTGTTTCTCAGGCGCCCGGAAATGCTCGCAGCGCCGGCAGGAAAGAAACAGGCTGTCCGGGGCAAAACTCAGGTTGGCCTGGGCCCAGAGGCAGATGTCCCGGAGGATCGGGATCAGGCTCTCCCCTTTCTCCGTCAGGGCATACTCGACCCGCGGCGGCACCTCGCCATAGACGGCCCGGCTGATCATCCCTGCGTCCTGCAGTTCCTGCAGCGCGCCGCTGAGGACGCCGTCGCTGATACCGTTCATCTCGTCGCTGATCCGGTTGAAGCGCATGGTCCCCAGGCTGTGCAGCAGGCACAGGATCCTGGCCTTCCACTTGCCGCCGAACAGCTGCAGCGCGTGCTCAAAAGGGCAGCGGGGTTCGTTGATCAGTTTCTTCCGGTAAGCCATGATTTCCCTCCATTACTTCTGAATTGATTAGCTGCTCTTTATTTTCTTCCTGTTATTGACGGATTCCTGCCTGATAAACTAAAATGTCCACAGGGCTTTTCGTTGAATGACAACAAAAGGAGTGTGATTTTCATGAAGAAGACAACCGAGATGAACCGCCGCGATTTCCTGCGGGCCGCAGGCAAGGCAGCCCTTGGCGCGATGGCGGTGAGCAGCCTCCCGCTGGCCCATGTGGCGGCGGAGGGCGAGGAGCAGACCACGCCCGTGTGGCCGTGGAAGTACGTTCCGCTGGACAAGGACACCCTGCTAAAGCACTGCTATGAGGTGTTCTACCAGTACGGCGGGTGCGGCGGCGGCTGCTTCGGCGGCCTTGTGGACGTCATGAGCGACGTGACCGGCTACCCCTACAACGAGCTGATCCCCGGCAAAGCTTTCGGGCTGATGGCCGGTGGATACGGCGCGGGCACCCTGTGCGGCTCCCTGGCCGGCGCCCTGACCTTTGTCGGCCTTGTCTGCCAGCCCGCGGACGCCAGCGCGGTCCGCAATCAGCTCTTCGACTGGTACCGTGAACATGAATTCCCGGCCTATCAGCCTGAGTTTACGTCGATCACCACGGTGGCCCACTCCGTGAATTGCGTGGACTCCGTCGGCACCTACATGGCAGCCACCGGCTACAAGATGGCCGACCCGGAGCGGAAGGCCCGCTGCGCCGCGGTGACAGCCGAAGTGGCCGTCAAGACCATCGAGCTGCTGAACGTGCTGTACGGCTATGAGGAAGCCGCTCCCGTCGAGGAAGCCGCGCCGGCTGAGGAAGCCCTGGGCCCGAACGAGTACATCGGCGTGGGCGTCAGCGAGATCGGCGGCGAGGTGAAGGTCAAGGTGACCATGGACGGCGACAAGATCGCGAAGATCGAGGTGCTGAGCCACAACGAGACCGCCGGCATCAGCGACCCGGCGTTCGCCGCGATCCCCGATGCCATCATCGCGGCCAACTCCACCCAGGTGGATGCCGTCTCCGGCGCCACCAAGACCTCCCAGGCCCTTATCGACGCCGTGAACGACGCGCTTTCCAAGGTCGGGAAGTAAGCTATATCCGCAGCGGCAACCCGCTCGTTTCCGAAAACAGCAGTAAAAATTTACCGCTCCGGAGTGATTCGGAGCGGTTTTGTCGTATTAGAGGCAGAAGGCGACATTGTTTGGGGAGAACCGGGACGGCAAAGAGTTACAGAGAGGGGTAGGGACGCTCCCCATGAGAAGGCTGTTTCTTGGCGAATTGTGAGCGCAACAACAAAAGATGCCCGGCGTGATTGATATGATCTACACGCTACCAGGTTGGAAGTTGTTGACCTTTAACCTTGCGATACAGTTCCGTGTGATAAGAGCACTAAATGAAAGCAAAGGGATTCCGAAGCCTGCGGGCGCGGCCAGGGCTTTCCGATCGCCCTGGACCTTCGGATGCATACGCTTACTTGATTTGTAATACTTTGGAGATTTCACCTCGTATCAGCTGCCCTGTGGGCCTCCGGGCATCGCAGGCGGTCCGCCCTGCCCCGGGAAACCCTCCGGCATCCCTTCAGGCCAGCCGCCCTGTCCCGGGAAGCCTTCCGGCATTCCTTCCGGCCAGCCGCCCTGCCCCGGGAAACCCTCCGGCATCCCTTCGGGCCAGCTGCCCTGCCCGTCTCCGCCGAAGATCTCGTCCACCGTGAAGCCGTGGGCCCCGCCGACATTCAGCAGGCTCAGGTCCACACCGGTTTCGGAAGGATTGTACACGGCCGGGTCATAGGGCACGGCCGCCGCGCCTTCCGTCACCAGACAAGCCGCGGAGTTTTGCAGGATTTCAGGCTCAACATCGCGGACGTAGCCGGCAGCCCGGCTCTCCGTCCAGACGGAGGAACCGGAAGCCCAGCAGCTGATCAGGTAATCGTCAAAGCTGCCCGGCGTGGGCTCTGCCTCTCCCTCACCGCATTGCTCTGACGCGAATGAGCCCACATACTCGCCGCCCTCAAACACGCGGATCACCGTCTGACCGCCGCCCGTCACCTCACCAATGAGCCTTCCGCCGTCGTAGATGTTCACGGTCACACTGCAGCCTTCCCCGCACACGATGTCGCCCGTCAGTTCCGTATTCCACAGATTGACGGTCAGGATGCCAGCGCTGCTGCCGGAGGCGGAGATGGCCGTGTCGCCGCCGGCGGCGCAGGTTGTGCCCACCAGGTTCACCACCGTGCGTCCGCCGGACTCGCCCACCACGGCGCCGCCGCGGCTGGTCAGCTTTCCGCCGAAGACATAGCAGGCGCTGCCGTCCGAGGAGGCCGCGTTGGGCAATGCCTGCAGGCCGCTGACCGCGGTGCCCGCCGCGTCCACCTCGCAGTTGTCCAGCACCACCACCGCGTGGTCATGAGCCACCACGACGCCGGTGGCCGCCTCGGTGGTGAGCGTCGAATCCCGCAGGAAGATCACCGTGGAACCCGCGCAGAAGATGCCCGGAGAACTGCCGCCCTCCGTAGTGCAGTCGAGCCGCTCCCCCGAAATGAAGCCGCCGCCGAAATCCGTGGCCAGCGCGCCGGAGGTTTCCCCGCGGGTGTGAATGACGGTGTCCTTCGCGTACACGTGCGCCATGTAGGTCGCGTCGATGCCGTGGCCCGAGGCGTTGTCTGTGTCGATGGTGCCGCCGTTGACCGTGATCTTGGCCATGGCCGCGGCGAAGACGCCGTTGGCGTAACTCTCCGGGTCCGTCACCACCGTAGGCGCGTTGAGGGTCAGCTCTGTGCCCTGTCCGGCTGCCAGCACCGCGGCGCACAGGCCGTACTGGTTGGGGATCTGGTCGGTGATCTGCTGATCGGACGCATAGCCTGCCCCGTAGAAGTACGCGTTGTCCAGGGTTGCCTGCTGCCCGGAAATGTACAGGGCCGAAGCGCCTGTGAGATGATCGCTGACGTATCGTTCACCCTCAATCACAACGGGTTCCGGACGCGATGCCTGTTCATCCGGCTTCTCCGCCGCGGCGGGCAAGCCGCACACGGACGTCAGGACCAGCAAGATGGCGCAAAGCAGCGCGAGACTCTTTATACGCATATCTGTTCTTCCTCTCTTTACAGCGTGTCGCTTGTCAGGGTGACCCCAGTGTAAGCCGTGCCGTTGACCGTCAGAACGATGCCCTCCGGGATCTCCACACGGGCGTCGCCTTCCAGGGTCAGGGACGCGATCAGGGAGGTGCCCGTCACGTTCCACACCGCGCCGTCGGTGAGGGTGACGCGGATGGCGTTGGCCCCGTTGTCGTTCACCAGGTTGGCCACGTGACCGATGGACCAATACTCATTGATGGTGAAACGGGTGTTCTGATACTGCCCGGCAAACGCCGCCGCGGCGTCCGGATCGTCGAAGGCGTACCCGCCCCGCTCCCGGATCACCCCGGAGCCGTCATACGTGACATGAACGGCCGCGGTGGAGGCGATGGCGCCGCTGTATGCCGCACCGGCGCCGAAGGTCACGTCCAGCGTGGTGCCCTTGAGCCCGTCCGAACCGGAGGCGTTGTAGATCTGTCCCGTGTACGCGCCGTCGGTAAATGTGAAAGACTGGACGCTGCCGTCCGCCGTCGTCCCCTCCGTGCGGAACCCCGCCTTCTCCGTGTGATACGGGATGAAATTCTGCACGCCGCCGTTGGTGTTGGCCTCGTCATCCACCGCCATCATCCCGCCGTTGGTGGCGTCGTCGTTGTCCATCACCTGGATCAGCACACCGCCGTTGGCGATGGCCGCGCCGTCGATCTCCGCCGTCAGGGTCTCACCGCCATACCCGGACTTCACCAGGAAGGTGGCATATCCGCTGTCTACGATCGTGCCTTTGCCGATGGTGAGGCGGTTGGTGTTCTGCATCGCCATAAATCCGAAGGTGTCGGACCGGATCTCCGTGGCCTTGTCCTCCGCGGCCGTGTAGACAGCCGTGACCTCACCGGCGCTGTTTTTCAGCTCGTAGGTCTTCCCTGCCTCAAGGCTGCCGTAGGACGCGCTGCCGCCGTTGAAGATGGCTGCATAGGTCCCCACCCGGAGGTCCGCCCCGAGGAAGGTCTCCGATGCGCTGCCGATGACAAAGGAGCCGTAGCCGGAGCCGTAGTTCACCGTGTAAGGGTTGTCCAGGGTCTCGGTGATCTGGCCGCCCTCGGCCTGCAGCGGGTACTGGCTCTCGTCGGCGTTGTTCAGCGTCAGGCTGCTGTTGTACACATTCAGGGCCATGTTCGTGCCCGAGTCGGTGGAAAGCACGGCCCAGGCGCCGGCGGAGGTCTCGGAATCCATGACGTTGACCGTGGTTCCCGTGCCCATCAGGTTGAGGCAGCGGGAGGTGCCCATGATGCCGAGGATCCAGGGCGGCGCCACCATCAGCTTCTGATCCGGCGTGTTCAGGTATTCCCTGTACAGCGTTCCGCCGTCCGAGCGCAAGGAGGAGGACTTCACCGTGAGGACCGCGCCGCCGTCCGCAAAGATGGGCATGGTGGCCACGCCGGCGGTGTGGACCGATGCGCCTTCAAGCACGACCTTCGCGTCGCTGCCGAAGGCCGCCACCGCGGTCCCCTTGCCGGAGAAGTCGCAGGTGTCGGTGCCGTCCGCCTCCGTCAGCAGTTCGATGACGGCATCCGAAATCGTGTAGGCCGCGTTCACGACGATGACGCCGTTGTGCCCGGAGGCCTCATCCCGGATGGCGATGCCGCTGGCGGAACCGCCGTCGAAGGCGCCGCCCTCAACGCGATCCGTGTCGGACTTCCCCGTGTCGATGCCCTCCGCCGTCACAAACAGCGCGGCGTCATAGCCGTAGTCATTCCCGTCCACGGAGGAAGCATCCGTGCCGCCGTTGCCCCAGGAGCCCAGCTGGCCTTCCGCCTGCTGGACGCCGAAAGGCGAGCCGCCCGCGCCATCAGACGGACCGAAGTCTCCTGACGGCATCCCCTCGGACGGACCGAAGTCTCCTGACGGCATCCCCTCGGAGGGGGCGAAATCCCCGGACGGCGCGCCGTCGGAGGGCGCAAAGTCCCCTTCCGGCATGGCCGGGGGTGTGGTTCCCTCTGCCAGCCCGGCGCCGCACAGGGTCAGCAGCAGCATCATTGAAAGAACCGCCGCAAGCATCCGTTTCATGCAAATCCTCCTCCTCAGGCTTCCCGTCCCGCTTCCATCATCTGTCTAAGCCGGTTCCGGTCCAGTTTCATAGAGGGCGTGTGGGGCAGTTCCTCCAGCCGGACAAACACGTCGGGCAGCATGTAGCGCGCCAGCTGTTCCTTCAGCCCGGCCCGGAGCTGCTTCTCGTCCGCCTCCCCCGTGTAGAAGCACCACAGCTTGTCCGCCGCGCTGTCAAAGAGCACGCAGCCCTCCCGCCAGCCCGGCCGATTCCGCAGCGCCGCCTCCACCTCGCCGATCTCCATGCGATAACCCATGTGCTTGATCTGGGTGTCCCGACGGCCTAGCACCATCAGCTGGCCGTCTTCCCGGATGTACCCCACGTCTCCGCAGCGGTAGAACCGCTCGTACCAGCCGCGGTTCAGCGGGTCCACCGCCCATGACGCGGCGGTCCGCTCCGGATCCCGGTGATAGCCGCAGGCGATCCAGGGGCTGGACAGTAGCATCTCGCCGGGCTCTCCGGGCGGGACCTCCTCGCCGTTCTCGTCCACGAACAGGATGTGCACCAGCGGGAAGGGCCGGCCCACCGGCAGCCGGTCGCCGCTCTGATGGTGTTCGTCCACCACGCCCACCGCCACCGAAAACGCCTCCGTGCTGCCGTAGTAGTGCCACCAGGCGGCGTTGGGCGTGGCGTCCATCCAGACCTTCAGCGGCGCCCAGGGCATAGACTCGCCGCTCATGACGCCCCATTTCAGATCCGGCAGGCAGCCCGGGGTCAGCACACCGGCGTTGACCACGCTGACGAAGCTGGAGGGCGTCATGCAGAGGGCCGAGACGCGCTGGCTCCTCAGGCAATCCAGCATTTTCCGGGGGAAAGTCAGTACGCCGGAGGGGAGCAGGTACACCGTCGACCCCAGCGCCACCGGGGTGATGATGTCGAACACGGAATTGGCGTAGAAGAAGGGCGACTGGTTGCCGAAAACCGTGTCCTCCGTCAGACCGTAGATCTCAATGGTGGCCTCGGTCCACTGCACATAGCTGAAGTGCGGCTGAACGGAGCCCTTGGGGATCCCCGTGGAACCGGACGTGTAGAGGATGGACATGGGGTCATATACGCTGGCCTGCCGCCGGATGGACGCCAGCCTGTCCTCGTCCACGCTGTGTGAGGCCGCGTCGGCGTAAGCGATCACCGGCGCGTCCGCGAACCCGCTCCCCTCGCAGGCTTTCGCGCCCCGGTCGTCCGCCAGTACCGCCGCGGGCCGCAGCAGGTCCAGCAGCAGGCGGAGCCGTTCCGGGGGCATGGCGATGTCCAGCGGTGCGTACGCGCAGCCCGCGTACAGCACGCCGTACATGGCGGGAATGTTCCGGATGCTCCGTGGGTCCAGCAGCAGAGCCACAGGCTGTCTGGGCGCCGTCCTCTCCGCCAGGCAGGCGCCGATCCTCCGGGCCAGGTCTGTCAGGCCCGCGAAGGTCAGGCTCTCCCGGTCGTCATAGAAGGCCGTCTTCTCCGGCAGACGCCGGGCGGTCTCCTCCAGGTATTCCAGCATGTTGGCTTTCACAAAGCCTCACCCTCCTCTTCTCTCCCCTCCTCGGGGAACCAGTCCAGCGGCCGGTCTTCCCAGCCGGAGGACTCAAATGTCGTGTATTGGTCGAACCACTGCCGCGCACAGGCGTCATAGGACGAGTAATATGGATCCCCCCGATGGTCCGGCAGGTCGTACAGTTCCGCCAGGTCGCTGCCCAGTTTCCGGGAGAAGGTGACGCTGCCCTTCACGTTCAGGTGCTGCCAGTCCGCGAAATCGGAGGAATACCGCAGCTGATACCGCAGGTTGGGATCATTGTAATTGATCCCGGTGACCCCGTATTCCTCCGCGATTGCCCAGAGGCTGTTGTAATACATATGGCTGTTGGCATAATCCGGGTTGGGCAGGCCGATGAGCATGACGGTGATCCCCTCATCCCTGCACAGCTCAAAGATCTTCCGCGCGTACTCCTCTTCCCGCTCGTTCATGTTGCGCTTCACGCTGTTCCACACCAGGGAGGGCTTCTGGTGCTTCTCCACCTGGTCCGATTCAATGTAGCCCTTCCAGTTGACCCCGCGTCCGCCGTTGTCCGGGGGGAAGACAAAATCATTCGCCTCAAGCTTTTCGTAGTTGCTGTGGATCTCCGGGTAGCCCAGGATAAACCCGACGGCGTCCTCATCTTCCTCCACGCAGGCCCGGATGGCCCCGATGCGGTTTTCCAGGCCCCGGATGCCGTAGGTGGAAAGGATCACACGGCCCCGCTTGGAGTAATCCCGGTCGTACGTGGAGGGCTTGGCGTCCAGCAGGATCACCTTCGGATGCTGGGTCTTCAGCGCTTCCCGGATCTGATAGTAGCTGACCCAGAAGGGCTGTTCCGCGCTGCACAGGTTGTAGGAAGCGATGCCGTACTCCTCCCAGAGCACGTTGGTGTTGATCCCCGCGTAGGCTTGGGAAGTGCCCACGGCCAGCACGTCGATGGAGTTCTTCGGCTGGCGGTACAGGTTGGTCATGGGGCAGATGCCATAATCGTGCTTGGGGGTCAGGACAAAAAGACCGTAGCTCAGGAGAAGAACGGCCAGCACGGAAAACCCGGCAAGGCGAAGCCAGAAACCCAGCAGCTTCCGCTTCCCCGCAGGCTTCTCATCCCACATGAGTCCTCCTCCTCTCTCAGAACTGGGTGTAAAGGAACGCCGCGCCGTCATAGCCCGTGCCGTAAACGCCGAAGAACAGGATGGCAATCAGCAGCATCAGCAGGATGGGCCAGCGAACAAAGGCCCGCAGCTTCACCAGTCGGCCGCAGACGTCGACTCTCAGCTCGCACAGCAGATCCACAACGAGAACGATCAGGCACCCCGACCCGACGATGATCCATTCCAACGGCGCCATCACCGCCGTGACTTGCGCGACAAATCCTGTAAAGTCCCAATTCCGGAATGTTCCCGCCAGCAGAAGCAGGCCTTGGCCCGGATTCGCGGTAAAGGCGAAATACTGGGCCACCAGAATCAGGATCCAGGTGCGAAACAGAAAGACAGGGGTCATCACGCCGTTCTTCGGGAGGCGCAAGGTCGTTCGCATCGTCTTCCACACAGGCTCCATCAGCATGGAAAACGCCATCACCAGACCGAAGTACGCGCCGTAGACCACCGCATTCCAGTTGGCGGTGTGCCACACGCCGATCAGCAGGAAAACCAGCAGCGTCGCCAGGGCACTGGGGACAAGGCGGCCGGTCTTCTTGCCGAAGGCTTTCGAGGCCAGCTTCCCCAGTCCGATCCCGGCTTTGCTGGTGGTCAGGGGATACAAAAGGTAGGACCGGAACCAGGCGCCCAGCGTGATGTGCCACCTGCGCCAGTATTCCGCCACGCTCTTCGAGAAGAACGGCCGCCGGAAGTTTTCCGGCAATTCAATCCTCAGCATCCTCGAAACGCCGCGGATCACATCCATGCCGCCGGAAAAGTCCAGGTACAGCCGGATGGCGTACAGGATCACGCCGCCCAGGATGAACCAGCCCGGCAGCGCTTCCCCTTTCAGCAGGGCGTCTGTCACGCCGGCCAGGCGGTCTGCGATGACCATCTTCTTGAAATAGCCCCAAAGAAGCAGCAGGAACCCGGAAGCAAAGCTGTCCGGATCGAAATGCCTGCCGGTCATCAACTGGCCGCCCAGTTCCTTCCAGGTGGAGATAGGCCCCTGGGTCAGCTGCGGGAAGTAGCCGATGAACAGCCAGGCCCGCAGGGGATTCTTTTGGGCCTCCGCCTTGCCGCGGTACACATCGATCAGGTAGCCGGCGGACTGAAAGGTGAAATAGCTGAGGCCCAGGGGCAGGAACAGTTGCATCCCGGACAGGGCGGGATAGTACTTCAGGAACGCCATGGCCCCCAGGTCCAGCACCAGCAGCGGCGCCAGGATCACCCGTTTCCGCCACCGTTTCAGCAGCAGAGCGCCACCCCACATGACCATCGCCACCGTCGTCAGGTGCGCGGCGCCCTGCCACCCGGAGAAGGCAACGAAAGCAGCGCTGCCCGACAGCAGCGCAATCCATCGAATTTTCAGCGGCAGCGCGTAGTACAGGATGATGACGCCGGCTGCCAGCAGGAGAAACTCAAGGGATAAGATGCTCACTTTCCGCCTCCTGTTTGAGGGCCAGCCGGTCCAGCTTGCCGCTGCCGGTGCGGGGCAGGCTTTCCCGCCGGAGAATCACATCCGGCAGCATATACTTGGGGAGCGCAGCCCGCAGCGCCGACTTGAGGGCCTTCTCCTCCGCGCTTCCGGTGTACGCGGCCACGATCTTTTCCCGGTCCGCGTCATAATAGCAGCAGGCCAGCTCAATGCCCGACGCGCTTTGCAGGGCGCACTCGATCTCCCCCAGCTCGATGCGGTATCCGCTGCGCTTGATCTGGCTGTCCCTGCGGCCCAGGAACATCAGCTCGCCCCGGTCGCCGTAGGCTCCCAGATCCCCCGTCCGGTAAATGATCTCCGGGATCTCGGGCCGCAGCGGATTCTGCACAAAAACGGCCGCGGTCTTCTCCGGCGCGTTGTAATACCCCGGTGAAAGGCAGGTGCCCGTCACGCAGATCTCTCCGTCGATCAGGAGGATGCGGGTGTTGGCGCAGGTGAAGCCGATGGGCAGGCTGTCCGCGTCGTCAAACGGCCGGTCCACCCGGTACCACGCGCAGACATCGGTGATCTCGGTGGGCCCGTACATGTTCACATAATCCGCTTCCGGCAGAACGGCCCGCCATTGGTTCAGCGTCGAACAGGGCATGACCTCGCCGCAGAAGAACACCCGCCTGATCTCCGGCAGGCAGCCCGGTGTCAGCACCTCCGCCCGGGCCAGGGCCGTCAGCGCCGACGGCACCCAGAACAGCGTGTCGATCTTCGCGTCCCGCAGCCGGTCCATCAGTCGTTTGGGAAACATGAAATCTCCCCGCGGGATCAGGTACAGGCTCCCCCGCATCCGCATGGCGCAGTAGATATCCAGCACGGAGTTGTCGAAATAGAAGGGCGCCTGGCTCCCGAAGCGGACGCCCTCCGGCAGCCGCAGGGCCTCACAGGCCCACTCCACAAAGTCGATCACGCTGCGGTGGGTGATGGAAACCCCCTTGGGCGTGCCGGTGGAACCGCTGGTGAAAAGGACGTAAAGCAGGTCGCTGTCGATGTGCTGTCCGCGCCTTTCCGCGAGGAAAGCCGGCTCCGCCCGGTCCGGGATCCCGGAGACGCAAAGCGCGGGGCCCTCCCCCGCCAGCCGTTCGGCCGTCTCCCTGTGCTTTTCCTCGTACAGGATCAGCGCGGGCTTCAGGGTCTGCGCGATCAGCCGCATCCGGGCTTCCGGCATGGAGGAGTCCAGGGGCGTGTAAAAACAGCCCGCGCAGACCGTGCCCAGCATGGCGCACAGGCAGTCGGGGCTCTTCTCCATCAGGATCAGCACGGGCGTCTGGCGGGGGATCCGCTCCGCCACCGCGGCACCGATGCTCCGGGCCCGGCGGCAGACCTGCTCCCAGGTCAGCGTGCAGCCCGGCTGCTCAAAGGCGACGGCTTCCGGTGAGATCCGCGCGGCCTCCTCCAGCCATTCCAGCACATTCCGCACACTCATTTTCCCTGATACCTGTGCACCAGCGCCAGCATGGCCTCGGTGTTGTTAAAATTCTCCGGCTCGATGTCCCCTGCTGGAATGTGCACATCGAAGGCCTCGTCCAGGGCGGCAATGAT
>JBGVCH010000132.1:0-14827 GCA_045226335.1 Christensenellales bacterium | reverse complement strand
GGAGGCCCCCAGAGAGCAGCCGGTGACGATGACGCCGGGATACCCGGTCCAGCCGTTGCGCCGGTTCACCATGTCCCGCATGAAGGGGACCAGCTCGTCCGTGATGAAGCGGATCCACTGTTCATACCGGTTGATGCGCCAGACGGGATCACCGCCGGTATTGGACCAGGTCTCCGGGTCGATGGTATCGATGGAGAAGACCATGGCCCGGCCGCCCTCCAGATAAGGCGCCCAGACGTCCGTCATGTGGAAGTTCTCAAAGTCGAAGAATTTGCCGTTCTGGCAGGGGATGTACAGCACCGGCCGTCCGGCGTGCCCCCAGACCTTGACCTCCATGTCCATGCCCAGCGCGGGGCTGTACTGCTTGAAATACTGTGTCTCCATCGGGAGCCGTCCTTTCCTCAGCTTTCAGCGGTTATCATACCATGGATCAGGCGTCTCCGCTGTTCTTTTCCGGTTTTTTGGCCGTCCCGGCTTCCTCCGCCTGACGCTTGACCCAGACCATCAGCACCGCCACGTCCGCCGGGTTGACCCCGGGGATCCGACCGGCGGCTCCCAGGGAACGCGGCTTCTGTGCGGCCAGCTTTTCCCGGGCCTCAAAGCGCAGAGCGTCCATGGCCATGTAGGGGGCGTCCTCCGGCAGGGCGGTTTCCTCCAGGGCCCGGGCCTTGCGGATCAGGGCGTCTTCCCGGGCCAGATAGCCTTCATACTTCAGGGCGATCTCCGTCTGGCGGGCGGCGTTAATCGGGGTGCAGGCCAGATCCGGGTCCAGCTCGGCCAGGTCTGCGACGTGGATCTCGGGCCGCTTCAGGAGTTCGTCGGCTCCGGCGCCTGTCGGGGAGGCGGGCTGACCGTGCCGTGTGAGCCATTCGTCGAAGGCCGGACCGGGGGCAAAGCGCGTGGCGGACAGCTTCCTCTGCATGGCTTCGGCGTCCGCCAGCTTCTTCTCCGCGCGCGACAGCCGTTCCTCCGAGGCAAGCCCGAGGCGGTGGCTCATCGCCGTCAGCCGCAGGTCCGCGTTGTCCTGCCGCAGCCGCAGCCGGTATTCCGCCCGGGAGGTCATCATGCGGTAGGGCTCGTCGGTGCCCCGGGTGGTGAGGTCGTCCGTCATGACGCCGATGTAGGCCTGATCTCGGGTCAGGATCAGGGGCGGCTTCCCCTGCAGGGACAGGGCCGCGTTGATGCCCGCCAGAATGCCCTGGGCGGCGGCCTCCTCATAGCCGCTGGTGCCGTTCACCTGGCCCGCGAAGAAAAGGCTCTTCACCGACAGGGCCTCCAGGCTCGGCCGGAGGGCTCGGCTGTCGATGCAGTCGTACTCGATGGCGTAGGCCAGGCGGACCAGCACGCAGCGCCGGAGCCCCGGCACGGTGCGGTACATGGCCCACTGCACATCTTCCGGCAGCGAGGAGGACATGCCCTGGACGTACCACTCCCGGCTCTTCAGCCCCTCGGGCTCCAGGAAGAGCTGGTGCCGGTCCTTGTCCGGGAAGCGCACGATCTTGGACTCGATGGAGGGGCAGTACCGCGGCCCGACCCCGCCGATGGCGCCGGTGAACATGGGCGCCCGGTGGAGGTTCTCCCGGATGATGCGGTGGGTTTCCTCCGTGGTCCAGGTCAGGTAGCAGGGCAGGGTGTTGGTGAGTTCCCGGTCGGTGAGGAAGGAGAAGGGTTCCACCGGGATATCGCCCCGCTGCTCCGCCAGCTCGTCAAAGTCGATGGTGCGGGCGTCGATGCGGGCCGGGGTGCCGGTCTTGAAGCGCCGAAGGGAGAAACCCAGGTCCAGCAGGCTCGCGGAGAGGGAAGAGGCGTTCATGAGCCCCTGGGGACCGCCGTCCCACTCGGCCTCGCCGATGAAGATCCGGCCCTTCAGGTAGACGCCGGAGCAGACAATCACCGCCCGGCACGCCAGGCGGGCTCCGGTGCGGGTGGTGACGCCGGTGACGCGGCCGTTGTCCGTCTCGATGGACACGGCTTCGGCCTGCCGCACGGTGAGCCCCGGCTGGGTCATCAGGGCGGTGCGCATGCGGTTCTGGTACTCCTGCTTGTCCGCCTGGGCGCGCAGGGCGTGGACCGCCGGGCCCTTCGACAGGTTCAGGGTGCGGCTCTGCAGGAAGGTGTCGTCGATGGCCAGCCCCATCTCGCCTCCCAGGGCGTCCACCTCCCGCACCAGATGCCCCTTGGCGGAACCGCCGATGGCCGGATTGCAGGCCATCAGGGCGACCCCGTCCATGTTCAGGGTCAGCAGCAGGGTGTCGATGCCCATGCGGGCCGCGGCCAGGGCGGCCTCGCACCCGGCGTGACCCGCGCCGATGACGATGAGGTCAGCCATGGGCTTCGCCTCCCGCAGTCTGCGGCCATGGCACGTCCAGCCACACGGGCTCGTGGCCCAGGGCGGGGATCACAAGGCCGAAGAAATCCTCCTGCCGGAAGATCACCGTGGCGCTGCTGTCGCAGGGATGGAAGGCGATGCGGCCGTCGCGGCGGATGGCCCGGTCCAGCACCAGGGTCAGCCGGCGGTCCGGGTCGAACCACAGGGCCAGGGGGCTCAGGCTTCCGCTCTGCAGCCGGCACAGGGTCTCCAGGGCCTCCTCCGGCGCGAAGGACAGCCGGGACACCCCCAGCAGCTTGCTGACGTCCGCCGTGCGGAAGGGCTTGTCCGGCAGGGTGACGTACAGGTAATAGACCGTCTTCTGACGGTTGCAGAGCAGGATGTTCTTGCAGAAGGTCACATCCGGCGCGGCGTAGGGGAGGGCCAGGCAGTCCTGCATGGTATGCACGGCCTCGTGCTCGTACCATTCACAGGGAATGCCAAGGGCTTCGAGACGCTGGCGGATCGCCGCTTTGTTGGACATGGAACGCACCTCGCTGATCAGGATGGGGGGGGAGACGGCACGTGCCGGAATGCCCGGCTTGATCACTTCGGGATCCGCACGAAGAAATGCGCTTCATCTTCGGACACGACGCGGCCGCCGTTCTTCAGCATGACCCGCAGCGAGGCCGGATTGTCCCGGTTGACCCGCAGGTAGATCTCCTCCTCCGGAACGATCTTCCGGGCCTCCGCCAGGGTGAGCCGCAGGCCCTCCGTGGCATAGCCCCGGCCCCGGAAGGGTTTCGCGACGAAATAGCCGATATGGCCGGCGCCGGTGCGCAGGGATTCGCAGAGCCGGTGCCGGATCCGGAACTGGCCGACGATCGTTTCGCCGTCCCAGAGGAAGAAGATCGTCTCCGGCACATAGCCCTCGGGCAGCCCCTCGCCCCGGGACCAGGCGATCATGGAGGGGAGAACGCGGGCCTTGAAATCCTCCCGGGAGACGCCGTGCCAGGCGTTGGTCAGGCCGTTCTCATCCTCGGGCATTTCCCGGACAAAGGCCCATTCCGCCTCCAGGTCGGCCATGTTTGCTTCAGTCAGTCGCATGGGAAAACCCCTCTCAGGTGTCGATCCGGATCAGTTCCGACAGGGCCCGGTTCCGGTAGGCCACATCCTCCCGGACCGTGAAGCCGTTCTTCTCCCAGAAGGCGTTGCCGATCTCGTTACGGCGGAACACCAGCAGGGCCGCTTTGTGGATGCCCTCGGCCTCCAGCGCCTCCAGGCAGCGGTTCAGCAGCGCCGTGCCGACGCCCCGGCCCCGGCAGCGCTCCGCCACGCAGGCGTGGTGGATGAAGCCCCGGCGGCCGTCGTGCCCGCCGAGGATGACGCCGATGACCTCATCGCCCTCCAGTGCCACGAAGGAGGTGTCGGGATTGCGCCGGAGGTACTTCTCAATGCCCTCCCGGGAGTCGTCCACATTGTTGAAACCCATGTTTTTGCTGGACATCCACAAAGCCCAGACCTGGTCATAATCCTCGATGGTCATGGTGCGGATCGTCATAAGATCAACTCCTTTCGGTGACTTACAGCTTCATTTCCATATAGCGGCGGAAGGTGGTGAAGCCCGCCGCCTCGTAGAAGGCCAGGGCGCCCTGGTTGAACTCCCACATGTTCAGCTCCAGACGGGTGAAACCCTGCTCTTTCGCCCAGTCCCGGATGAAAGCGATCAGGGCGGAGGCGACGCCCTGCCGCCGGTGGCCCGCGTCCACGCAGAACTCGTCGATGTCCAGGTAATCCCGGACGAACATGAAGGGATTCTCGGGCCGGGTGATGTGGTTCAGAACGGCGAAACCGCAGATCACGCCGGCGTCATCCTCCGCCACCACGATCTTCTGCCGGGGATCCGCGAAGATGAACAGGATGTAGTCCCGCAGCTGGTCGCAGAATCCTGGCTTGAAAACCTCGGGTTTTCCGGCCACGTGCAGGTCGTTGACCTGCTTGCGAAGGACGTTGACCTGATCCAGGTCTTCTTCTCTCGCAAAACGGATTTCCATGGGTGCACTCCTCTCATTGCGGGTCAAAAGATTCGGATCATCCGGGCGGGACTCATCGCGCCTTTTCCAGGAGGTACAGCCCCTCTGCGTCCGGCCTTTCATCCCCGGAGGCGAAAGCGAAGCCCATCCCGCGGTAGAAGCCCAGCGCCGTCCGGGAAGCGTGGACCGTGAGGCGCCGCGCCCGCCGGCCGTATTCGTCCGCTTCCAGCGCGTTCAGGACCGTGCGGCCGATGCCGTGGCCCTGGCAGTCCGGCGCCACATAGAGCGAGTAAACGCAGCCCTCGTCCTCCGCGCCCGGGCCGATGGCGCCGCATCCGACGACGGCTCCCGCGGCCTCCGCCACCAGGAAGTGGGTCGTGCGGCCGCGTTCCAGCATGCGCTCCGCCGTTTGGGTGGCGGCGAACCGGGCCAGGGGCTCCGACTCATAATCCCCGGCGCAGGAGACCAGCAGCGCGGTGCGGACCAGATCGGAGACCGCCTGGGCGTCCGCCTCGCGGAAGGGCCGGACCGTGACAGCCCGAAGCTGCGCCGCATCGATGGGAAAGTCCCGGCGGTAGTATTCCGCGGGGTAGGTGCGGCTGCCGTCCAGCTTGGCGTACGACGTGTCCCGCACATAGCGCATGCCGAGCTTTTCCATGACGCGCCGGCTCTTGCGGTTTTCCGCCGCGAAGACGCCGTCGATGGCCGCGAGGCGCCGGGTTTGTCGGATGCAGGCCATCAGGGCAGCGAGCATCTCACCCGTGTAGCCGTGGCCCCACTGGTCGGCCCGCAGGTTGTAGCCGATCTCCCAGCTGTTCCGCTCCGGGTGGAAGGTCAGGCCGCCGCTGCCGATGAGCTCCCCGGTTTCCCGCAGCGCGATGCCCTCATCGTAGCTGTCCGGGTTGTCCGGATCCCGGCTTTCCAGCCAGCGGCGGACTTCCTCCGCGTCATGGTAGAGCGGGTAAATCATGTAGGTGTTGACCTTCGGGTCACCGCCCCAGCGGAAGACGGCCTCCGCGTCCTCCGGCGCCAGCGGGCGCAGGAGCAGGTGTTCGGTTTCGATCCATACTTTCATTTGGGTTTCCTTTCCGGCAGCCGCGGGACGGTGTTCACCGCCTGATCCGGCCGTCGATGCTTACAGAAGTTTGACCATCAGGATCTCGTCGTGTTCGCTGCCATCGTCGAACCTCAGCGCGCGGGCCCGACGGCCGGTCTCCGTGAAGCCGCACTTGCGGTAGAGCGCCCGGGCCTGCTCGTTCTCCGCCACGACTTCCAGGTCGATCTGGGAGAAGCCCATCTGTCGGGCCAGCTCGGTCAGGTACCCGATCATGGCCGTGCCGATGCCAAGCCCCCAATACGCTTGGTACAGGGCGATGGCCAGAGAGCAGCGGTGGCGGATCTTGCGCTTTGTGCCAATGCCGCTGACAGAGGCGTTGCCGGCCACCTGCCCGTCCACGATGGCCACCATCATGACTTGGCCTGGATCGTCCAGGATCCGGCCCAGAAGCTCCCGCTCGCCCTCCGGGGTGAACTGCACCTCGTCGGGATAGCGGAGCAGAAAAGGCGTCTCGCCGGCGGTCTGCTTCATATACTCGATCATGGCTTCGCTGTCCTCGGGGGAGGTGGGGCGGAGGACGCAGGTCCGGCCGTCCTTCAGGGTCACGGTTCTGGCGGGAAATCGCATGGATGGGCCTCCTTTTTCGTCAATCTTTTGTTGCTCATGGGCCGGGTTTGTGGTATACTTTCCTCAAAGGATTGGTCTGACCCGTAAAATGTGTTGAGGAGGGTATTCCATGAAGAGAAGGATCGGTATTCTCACCAGCGGCGGCGACTGCCCCGGCCTGAACGCGGCCATCCGCGGCGTCACCCGCGCGGCCTACGAGATGTTTGACGCCGAGATCATCGGCATCCACGACGGCTATCGCGGCCTGATTGAGGGCGACTACTCCCTCATGACCCGCGACCAGTTCTCCGGCATCCTCACCCTGGGCGGCACCATTCTGGGCACCGCCCGGACGCCCTTCCGCAACATGCGGGTCATCGGGGAGGACCGGGTGGACAAGGTGGCGGCCATGAAGAAGACGTACAAGGCGCTGAAGCTGGACTGCCTGGTGACCCTGGGCGGCAACGGCACCCACAAAACCGCCAACCTCCTCAGCGAGGAGGGGCTGAACGTCATCGGCCTGCCCAAGACCATCGACAACGACCTGTATGGCACGGACTTCACCTTCGGCTTCCACACGGCGGTGGACATCGCCACGAGCATCATCGACCGCATCCACACCACGGCGGCTTCCCACGGCCGCGTCATGGTCATTGAGATCATGGGCAACAAGGCGGGCTGGCTGACGCTGTATTCCGGCGTGGCCGGCGGCGCGGATGTCATCCTGATCCCCGAGATCCCGTACACCATCGACAAGGTCGCCAAGGTGGTCGAAAAGCGCGCTCAGAACAACAAGGGCTTCACCATCATCGCCGTGGCGGAAGGCGCCATGGACAAGGAAGAGGCGAAGATGAAGAAGAAGGACCGGGAGATCAAGCGGGCCAAGGAGCACTATTCCGCCTCCGCGGACGTGGCGCAGCAGCTGACGGAACTGGTGGGCGTGGAAGCCCGGACCGTGGTGCCCGGCCACATTCAGCGCGGCGGCACGCCCAGCGCCTATGACCGCGTGCTGTCCACCCAGTTCGGCGTCCACGCGGCGGAGCTGATCCGGGACGGACACTTCGGCGTCACGGTGGCCCTGAAGGGCAACACCATCACCCACAACAACCTCAAGGACGTCGCCGGCGTGCCGAAGCTGGTGCCCGAGGATCACCAGATGGTCACCATCGCCAAGTCGCTGGGCATCTCCTTCGGCGTGTGACCTGCCGCCCATTATACCAGATTTCAGAGTGGATGTCATTGGGTTTTCCGATATTTCTCGCAAGAAAAGAAAGGAGCGTCAACCATGATCATTCAGGATGTCTTTTCCCCGGAATTCAAAGCTTATGGCAAGGTGATCACGGGTCTGGAGGGCATGACCCGCCAGATCCTCGACACGCTGCCGGAAACGCCCCTGCCGGAAGCGGTGGGTTATGTGCCGGAAGAGCCCATGCTGCAGGCGCTGCCCGCGGCCCGGGCGGCCTCCGTCCACCTCTTCGGCGGAATGCCGGTGCAGCTGGGCTGGTGCAACGGTCACAACACGAAGCTGAACTGCCTGGAGTATCATCGGGACAGTGAGTTCAACCTGGGGACGGAGGAATTCATCCTTCTGCTGGCCAAGCAGGACGAAATCGAGGACGGCAAGCTGGACACCGCCAAGGTGAAGGCATTCAGGGTGCCTGCCGGCGTGCTGGTGGAAGTGTATGCCACCACGCTGCACTACGCGCCCTGCCACACGGATCCCGCCAAGGGCTTCCGGGTGCTGGTGGCGCTGCCCAGGGGAACCAACACGGACAAGCCCGGCATGGAGAACCGTGCGCCGGAGGACGAGTATCTCTGGGCCTGCAACAAGTGGCTCCTGGCCCACGCCGAGAGCAGCGAGGCTGCCCAGGGCGCGCCTGTGGCTTTGGTGGGAGAGAACATCGACATCGCCGGCCTGATCTGATCCGGCATAATACGAAGACCTCCGGGGCACAACGCTCCGGAGGTCTTTTGACGGGATCAATCAGAGAAGGGGCAGCAGCCGGTCGCGGATGGAGTCCATCCGGGGATCGCCGAGGCTGAAGTCCATCTCCTTGTAGGACCAGGCGCAGCGGGCGATGCCGTAGCGCTCGAAGACGGGATGGATCGTGGCGTACCAGCGGAGGATGTCCTCGGGGTCCGCCAGTTCGATGACGCCGTACTCGCCGCAGTACAGGGGGACGCCTTTGGCTTCCGCGGCCTTGATGGCCGGCTCGAAGTCCGCTTCGAAGTACGCCTCCGTCGCGCCGGACTCCTCGAAGGAGACCCGCGCGTTCCGGTCCAGCCAGGGGACCCAGTAGGCGCCCTGATGGGTGAAGGGCAGGGGATCGTAACAGTGGAAGTTGTAGATCAGGCGGCTGTCCTCCGGGAGGTCCAGATCCGGGACCGCCATGGGGCAGTTGTTGCCGTAGCCGCCCACCAGCAGCCAGGTTTCCGGCGCGATGGCCCGGATGCGGCCGATGCAGGTGCTTGCGATCCGGTTCCAGGCCGGCATGAAGGCCTTCTCGGTGACCTCGTTCAGCAGCTCAAAGGCCACCATGTCGTGCAGCGGCCCGAAGCGCGCGGCCAGACGTTCCCAGAGCTTATAAAAGCGCTCCTGATACGCCTCGCTGTCAAAGAAGCCGGTCTCCGCTTCCCCGGCGTCGAAGGAGAAGCCCGCGGTCTTGTGGAGGTCCAGTACCAGCTTCAGGCCGTATTTCCGGCACCAGCCGATGGCCTTTTCGACCCGCAGGAGACCGTCCTCCTTCGGGGTGCCGTCTTCCTCCTCAAAGATGTTGTAGTCCACCGGCAGGCGGACGTGGTCCACGCCCCAGGAGGCAATGCGGGCGATGTCGGGCTCCTCGATAAAGTGATCCATGCGTTCCGTGGAATAATCGCACTGGGACAGCCAACCGCCGAGGTTGACGCCTTTTTTGATGCCGAAGGTATTCATGGGGCGGCGCTCCTTTCGTTCAGTCCGCGGAATAAGCCGCGGCCTTGCTGGTGATGCGGAGGATCAGGGTGTTCTCGTCCTCGTCCCAGGTGATGGTGCCGATGAAAGCTTTCTTCAGGAAACTGACGGAGACGTACCACTCGCCGTTCTCGGAGACCACGTCCCCCTGGGTCAGGGCGATGGGCAGGCCGGCGTCGGTGGCGGTGAAAGCGTCGCAGTAGGCCATGGGCGCGCGGTTCATGGCGGCGGCGGCTTCGGTGACGCTCACATCCAGCTCATACCCCAGCGCCTGCAGGGTGAAATTGTCCCCTTCGTCCGCCACCAGGGTCCATCCGCAGCCGGCGGACAGTTCGCTCAGGGAGATCATCAGCTCCCCGTCCCGCAGCCAGACCCGGGGCGCGGCGGTGGGCAGGCCGATGTTCTCGTGGCTCACGGTGATGGACTCGCCGTTGCACAGCACCGTGTGCAGATGCAGCTCCTCCCAGTCCGCGGTCCCGTTCTCCGGATAGGGGGAGAGCCCGTTGGCCATGGGGGTGGCGGTGGGCACCGGGGTGGGGGTGATGACGGCCAGGTTGGGCACCACGTCGGGGGACTCATAGAGGATCGTCAGGGTGGCGGGGCCGGCCTCACCGTCGCGGGTCAGCCCGTTGGCCTTCTGGAAGGCCAGTACGGCGGAGTAGGTCTGGGGACCGAAATTGCCGTCGATGTTCCCGTTGAGATAGCCCAGCTCCATCAGGCGCTGCTGCATCTTGCGGACGTTTTCGCCCTTGTCGCCCCGCCGGAGGATGGGATAGCTCCTGTTGGGGGTGATGGCCGGGGCCGGCGTCGGCGTGGGGGTGGGAGCGGCCGGCGGTTCCGGGGTGATGACGCCGCCCACCACGGTCATGCCGCCGGGGTTGACCTCCGGGGTCGCCTCCGCCACCAGGACGGTGGGAACGGGAGTGGGGGCCGGCATTTCGGAGACGGGCGCCGCCGTGCCCGCCGCGGAGGCGTAGGCCACGGTCATATAGAGCAGCAGGGATTGGATCAGTTCCATATTGCCCTCCTTCAACGCGATTGTTCGGTTTCAAGCAAATCTTACCATAAAACCGGTGCGCTGGCAACCTTGAATATGGGGAAACCCGGCCGGAACCTCAGGCAGTGATCCTGTTGCCGGTGTAGAGCTCGTAATACTTGCCCTGCTGGGCGATGAGCTGGTCGTGGGTGCCCCGCTCGATGATCCGGCCCTGCTCCAGCACCATGATGCAGTCGGAGTTGCGGACCGTGGAGAGGCGGTGAGCGATGACAAAGGTGGTGCGGCCCTGCATCAGGGCGTCCATGCCCTTGGCCACCAGGGCCTCGGTGCGGGTGTCGATGGAGGAGGTGGCCTCGTCCAGGATCAGGCAGGGCGGGTCCGCCACCGCCGCCCGGGCGATGGCCAGAAGCTGCCGCTGGCCCTGGGAGAGGTTGGAGCCGTCGCCCCGCAGCATGGTGTTGTACCCGTCGGGAAGACGCCGGATGAAGCCGTCCGCGTTGGCCTTCCGGGCGGCTTCGATGCACTCCTCGTCCGTGGCCTCCAGGCGGCCGTAGCGAATGTTGTCCATCACCGTGCCGGTGAAGAGGTGCGTGTCCTGGAGCACCATGCCCAGGGAGCGCCGCAGGTCATCCTTCTTGATCTTGTTGACGTTGATCTCGTCGTAGCGGATCTTGCCGTCCTGGATGTCGTAGAACCGGTTGATCAGGTTGGTGATGGTGGTCTTGCCGGCGCCGGTGCCGCCGACAAAGGCGATCTTCTGCCCCGGCTCGGCGTAGAGGGTGATGTTGTGCAGGACGGTTTTCTCCGGGGTGTAGCCGAAATCCACGTCGTTGAAGGTGACGCCGCCGGCCAGCCGGGTGTAGGTGATGCTGCCGTCCGCGCTGTGTGGATGCTTCCAGGCCCAGAGACCGGTGCGCTCTTCCGTCTCGGTGACGCTGCCGTCCGGCAGCTCCTTCGCGTTCACCAGCTGCACATAGCCGTTGTCCGTCTCGGGTGTCTCATCCATCAGGCCGAAGACGCGGCCCGCGCCGGCCATGGCCATGACGATGGAGTTCATCTGCTGGGTGAACTGGCTCACCGGGCGAGAGAAGTTGCGGTTGAGGGTCAGAAAGGTGATCAGACCGCCCAGCTCCAGCGGGATGACGCGGGAAATGGAGAGGGTGGCGCCCAGGACGGCGCAGATCACATAGCCGATGTGGCCCAGGTTGGCGTTGATGGGCCACATGATGTTCACCGTGCTGTTGGCGGCGGTGGCGGCTTCGCGCAGTTCTTCGTTGTAACGGTCAAAGGCCTCCTTGGCAGCCTCCTCGTGGTTGAAGACCTTGATGACCTTCTGGCCGCTGGTCATCTCCTCGATGTAGCCGTTGAGGGCGCCCAGGGTCTGCTGCTGGCGGACAAAGCCCTTGCCCGCGCGGCCGGCCAGCTTGCCGGAGACCAGCAGGGTGACGCCCAGCAGCAGCACGGACAGGATGGTCAGCTGCCAGCTCAGCACGATCATGCTGACGAAGGTCATGGTCAGGGTCACCATGGAGTCGATGAAGGTGGGGATGCTCTGGCCGATCAGCTGGCGCATGGTGTCCACGTCGTTGGTGTAGATGGACATGATGTCGCCGTGGGCATGGGTGTCAAAGTAGCTGATGGGCAGTTTCTCCATCTTGCCGAAGAGCTCTTTTCGCAGTGCCCGCATGGTGCCCTGGGACACGTAGGCCATGATCAGGTTGTAGGAATAGGAGCAGGCCACGCCCGCCGCGAGGATGACGGCCAGGCGGAGGAGGGCCTCAGCCAGGCGCGGGAAGCCTTCCTCCGGGCTGCGCACCACCGGCTCTTTGATGTTGCCCTTCTCGTCTATCTGGGGTTTGAGTGCCTCGTCATACTTTTCTTCGGATAGATGGCCCTCGTTCACCTCGTGGCGGATCATTGGGGAGATGTGGTCGTCGATGAGCTCCTTCATGAAGAGGGTGCCCTGAAGAGTGCAGAAGGTGGCGGCCACGATCAGCAGCACCACGGCGATCATCTGGATGGCATAGCGCTTCATCAGGAAGGCCAGCACCCGCTTCAGCATGGCGCCCTGACCCTTCATGGACTGTCGGGGCATGAACTGACCTCTGCGCGTCATACCTGATCACCTCCGATCTGCTCGGGCTTGTCGAAGTCGCCGCCGCCCTTAGTCTGGGTGTCGTAGATCTCCTGATAGATCTCGTTGGTCTGCAGCAGTTCCTCGTGGGGGGCGAAGCCGCTCACCTTGCCCTCGTCCAGCACCAGGATGCGGTCCGCGTCCTGAACGGAGGCGATGCGCTGGGCGATGATCAGCTTGGTGGTGCCGGGGATGACTTCCCGGAAGGCCCGGCGGATCTTCGCGTCCGTGGCGGTGTCCACGGCGGAGGTGGAGTCGTCGAGGATCAGGACTTTGGGGGATTTCAGCAGGGCCCGGGCGATGCACAGGCGCTGCTTCTGGCCGCCGGAGACGTTGTTGCCGCCCTGCTCGATGCGGGTCTCATACCCGTCGGGCATCCGGTCGATGAACTCGTCGGCGCAGGCGGCCTGGCAGGCCCCCCGGCATTCCTCCAGGGTGGCGTCCGGCTTGCCCCAGCGCAGGTTGTCCAGGATCGTGCCGGAGAAGAGGACGTTCTTCTGCAGCACCACGGAGACGTTGTCCCGCAGGACTTCCAGATCGTAGCTGCGCACATCCTCGCCGCCCACCCGGACCGCGCCCTCGCTGACGTCGTAGAGGCGGGAGATCAGGCTGACCAGGGAGGATTTGCCGCTGCCGGTGCCGCCGATGATGCCGATGGTCTCGCCGCTGCGGATGTGCAGGTCGATGTCCTTCAGCACGGCCTCGCCGGAGCCCTGCTTGTAGGAGAAGGTGACATGGTCGAAGTCGATCTGCCCGTCCTTCACCTCCGTCAGGGGCTGCTCGGGATTCACGATGCCGGTCTTCTCGTCCAGGACTTCCGCGATGCGCCTGGCGCTGGCGGCGGACATGGTCAGCATCACGAAGATCATGGACAGCATCATCAGGGACATCAGGACGCTCATGACGTAGGAGAACATGGCGGTGAGGTCGCCGGTGGTCAGGGAGCCGTCCACCACGATCAGGTTCGCGCCCATCCAGGACAGCATGATGATGCAGGCGTAGATCGTGAGCATCATCACCGGGCTGTTCATGATGACCACCCGCTCCGCCCGGAGGAAGAGCTTGTAGAGTTTGTCGGCGGCCTTGTCAAACTTGGTCTTCTCGTAGTCCTCCCGGACGAAGGCCTTCACCACGCGGATGGCGGAGACGTTCTCCTGAACGGAGGCGTTCAGATCGTCATAGCGCTCGAAAACCACGGAGAAGCGCTTGGTGGCCATCTTCACGATGATGCTCAGGCAGACGGACAGGAACACCACGGCCACAAGGAAGATCACGGACATCCGCGGGCTGGTGACAAAGCACATGATCATGGACAGGATCAGGGTCAGCGGCGCCCGGACCGCGATGCGCAGGATCATCTGGAAGGCGTTCTGCACGTTGCTCACATCGGTGGTCAGGCGGGTGATCAGACCCGCGGTGGAAAACTTGTCGATGTTGGCAAAGGAGAAGGTCTGGATGTTGTCATAGATCCCCTTGCGCAGGTTGGCCGCGAAGCCGGCGGAGGCCCTGGCGCCGAAAACGCCGCCGCCGATGCCGAAGAGCAGCGACATGAAAGCGCACAGGAGCATCAGCCCGCCAAAGCGCAGGATGGCGCCGGTGTCGCCCTTCTGCACGCCGAGGTCGATCAGAAAAGCCATGATGTAGGGGATCAGGGTCTCCATCATCACCTCGCCGATCATGCAGGTGGGCGTCAGGATGGAGACCCGCTTGTACTGTTTGATGTAGGAAGCGAGTTTCTTGATCATCGGTGTTCCTCTTTTCAGGGCGATCTTCGGACAGGCTGCGTGGGAAGCAGGTCAGTCAAAAGCCGCGGTGTCTTCCGTCAGAAGGTTGATTTCCTCCAGCCAGTCCAGCAGGTCGGCGACAGCGCCGGCGGGCAGGGCGGCCACCAGATGAGACGCGCCCAGGATGGCGGGCTTCGCGGCGCGCCGGATCAGTTCGTTCATGGTGGCGTCGTTCAGGGAATAGAAGTCGGTGCCCTCCAGGCTGTCCGGGACCTGGAGGCCGGGCTGGCCGGCTTCCATTGCGGTGAGGCGGATCCGGAGCATGGCGAGGCCGGTGCCCATGTCCGTCAGCAACCAGTCGGCCCCGTCCCTGAGCAGGGCGATGTCCCAGATGTTATCACCCAGCGCTTCCGAACGGATCACGGGGGCCGGGCCGTCCTGGTCGCAGCGGAGCACGGTTTCCCGGGCCAGGCAGGATCCGCTGACCCGGAGACGCCAGCCTTCGGAGGTGCTCAGTTCGATGTCCAGGTCGCTGCCGTCCGTGCCGGCCCGGAGAATGAAAGACGTTCCGCCCTCCGGCGCGGCGGACAGTTGGCAGAAGAAATCGCCGCCGTTTCCGCCGCTTTCGGGCTCATCCCAGTCGCCGTCCTCCTCCCAGTCGTCCTCGTCCCAGTCCTCTTCCTCGCCCCAGCCTTCATCATCCCAGTCGGACTCGGAGGCCGGGGGAGACCAGGAACCGGGGAGGGAGAGGGTCCACTCCGTTCCCTCGCGGTTCATGGCGAACAGGGGCGGGGCGTCGGGATCGCCGGTGATCTGCCAGACGGTTCCAAGCTCCGACTCCACCACCGTGAGCCCGTCCGGCGCGCGGGCCGCCAGATAATCGGGCAGGCTTTCCAGGCAGCTGATGAGGACCTCCTCGGTGCCGGTCTCGCCGCCCAGGGCCTTCAGCCAGTTGCCGAAGGCGCCGGTTTCGGCCAGCAGGGCGATCTGCCGGCAGGCGTCCGCCAGGTCCTCGGGG
>JBGVCH010000131.1:0-9415 GCA_045226335.1 Christensenellales bacterium | reverse complement strand
CGGCCCACCTACCGCCTGTCCATCGGCGTTCCGGGCAAGTCCAACGCCTTCGAGATCAGCCGCAAACTGGGCCTCTCCGAGGAGCTCATCGACGCGGCCCGCACCCTGCTGTCCGGCGACAGCATCCGCTTCGAGGATGTCATCGCCAACGCCGAGTATCATCGCCAGGTGGCGGAGAAGGAGAGGCTGCTGGCCGAGGAGGCCGCCCGGGAAACCGTGCGCCTGCGGGACGAGGCGGAGAAGCTGCGGAAGGAGATGGAGAGCCGCCGGGAGAACACCCTGCGAAAGTCCAAAGAGGACGCCCGGCGCATCCTGGAGGACGCCCGCCGGGAAGCGGACGGCCTCATCAGCGATCTGAAGCGCATGAAGAAGGAGCGGGAAGCCCCGGACGCGCAGATCAACGCGGTCCGCAAGCAGATGGACGCCTCCATCGACGCCCTCAGCGAAGGGCTGAAGCAGGAAGTGGACACCGGCACCGCCCCCAAGACCGTCAAGCCCGGCGATCAGGTCACCGTGCTGACCCTGAACACCATCGCCACCGTGCTGGCGCCCTCGGACGACAAGGGCGAGGTGCAGCTGCAGGCGGGGGTCATGAAGTTCAAAGCGCACCTAAGTCAGCTCCGGCTGAAGCAGGATCAGCCGAAGGCGAAGCAGAAGACCTCCGTCAGCGCCAAAACCGGCGTGCTGACCAACACGATCCGCATGGAATGCGACGTCCGGGGCATGAACCTGGAGGAAGCCATTATGGCGGTGGACCAGTACCTGGACCAGGCGGTGATGGCCGGCCTCGGCGAGGTCTCCATCATCCACGGAAAGGGCACGGGCGTCCTGCGCAGCGGCATCCAGCAGGAGCTCCGCCGCAATTCCCATGTCAAGACCTTCCGCCGCGGGGTCTACGGCGAGGGTGAGGACGGCGTCACCGTGGTGCAGCTGAAATAACGCAGCCTTCACCCGGCGTTCACGCCGCTATCGCCTTCGGGCTTCACAATGATTTTGAGGTGAACCGTTTATGAAGGACAAACCCAGCATCCTCGTGGTGGATGACGATCCCAACATCGCCCGCCTGGTGCAGCTGTACCTGGAGAAGGAGGGCTGCGAGGTCCGCGTCGAGAGCCGCGGAGACGACGCGCTGGCCGCCTTCCGCCGCAATCCGCCGGACCTGATCCTGCTGGACATCATGCTGCCCGGCCTGGACGGCACCGGCGTGCTGAAGGCCGTCCGCAAATCCAGCAGCATCCCGGTCATCATGCTCACCGCCCGGGACGAGACCTTCGACAAGGTGCTGGAGCTGGAACTGGGGGCGGACGACTACATCACCAAGCCCTTCGATCCCAAAGAGATGGTGGCCCGGGTGAAGGCCGTGCTGCGGCGGACCGCCGGGCCGGAAGAGGGGAACGACACCCTGTCCTTCCCCGGCCTCACCGTCAGCCTGAGCCAGTACGAAGTCCGCTACGGCGGACAGCGCGTCGATATGCCCCCCAAGGAGCTGGAACTCCTCTATTTCCTGGCCAGCCACGCCGGCCAGGTCTTCACCCGGGAGCAGCTGCTTGAGCGGGTCTGGGGCTTCGACTTTGCCGGGGACTCCTCCCGCACCGTGGACGTGCACATCAAGCGGATCCGGGAAAAGCTGCCCGGCCGGGAGGAACTGGGCTGGGACATCGCCACGGTCTGGGGCGTGGGCTACAAGTTTGAGGTCAAGGCGTAAAACGCCCGGGAGGTTACCATGCAATACCGCCGCGAACTGTCCGCCCTGGGGTACGGCTGCATGCGGTTTTCCCGCGCCGGCGCCGGCATCGACGCCGGGAAGGCGGAGCAGGAGATCCTGCGGGCCTGTGATCTGGGCGTCAACTACTACGACACGGCCTACATCTACCCGGGCAGCGAGGCCTGCCTGGGCGAGATCCTGTCGCGCAACGCCATCCGGGACAAGGTCCGCGTCGCCACCAAGCTCCCGCAGTACCTCATCAACAGCCGGGCCGCTATCGGCAAGTACTTCGACGAACAGCGCAGGCGGCTGAAGACGGACTACATCGACAACTACCTCATGCATATGCTCACGGATCTGGAGGCCTGGGAGAAGCTGGTCCGCCTCGGCATCAAGGACTGGATCGCGGAGCAGAAGGCAAAGGGCGCCATCCGGAACATCGGCTTCTCCTTCCACGGCAACACCGCCATGTTCCTGAAGATCCTGGACGCCTGGGACTGGGACTTCTGCCAGATCCAGTACAACTACATGGACGAGGTGAGCCAGGCCGGCCGGGCAGGGCTGCAGGCCGCCGCCGCGAAGGGGATCCCCGTGATCATCATGGAACCCCTGCGGGGCGGCAAGCTGGTGGATCAGCTGCCCGCCGCCGCCCGGGAGCGCATCGCCCGGGACGGAAAGGGCCGCACCGCCGCCGAACTGGCCTTCCGCTGGCTGTGGGATCAGCCGGAGGTGACCTGTGTCCTCTCCGGCATGAACAGTCTGGCCATGGTGGAGGAGAACTGCCGCATCGCCAACGAAGCCCTCCCCGGCTGCGTGGATGAGGAGGAGCGCCGGCTTGTGGCGGAGTTGAAAGCCGACATCGGCGCCGCCGTGAAGATCGGCTGCACCGGCTGCGGCTACTGCATGCCCTGCCCGAAGGGCGTGGACATCCCCGGCGCCTTCCGCTGCTACAACGCCACCGCCATCGAGAGCAAGGCGGCGGGCCGGCGCGAGTACTTCCAGACCGTCGCCCTCCGCCGGGAGCCGCCCTTTCCCTCACGGTGCGTCGCCTGCGGCCGCTGCGAGGCGCGCTGTCCCCAGCATCTGCCCATCATCCGGACCCTGAAGGAGGCCGACCGCGTCCTTCGGCCTCTGCACTACAAGGCCGCCATGGCGGTGGCGCGCAAGTGGTTTTTCCGCGGTCAGAAGCGGGAGGGGAAGAAGCCGTGAAGACGCTGATCGAGCTCTGGGACGAACGGCCCATCGAGAATGTCCTGGCGGCGGAGATGTTCCGGCCCGAGGAGATCATCTATGTCTGCCCGCCGGAAATCGCCGCCGATCACGCTTGGCGCGCCTCCCTCTCCCAGTATTTCCGCCGCCGGGGCTGCGACGCGAAGCTGACCTTCCGCTCCGTCAGCCTTCTGAACGCCCTGGAGATCAGAAGGGCCCTGAAGCGGATCCTCAAGGAATACGAGGACTGCGCCATCGACATCTCGGGCGGGACGGACGCCGCACTGTTCGCCGCCGGCGCCGCCGCCGGGACCACCTGCAGCGTGTTCACCTACAGCCACAAGCGGAACACCTTCTTCGAGATCCAGAATGCCCCCTATGCCCGCTCCCTGGAATGCACGGTGAAGCTGGACGTGGCATCCTGCTTTCTCATGGCGGGGGGCCAGCTGCTGCCCGGCCGCGAGGACAACCGGGTCCTGCGGGATAAGCTGCCGGAGATCGACCGGCTGTTCGACTGCTTCAGCCGTTTCCGGACCGTCTGGGCCAAGCAGATCAAGTACATCCAGCGGATCTCCGACGCCGGCGATCCCAGCCTGCTGGCCTGCGGCAGTCCCACGGAGAAGGTGGACAACGGCATGGCCACCGCCGATCCCGCCCTGTTTGCCGCCCTGCAGGAGAACGGGCTGATCTCCGATCTGGCCATGACCGCCGACCGGGTCGCCTTCCGCCTGGCCGACGAAGTCACCCGCTTCTGGCTGCGGGACGTGGGCTCGGTGCTGGAGCTGTACGTATGGAAGACCTGCCGCGAAACGGGCGTGTTCGACGACGTGGTGCTCAGCGCCGTGGTGAACTGGCGCGGCGAGGACCGCAAGGGCACAGGGGTCACCAACGAGATCGACGTGATGGCCGTGCGGGGCGTCCAGCCCATGTTCATCAGCTGCAAGACCAGCGAGATCAAAACGGAGGCCCTCAACGAACTGGCCATCCTGCGGGACCGCTTCGGCGGCGAGGACTCCCGGGCCATGATCGTCACCTCCGCCGGCGCCACGCGCGCCTCCGACCCCATGCGCAAGCGCGCCGCTGAGCTGGGCATTGAGGTGGTGGACTGGCACGACCTGTCCGCCGGCCGTCTGGGCGAACTCCTGAAAGGATGAGCCCACCGCGGAAATGCACCGAAAAAACTTGCTTCGCGCCCTGACGCTGTGCTATCATGCCCACGGATAATCCGTACTTTGGGAGGGCATGAACATGGCCATTGAAACTGTCAGGGCGTTTTTTCGTGCAGAGGGGATCGAGGACCGGATCCGGGAGTTTGACGTCTCCAGCGCCACCGTGGAGCTGGCGGCCCGGGCCCTGGGCTGCGAGGGCAAGCGCATCGCCAAATCCCTTTCCTTCTCCGTGAACGGCGCGCCGATCCTGGTGGTGGCCGCCGGGGACGCCAGGGTGGACAACGGCCGGTACAAAGCCCGCTTTTCCACCAAGGCGAAGATGCTCTCTCCGGAGGAAACCCTGGAGCAAATCGGCCACGCCGTGGGCGGAGTCTGCCCCTTCGCCGTCAAGGAGGGCGTGACTGTGTATCTCGACGAGTCCATGCGCCGGTTCGAGACCGTATACCCCGCCTGCGGCAGCGCCAACAGCGCCATCGAGCTGACCCTGCCGGAACTGGAGCGGCTCTCCCGCGCGGCGGGCTGGGTGGACGTGTGCAAGGGCTGGCGGCCGGAGGAAGCCTGAACCCCGGGCCAAAAAACAAGGATAGAACAAGGCGGGTCCTTGCCACGGCCGTCATTCGGGTTTATAATAGGCGTGTTCAACCGGCGGCCATTCGCCCCCGGAAACCAACAGAGGAGGAAAAAACTATGAAGAAGCTCATCGCTCTGGTTCTGGCTCTGGCGATGGTCGCGTGCATGACCGTCACCGCTCTGGCCGAGGATCTCGTGCTGACCATCGCGCACATCGGCCCCCAGACCGGCCCCGCCGCCGTTTATGGCCTGGCCACCTATCGCGGCGCGCAGATCGCCGCCGACGAGATCACGGCTGCCGACAACGGCATCAAAATCGTTCTGCTGAACGAAGACGACGCCCATGACGCCGAAAAGTCCGTCAATGCGTACAACACCGTGCTGGACGCCGGCGCCCAGATGATCGTGGGCACCACCACCACCACGCCCTGCATCGCCGTGGGCGCCAAGGCCTACGAAGAGCGCGTGTTCATGCTGACGCCCTCCGCGTCCTCCACGGACGTGACCGCCGACAAGGACAATGTCTATCAGCTGTGCTTCACGGACCCCAACCAGGGTTCCGCCTCCGCCGCCGTGATCAATGAGCGCGGCCTGGGCACCAAGATCGCGGTCATCTACAACAACGCCGACGCCTACTCCACCGGCATCTATCAGACCTTCGTAACCAAGGCCGCCGAGCTGGGCCTTGAGGTCGTCTCCGTGTCCACCTTCACCGATGAGACCACCGACTACTCCGTGCAGGTGACCAAGGCGAAGGACGCCGGCGCCGACCTGGTATTCCTGCCCATCTACTACACCCCCGCTTCCCAGATCCTGATCGCTGCGAACGCCATCGGCTATGCGCCCGTGTTCTTCGGCGTGGACGGCATGGACGGCATCCTGACCCTGGAAGGCTTTGACACCTCCCTGGCCGAGGGCGTCATGCTGCTGACCCCCTTCGTGGCCGATGCCACCGATGAGCTCACCGTCAGCTTCGTGACTGAGTATCAGAATCGCTTCGGCGAGATCCCCAACCAGTTTGCCGCCGACGGCTATGACTGCATCTACGCGCTGGTTGCCGCCGCGCAGATCGCCGGCGTCACCTCCGACGACGCCCCCGAGGACATCTGCGACGCCATGATCGCCGCCATGCAGCAGATCCAGATCACCGGCCTGACCGGCTCCATGACCTGGTCTGACAACGGCGAGGTCGACAAGGTGCCCACCGCCATGGTGATCAAGGACGGCGCCTACATTGGCCTGGACAACTGATTGATCGTCAAAGGGACCCGGCCGGGACGCGTTCCCTCGCCGGGTCTTTCTTCATTTTATCCCATGCGATTTTCCCGGTCGCTATGGACGAAAGCGGGCCGGTGTGCTATCATAGTGGACAACACCGATTCTGGAGGAGGCGGATCGTTCTATGGCCTTTCTGTCCAATCTGGTCAACGGCATCAGCCTGGGCAGCATCTATGCGATCATCGCGCTGGGTTACACCATGGTTTACGGCATCGCCAAGATGCTGAACTTCGCGCACGGCGATATCATCATGGTGGGTGCATACCTGGCGTTCTGCGCGGTTCAGTACTGGGAGACGAACCCGCTGATCGCGCTGCTGATCGCCATGGCCGGCTGCACCCTGCTGGGCATCACCATTGAGAAGCTGGCCTACTCCCCGCTGCGGAAAGCCGCCTCCCTGGCCGTACTGATCACCGCCATCGGCATGAGCATGCTGCTGCAGAACTCGGCCCTGCTCATCTGGGGTGCCAACCCCAAGGTGTTCCCCACCGTCATCAACATCCCGTCCATCGTCCTGTTTGACGGGGAGCTCGTCATCAAGGGCGCCACCGTCATCACCATCGCGGCCAACGTGCTCATCATGGTCCTGCTGACCCTGTTCACCGCCCACACCAAGATGGGCAAGGCCATGCGCTGCGTGTCGGAGGACCGCGGGGCGGCCGAACTGATGGGCATCAACGTCAACTTCACCATCTCCATGACCTTTGCCATCGGCTCATTCCTGGCGGCCATCGCCGGCTTCCTCCTGTGCTCCTCCTATCCCATGCTGCAGCCCACCACCGGCTCCATGCCGGGCATCAAGGCGTTCACGGCGGCCGTGTTCGGCGGCATCGGCTCGATCCCGGGCGCCATGATCGGCGGCATCGTGCTGGGCATCATCGAGATTCTCGGCAAGGCCTATATCTCCACGGAACTGGGCGACGCCATCGTTTTCGCCGTGCTGATCGTCGTCCTGCTTGTCAAGCCGACCGGCCTCATGGGACACAAGATCCGTGAGAAAGTGTGAGGTGAGACCATGAGCGCAAAAAGCAAACGGCTGATTTACAACCTGGTGACCATATCCATCGTGGTTATCGCCTACGTGGTCTTCGCCATCCTGCTCAACCATGACGAGGGCGTCAAGCGGTCCGAGCGCATCGTGTCGTCCTCCATGAAGGGCCAGCTGGTGCCCATCTGCTGCTGGATCGTCATGGCCGTCTCCCTGAACCTCGTGGTGGGTTTCTCCGGCGAACTGAGCCTGGGCCACGCCGGCTTCATGAGCATCGGCGCCTTCACGGGCATTGTGGTTTCCGGCTGGCTCCTGAAGGGTTTCGACATGACCGACACCACGCTGCGGCTGATCATATCTATCTGTGCCGGCGGTGTGATGGCAGGCATCATGGGCTTTCTGATCGGCATCCCCGTCCTGCGGCTGCGAGGCGACTACCTGGCCATCGTCACCCTGGCCTTCGGCGAGATCATCCGGAACGTCCTGAACTGCGTCTACGTCTCCGTGGAGGACAAACACCTCAACTGGGGCTTCCTGAACAGCGACATCGGCGGAACGCTCCTGCTGAACGGCCCCAACGGTGCCAAAAAGGTGGAGGCCATCGCGACCTTCACCGGAGGCTTCATCCTGGTGATGATCGCCCTGGTCGTGGTCATCTTTCTGGTGAACTCCCGGACCGGCCGCGCCATCAAGGCCACCCGTGACAACCGGATTGCCGCCGAGTCCATGGGCATTCAGGTCACCCGCTACAAGATGATCGCCTTCGTCACGGCTTCCGTGCTGGCCGGCATGGCGGGCGCCCTGTACGGCCTCAACGCCGCCACCACCACCCCCGCCAAGTTCAGCTTCAACGAATCCATCAACGTGCTGGTCTTCGTCGTGCTGGGCGGCATCGGCAACATCCTCGGCTCGGTCATCTCCGCCACGGCGCTGACGATCCTGCCGGAGAAGCTGCGCTTCCTGCAGGATTACCGCATGCTCGTGTACGCGGTGGTCCTGATCCTCGCCATGATCCTGTCCAACAACGCGCTGGTCAAACGCTGGATCAGCGCCTTCACCTCCCTCTTCCGCCGGAAGCGAAATATGAACCTCTTCGCGGAGGAATCGCGGAACGCCTTCGGCGGAACAGAGACCGGCCAGAGCGCCGCGCGGCATGAGACCGTGGTCATCGAGGAGGATGACTTCGTTTCCGAGACCTTCGGCAAGAAGGCCAGGCCCGTTCCGGAGATCGAACGGGAGGAATGGGCCGCCGAAGCGGAAGAAACGCCCGTGATCGGCCGTCTGTTCACCGCGGACGGTGCGCCGCTGGACGATGAGACCCAGCGCCGCATCGAACTGGGCCTGATGCTCTACGAGGCCTACGCCAAGGACGGCGAAGGCAAGAAAAAGAAGGGCAAGAAAAAGGAAGGGGGCGGGAAGGCATGACGCAGCGTCAGGACAAGGCAGCCCGGCACTCCAGCACCAAAATGGTCCCCTACCCCTCCAAAGCCATCGTCCCCGAGCGTGACCTGCACCTGGCACCCATCCTGGAAACCCACCACCTGGGCATCCAGTTCGGCGGCCTGAAAGCGGTGGATGACTTCAACCTGATCATCGGCCGCACAGAGATCGCGGGCCTCATCGGGCCCAACGGCGCCGGCAAAACCACGGTGTTCAACCTGCTGACCAAGGTGTACGAGCCCACAGAGGGTTCCGTCATCTTCGACGGCAGAGACATGAAGGGCATGAGCATCGTCCAGGCCTCTAAGCTGGGCATCGCCCGGACCTTCCAGAACATCCGGCTTTTCGACCAGATGACGGTGGAGGAGAACGTTCGCATCGGCCTGCACAATCAGATCAAATACTCCACGGCCACCGCGCTGCTTCGGCTGCCCAATTACTGGATCAAAGAGAGCAGGCAGCACAAGCGGGCCCTGGAGCTGCTGTCCATCTTCGGCATGGAAGGCATGGCGGACGTCCGGGCCGGGAGCCTCCCCTACGGCGCCCAGCGGCGTCTGGAAATCATCCGCGCCCTGGCCACCGGGCCCAAGCTACTGCTGCTGGACGAGCCCGCCGCCGGCATGAACCCCCACGAAACCGAGGAGCTGATGAACACCATCGCCCGGATCCGGGACGATTTCAAGATCGCCATCCTGCTGATCGAGCATGACATGAGCCTGGTCATGGGTGTGTGCGAGGGCATCTGCGTGCTGAACTTCGGCAAGGTCATCGCCAAGGGCACCGCCCAGGAGATCCAGAACAATCCCCTGGTTATCGAGGCCTATCTGGGCAAGCAGAAGGAGGAGGGCTGAGCATGTCACAGAACGCGCACCCCATCCTCTCTGTGGAGGATATTCACGTCTTCTACGGCGCCATCCACGCCATCAAGGGCGTTTCCCTGGAGGTTTACCCGGACGAGATCGTGACCCTGATCGGCGCCAACGGCGCCGGCAAATCCACCACGCTGAACGCCATCACCGGCCTGCTGAAGCCCCGCAGCGGCAGGATCGTCTACGA
>JBGVCH010000130.1:0-5673 GCA_045226335.1 Christensenellales bacterium | reverse complement strand
TCAGAGACCGGCGGTTGTTCGATTACTGCAGCTGATCGGGGGTGTAGTAGCCGGAGTCGATCAGCAGCTCGGTGTAGTTGTTCGCATCGGCGAACACGGGCACGCACAGGTAGGAAGGCACGACCTTGACGCCGTTGTCATAGGTCTCGGTGTCGTTCACTTCCACTTCCTCGCCGTTGAGGAGCTGGGTGACCATCTTGACGACCTGCTGAGCCAGAGTACGGGTGTCCTTGAACACGGACATGCTCTGCTCGCCGGCGATCATCTTCTTGGTGTTGGCGATGTCGCAGTCCTGGCCGGTGATGATGGGCCAAGCGCCGTCATAGTTGTCTTCCAGAGCGTTGATGACGCCCAGAGCGGTGGAGTCGTTGGAGCACAGCCAGGCAGCGATGTCAGAGCCGTCGTCATAGAAGGCGATGACGCTGTTCGCGCGGTTCATGGCAACCTCGGTCTTCCAGGTGGGGGTCGCAACTTCGGCGAACTCGATCTGGCCAGACTTCACGACCAGCTTGCCCTCGTCGATGTAGGGCTTCAGAACGTCGATGGCGCCCTGATAGAAGAAGCCCGCATTGTTGTCGCCGGGATCGCCAGCGGTGATCTCGAGATAGAAGGGGCCCTCAGCGTTGTCCAGATCCAGCTGCTCCTTGATGTAGGTGCCCTGGATGGTGCCGACGGAGTAGTTGTTGAAGGTGGCATAGTAGGTGACCCACTCATGCGCCATCAGCAGACGGTCATACGCGATGACCGGGATGCCCTTTTCTTGGGCCAGATCCAGCGCGGAGCCAAGGGAGGTGCTGGTGATCGCGGCGATGATGACGACATCACAGCCGTTGTTGATCATGCTGGTCACCTGGTTCAGCTGCTGCTGCTCGTCGTTGGCGGCATACTGCAGATCGACCACGAAGCCGGCTTCTTCGAACATCTTCTGCATGTTCTCGCCGTCCTGGTTCCAGCGCTGCAGGTCCTTGGTGGGCATCGAAATGCCGACCTTCTTCTCGCCTTCAGCGACGACGCCGAGGCACGCGCAAACCATCATTGCGCACAGGAGCAGAGCTACGAGTTTCTTCATACGGACACTCTCCTTTTCTTTTCTTTGCGGACCAAAACTCAAACGACGATCCGGTTCGCAAGCTGGAGCCATTTTACCATAAGTGACAGCTTGTGTCAAGCACGGCGCGGGCGGAGCGGGATGTTTTTTCGGCGATTTTTCGCCGGGCTGCCGCTGTGCGGCGGGAAGACGGCTTTTCGGACCGAAAAACCCTCCGCCGAAAACAGCGAAGGGCTTTTCGTACACGGAATCCGGAGCGCGCTGCAGTAATCGCGGGAGGGCCCCCTCAATCAATCCTGAGCAGGCCTCGGATCAACTTGTCGACCCGTTCGGACAGCTTGTCGTCCTGGAGGGTTTCGATTCCCTTGACCGTGATTTGCAGGTTCATCAGCAGGCCGTCCAGGCGGTCCGGGATCCGTGGGCTTTCCGGTTCCGTTTCATCCTTCTGGCCTTTCTGCTTCTTCCGGTTCTTTTTGCTTTCCTGCGGATTCTGGTCGCTCTCCTCCGGGGTTTCCGGAGGCTCCGCCGCGGGCTCAAGGGTTTTCTGTGCCGCCAGTTCTGCCAGGACCTCCGGGAGCTGGTCCTCCTGCAGCCCGGTGATCAGGCCTTCCCGATGCATATTTGTCAGGATGAACCGCCAGTAGGTCTCGTTGGTGTTGAAAAGGGAACCCTCGGGCCGGAGCTCTGCCGTATCCGGGGGTGTGCCGGATTTCAGCTGCTTGTACAGGTACAGCAGGACCCGGTATACGATGACGGGATAGTCGTCTTTCGCCATGGTTTTCTCCTTTTCTCTCTTCATCCGGCGCCTGGGCCGCGGGGTCAGGGGAAGTTGTCAGGGACGGTTCGGGACGGGAGCCTCAGAAAGCTGAAAGCATGGCGAAGAGCGCCGCGGTGACGGAGATCCCGCTCAGGATGACGGAGATGGTGCCGGTGATCCGACCGCACTTGGAGATGCCGCGGTTGGCGGGGGCTGTGCCGTCCTCCAGGCCGCGCGGGCTGAGGATCAGGGCCGGGATGCCGAGGCCGAGGCCGACCGCGCCGAACACGATGGCGATGATGCTGATGGCCGCGATTTCCGCCGCGTAGTAAGAACTGCTGTAACTGTAGGAACGGCCGGCAGCGGAGGCGACGACGGCAATGATGGCGTAGATGGGGGCGAGGGTCGCGAAATTGAGGCCGGCGATGCCCAGGACCATGCTGACGATGGACTTCGGCGAAACCTTGCGGGCCTTGACCGGCGAGGAGGCGCCGGCGGTGCCGCTGCTCTTGGACAGGTTCACTTTCCGGGAGGAGGGGTTCAGGTTTTCGCCGCAGCTGATGCAGACGTCGCTGTCATCGGGGTTGTTGCTTCCGCAGTTGGGACAGTACATGTTCATTCTCCTTTGCGCTTCATTTCACGACGATGTTCAGCAGCCGGCCGGGCACGAAGACCACCTTCACGACGGTCTTGCCGGCGGTGAGTTTCTGCACGGCCTCGGTGGCGGGGAGGGTTTCCTCGGCCTCGGCCTTGCCCAGGTCGGCGGGGACCATGATGCGGCCCCGAACCTTGCCGTTGATCTGCACGGCGATCTGCACCTCGGCCTTCACCAGGGCGCTCTCGTCCCAGGCGGGCCAGGGCTGGTGGTGAATGGGCTCGCTGTGGCCCAGGTTCTGCCAGATCTCCTCGCAGATGTGGGGCGCCACGGGGGAGAGGATCAGCAGCAGGGCCTCCAGGTCGGCCTTCGTGACGGAGGGCTGGGCGCACATCTCGTTGACCAGGCTCATCATGGCCGCGATGGCGGTGTTGAACTTCATCTTCTCGATGTCCTCGGAGACCTTCTTGATGGTCTCGTGGAGGATGGCGTTCAGGGCCGGGGAGAAGGCTTCGCCGGGCACCACGCTGTCCTGCAGGCGCCAGACCCGGTCCAGGAACTTGCGGCAGCCCTTGGCGCCGTTGGTGGACCACGGGATGGCCTGGTCGAAGGCGCCCATGAACATCTCATAGCAGCGGAAGGCATCCGCGCCGATCTCATCCACCACGTCGTCGGGGTTGATGACGTTGCCGCGGCTCTTGGACATCTTCTCGCCGTCGGCGGCCAGGATCATGCCCTGGGCGGTGCGCTTGGCGTAGGGTTCGGGGCAGGAGACCTCGCCGATGTCATACAGGAACTGATGCCAGAAGCGGCTGTACAGCAGGTGGCGGGTGACGTGCTCCATGCCGCCGTTGTACCAGTCCACGGGCATCCAGTAGTCCAGCTCCTCCTTCGAGGCGAAGACCTTGTCATTGTGCGGGTCGCAGTAGCGCAGGAAGTACCAGCTGGAGCCGGCCCACTGGGGCATGGTGTCGGTCTCGCGCTCGGCGTCGCCCCCGCACTTGGGGCACTTGCACTGCACGAACGAGGGGATCCGGGCCAGGGGGCTCTTGCCGTCGGTGCCGGGCTCGAAGTTCTCCACCTCGGGCAGGCGCAGGGGCAGTTCCTCATAGGGCACGGCCACCACGCCGCACCTGGGGCAGTGGATCAGCGGGATGGGCTCGCCCCAGTAGCGCTGGCGGTTGAAGGCCCAGTCCTTCATCTTGTACTGGACGCCGGCCCGGCCGAAGCCCCGCTTCTCCACCTCCTCCACCGCCCGGGCGATGGAGTCCTTCTTGTTGGTGTAGCCGTTGAGGAAGCCGGAGTTCACCATCTCGCCGTCGCCGGTGTAGGCCTCCACGGAGATGTCGCCGCCCTTGATGACCTCGATGATGTCGATGCCGAACTTCCGTGCGAACTCCCAGTCGCGCTGGTCGTGGGCGGGCACGGCCATGATGGCGCCGGTGCCGTAGCCCATCATGACGTAGTCGGAGATGTAGATGGGCACGGCCTTGCCCGTCAGCGGGTTCACGGCGGCCAGGCCATCCAGCTTCACGCCGGTCTTGTCCTTCGCCAGCTGGGTGCGCTCGAACTCGGTCTTCTTGGCGCACACATCCCGGTACGCGGCCACCTCGTCCATGTTGGCGATGCGGTCGGCGTACTTGTCGATGAGGGGATGCTCCGGGGCCATGACCATGAAGGTGACGCCGAAGAGGGTGTCGGGCCGGGTGGTGTAGATCTCGATGGTCTCCTCCAGGCCCTCAAAGGGGAAGCGCACGAAAGCGCCGGTGGACTTGCCGATCCAGTTCACCTGCTGCATGGCGATGTTTTCCGGATAGTCCACGGTCTTCAGGCCTTCCAGCAGGTGGTCGGCGTACTTGGTGATCCGCAGGTACCACACGTCCTTGGGCAGCTGCACCACGTCGCTGTGGCACACGTCGCACTTGCCGCCCTGGGAGTCCTCGTTGGACAGCACCACCTTGCAGAAGGGGCAGTAGTTCACCAGGGTCTTGTCCCGGAACACCAGCCCGTGCTCGAACAGCTTCAGGAAGATCCACTGGGTCCACTTGAAGTAGTCCGGATCGGTGGTGTCCACCTCGCGGCTGTAGTCGAAGGAGAAGCCCAGCATTTGGAGCTGCGACCGGAAGTGGTCGATGTTCGCCCTGGTCACCTTGGCCGGATGGACGTGGTTCTTGATGGCGTAGTTCTCCGTGGGCAGGCCGAAGGCGTCCCAGCCGATGGGGAAGAGGACGTTGTAGCCCTGCATCCGGCGCTTGCGGCTGATGATGTCCATGGCGGTGTTGGACCGGGGATGGCCCACGTGCAGGCCCGCGCCCGAGGGGTACGGGAACTCGATGAGCCCGTAGAACTTGGGCTTGTCATGGCTGGCCTCCGCCTCGAAGGCGTGGGTTTCGGCCCAGATCTTCTGCCACTTGGGCTCAATGGCTTTGGGGTTGTAGGGTGCGATGGACATGGCGGGTGTTCCTCCTTGTGTGGTATTGCAGGTGAGGCTGATTTGCATTCAGACACGCTTTTGCGGTGCAACAGATCAATGCCGAAATCCTTTCAGCCAGAGGGATCGGTGTCAGGACTGCCTTGCTGATGCGCGAGCCTTCTCTTTGCCAAAGCATCGATGACTGCGCAGACAGAGGCAAATTCTCTCATAACCTGGGTATTTGTGAATCGGATGACTTCCAGGCCATATTGCGAGAGGACGTCTGTCCGGATCGAATCATACTCCTTGCCGTCCTTTGTAAAGTGCGGTGCGCCGTCGATCTCGATCACCAGCTTTGCCGCTGAACAGTAAAAATCAACAATGAACCGGTCAATGGATCGTTGCCGATAGAACCTGTACTTGCTCTTGCGGCAATACTGATGCCAGAGCTTCGCTTCAGCAGGGGTCATTTCTCTTCGGAAAGTTCGCGCAGTCTCCAGATGATGATGATTGTATCCGGTGAATGAAAAGTCTTGTTGGGACGGTTCCTGCACGTTGGCCTCACCTCGATGACGTGATGGGAATGGATGACAACCTCGCTGTCGCTGCAAAAACCTCACTGTCGCTGCGGCGACATCTCCCCTTTCAGGGGAGATCGGGGTTTGAAGACTGAGAGACTTGTTTTCGGAGCACCCTTCCTTCCCCTGAAAGGGGAAGGGGGACCGCCGCAGCGGTGGATGAGGTTGGTTCACGGACTGTGGCCTCCCTGTCGTTGCAAAACCTCTCTGTCGCTGCGGCGACATCTCCCCTTTAAGGGGAGATCGGGGTTTGAAGACTGAGATGTTTGCCTGCCGGGCACC
>JBGVCH010000129.1:0-12080 GCA_045226335.1 Christensenellales bacterium | reverse complement strand
TTGCGTTTCTGTCTCCCTGTATCGTTTTCAAGGTTCACGCGCTTTACCGCCCTCCCGGCGGGTCAGCTTGTACAGAATAGCACTTATTCATGCGTTTGTCAATAGGTTTTTTCGAGATTTTCGCAATTTCTTTGGGATTATTCCTGAACGCGAACAATTCGTTTTTTCTTTTCCGGTTTTATACGTCATAATTCCGAACATTATTGTTCGGTTCAGTTGTATTGTTCGGTTGTTTGAAGAATAAAAAGAAACGCTGCTTGCCAACAGCGTCTCCGGATCAGGTCTGCCCGTTCATGATGTCCATGGTTTGCTTCAAAATCTGAAGGCCTTGGTCCAGCCGTCTGATTTCACGCGCCGAGAAACACTCCGGCCAGGCTCTGATCTGTTCGACCATCGCGTCCCGGATCTCCTTCAGTTTATCCCGTCCCGCATCCTGCAGGTGAACGCACACGACCCGACGGTCTCGGGCGCTGCGCTCTCTGCAGACATATCCCCTCTCGTCCAGAAGGTCCACCAGCGGCGTGATATTCGGTTTCGCGATGCCCAGCCGCTCCGAGATCTGACCGATGGAAAGGTCGCCTTCGGAGACCAGCACCAGGATCTGAATGTGGGACAGCGGCATCCCAAAGCTTCGAATCAGTTCATCCACCCGAACGATTCTCTTGGGAAACATGGACATTGTGCCAAGCAGATCATTTGCAACGCTGTTCAGCAGAATGTCATCATCGGTCCAGCGCTTCGGCATTTCGTACTCTCCTTTCCCTCGATGAGACCATTATAGTATAGAGGTGAGGGAATTTCAAGTATTTTCCAGCCGAATATTTCCCGTCAAAACCATCGTCTCGTTCGGAACTCCCCGTCACAAGGCCTTCAGAAACGCCGCCACCCGGTCTGAAATCTCCGGAGCCGCTTTGGTAATGGTACAAACATGGGGCACCTCATCCAGCCACACGGCTTCCTTCGTCTTGCTGGAAATCCCGTTCATGATGGTTTCCGCGCTGTCGGCCGCGATGGTCTCATCGTCCTTGGACTGGATGACCAGCAGCGGACAGCCGATCATGGCCAGGTTCGCTTTGGCCTGCTTGATGATGCTGTAGAGATCGGCGCCGGATTTCGTCGGGAATCCGCCGTAACCCAGGTTGTAGCGGGCATCCAGCATGTAATCCTTCGGGCCGCCGTTTTTTCCCCATGAGACGTTGTGCACCAACGGCGCGATGATCTTCGCGAAAGGCAGAAACGGGTTCTGAGCCGCCATGGGCGCGGAAACCGTGACGACGGCATCCGCCAGCCCTTCTTCCGCCAGGATCAGCGCAATGCATCCGCCCATGCTGAGACCCATGACGGTGACATGCCGGTGTTTTGTCCTGAGGCTGCGGACAGCGTCCCGCGCGGCGCCGACCCACTGCTGCCAGGTACTGGCTTTCATGGCCTTCAGGTCTGCGCCGTGTCCCGGAAGATTGATCCCCTCCACGGTAAAACCCGCGTCGTGAAGTTTCTCTCCGACGATGCGCATATGGGCCGCAGAGCCGGTGAAGCCGTGCAGCAGCAGCACCGCGTGATCGCCCGCCTCCAGCAGGAAGGGCTGCGCTTCGGGGAGAGTGAAATCCGAAACACTGATTTTCATGAGCTGTGCCCTCCGAAACCGGTAAAGAAAAGGATGGGAGAGAACGGACTCTCCCACCCCTTCATCAAGTGATTACTCGTACTGAACCGTCACGTTGGAGAACTCGATGTCCGCAACAGCGCCTTCGGTCAGGACGTCGTCCTTGATCTCGACTTCGCCGTTCTTGACAGCAGCCAGCAGGGCCTCATAGTCTTCCACGGTGAAGCTCTCGAGGGACCAGGTATCAACGGGCAGGCCGACAGCGTCGTCGTTCACGCCCAGGGAGGACTGCACGTCGCCGATCTCATCCCAGGCACCCTCATAGTACTTCTCGATGGCCCAGTAAGCTGCTTCCTTGATGCCCTTCAGAGCGGAGGTCACGACGGTGTCAGAGTCATAGCTCTGGTCGACGTCAACGCCCACAACCGCGCAGTCATTGGCGGAAGCAGCAGCGGTCACGGAGTCGAAGATGCTGCCGCCGCAGGAGAACACGATCTCAGTGCCGGTGGAGTACCAGCCGGACATCATGGCCTGCAGCTCAGCGGAGGGAGAGAAGCTGGCGCCATACTGCCAGGTGTAGCGGATCTTCACGTTCTCGCCCAGCTCGGCAGCAGCGTCATTGGCGCCCTGCACGAAGCCGTAGCCGTAACGGCAGCAAGCCGCGTTGGTGCCACCGCCGCCACCGGCGAAGCCCAGCTGCGTGTAGCCTTCCTTGACCACAGCATAGCCGGCGAAGTAGCCGCACTGCTCTTCCTTGAAAGCGATGGGGGCAACGTTGGCCAGACCCAGCTGCCAGCCGTCGATGAAGACGAACTTGGCATCGGTGAACTCAGCCGCGGCCTTGGCCAGCGCGGTGCCCTGCATGAAGCCGGCGCACACAACGACCTTGGCGCCGCCTTCCACGGCAGCCTTCATGGCGTCATAGCGGTCATCATCCGTGGCTTCGCTGCCGTTGGCAGGCTGATAATACTTGTAGGACAGGCCGTTGGCATACGCATAAGCCTTCACGCCATTCCAGGTGCCCTGGTTGAAGGACTTGTCCTTCAGCTGGCCGACGTCCGTCACGAACGCGAGCTCGTAGGTGCCGTCTTCAGAGGTCATGGTGTCCGGGATGTCGTTCGGATCGATCTCTTCTTCCGCAAAGGCAAACACGCAGGTGCAAGCCATCACGAGGGCAAGAAAGATCCCAAGAAACTTTTTCATGAGAAAGCGCCTCCTTTTATTTGGTACAGGGCATCCCCTGTCCGTTACGAAAATTATACCAGAAGAACGATCGGATGAAAAGGGGTTGGGAAAACTTTTTCTCAGCGCAGGCTTTTGTCGTAGGGGATGCCTTCGGCCTTGGGCGCGCGGGACCGCTTGCTGGTGAACATCAGCACGATCAGCGTCACGGCATAGGGCAGCATCCGGTACACCGCCTCCGGCACACCGAGGGTGTTGAAGAAGCCGACGCCGTTCTCGTTGGGGAACAGAGAGGTGTAGGTGGCCGAGATGCACTTGAACAGACCGAAGAGGAGCGCCGCCATAGCGATGGGGCCGGGCTTCCAGTTGCCGAAGATCATGACAGCCAAGGCCAGGAAGCCGAAGCCGGCTACGTCGCCGTTGGTGCTGCAGCCCACGGTGGTCAGCGCGTAGAGGAAGCCGCCCATGCCCGCCAGGAAGCCGGAGATCATGGTGCCCGCATAGCGCTTGCCCACCACGTTGATGCCCAGGGAAGCCGAAGCCTGGGGATTCTCACCGCAGGAGCGCATGCGCAGGCCGAAGCGCGTTTTGTACAGGACGACGGAGAAGCCGATGAAGATGAGAATGAAGAGGTAGGTGATGGGGAAAACCATGTCCAGGAAGGCAGACTGGAAGAAATTGATTTGATCGTTTTTCCATACGCCGAAGTAAGCCTTTTTCAGCATGAACCATCCCGGCGCGTTGTTGCCTTCCGTCATGCCCATGGTGCTCTGGTTCGTGATGGTCATGATCAGGAAGAGCACGATAGCGGGGGCCAGCAGGTTCAGGGCCGTGCCGCTGATGGTCTGGTCCGCCTTCAGGTTGATGGCAGCGAAGGCCAGCAGCAGGGAGAAGATGCCGCCCACCAGGCCCGCCACCAGAGCCGCCATGACGGCAAAGCCCTGCAGCTGCCAGAAGCCGCTCCGGCCTACGGCTATGGTCTGCATCATGGCCTCGTTCATCTCAGGCGCTTTGACCTTGTTCATGGCCTTGACCAGGGCGGAATAACCCTCGTAGGCCTCGTTGAACCATCCGGCGTCCTGGATGATCCGGACGAACATAACGCCGGCAAACGCGCCCATGATCATGATGCCTTCCAGCGCCAGGTTGATGACGCCGCTGCGCTCCGCGAACACACCGCCCAGCGCGACGATCATCAGCGGGACCATGTAGATCAGCGTTTGGCGGATCAGGATGTCAAAGCCTGTTTTCTGGAGCCATCCCTGGAAGATGATGGACAGCACCGCGACCAGTGCAAATACAGAAGGGAACACAATGAGTTTCGCCAGTTTCTTGTTCATCTGTCACGCCTCCTTTCCTGTCGCCGCGGCCGCTGCTTTTTCAGCCGTCGGATCCGACTTGAGGCTTTCCTGTCCGGGAACGGGCTTCCTGTGCTTCTTATCCTTGCTCAGCCAGGTCTTGATGAGCAGGGAGAAGGCCGACACGTACACGATCACCGCGATGATGACGTCGGTGATGTATTCGTTCAGGCCCGTCAGGTTCTTGACCTGCAAGCCGTTCACGTTCAGCATGGACATGAAGGTGCCTGCGAAGATCGTGCCCACCGGGTTGCTGGAGGCAAGCAGGGCCACCGGGATGCCGTTGAAGCCCACCGCCGGCAGCGATTGATATGCGCTGGCGTAGTAGAACTCCGTGTTGCCGGAGAGCCAGTAGAGCGCAGCACCCGCACCGGCCAGGGAGCCGGCGATCATCATGGTCACCACGATGTTCCGCTTGTCCTTGACGCCGGCGTACCGTGCCGCGAAGCGATTGGCGCCACAGGCCCGAAGCTCGAAGCCGAAGGTCGTGTAGTGCATCAGGATATACACAGCGATGGCGATCAGGATCGCGATGATGATGCCGCCGTTGATCTGGCTGCCCGGAAAGATCTTGTCCAGCCACAGCTTGGTTGTCTCCACACCGCCGCGGGTGTGCTGCAGCACGCCTGTCGCCGCCGGGTCCCCCGCGCCGAAGGTCACGATCGTCCCGTCCGCCTGGAGCCAATCCTCCAGCAGGAAGGAGGTCTTGTAGATGTAGCCGGACTTGGTGCTCTCCACAAAGTTGCGCAGATTGCTGCCCTGGAAGGCCCAGGTGGTGATGTTGGCCATCAGCCAGTTGGTCATGATGCAGGCGATGACCTCATTGATGTTCAGCAGCGCCTTCAGGAGGCCAGGTATGGCGCCCCATATGGCGCCGGCCAGCGCTCCTCCCAGGAAGGCGAAAATCCACACCATCCAGACAGGCACCACATCCGTGGGCACGGAGAGGGCGATGAACAGGGAAACGGTGGTGCCGGCCAGGTACTGTCCCGGCGCGCCGATGTTGAACAGGCCCGTCTTGTAGGCAAAGGCCACCGCGAGACCGGTCATAATCAGCGGGATGGCGCGGAAGAACATGTTGCCGATGCTGGCGCCGTTGAAGCCAAAGTCCAAATTACCATTGGCGTCGCGGCCCTTACAGAAGATACCGGCGCCTACCAGGCGAATCCCGTCGAAGGCTGCGCCTAAACGGAGGGAGAACTCTGTGCGGGTCACGATATCATTGTCGGAGATCACGTGACAGCTTTGCGGGTTCACCCCAGTCGGAATAGCACCTTCGTCCATGAGCATTTGGATGTCCGCCTCACTGAGCGTGAAGTACGCGGACACCTTGGCACCCACCTGGTAAGTGTAGTATGTAATACCGCTCTTCTCCGCTTCCTTGCGAAAAACCTGCGTCTGGGAGGTCTCCGTCTCGCCCTTCTCATTCACCGACGAGGTCTTATAGTAGTAGAAGGTTTCGGAGATGTTGTCGCTCTTCACCTTGGTCGTCAGGCTGGCCACCAGCACCACCACGCACCCCACCAGAATGCCGATGAGGATGGCGATAATGGAAGCCATCACGGACCGGGTGCCCGGCCGCTTCATGAATGAAATCTTCTCGTTCACTGCGCGTGCACCTCCTGCCGTTTCGCGCCGGCCATGTACAAGCCAAGCTCGTCCACCGTCACCTGTTTGGGATCGAATTCGCCCACGATCTCGCCTTCATAGATCACCAGGATGCGGTCGGAGAGGTTCATGACCTCGTCCAGTTCCAGGGAGACCAGCAGCACGCCGGCGCCCTTGTCCCGCTCCTCCACCAGCCGTGAGTGAATGTACTCGATGGCGCCGACGTCCAGGCCGCGGGTGGGCTGAACCGCCACCACCAGCGGCAGGTCCCGGTCCAGTTCCCGGGCGATGATGGCCTTCTGCTGGTTGCCGCCGGACATGCTCCGGGCGATGGTCACCGGGCCCTGGCCGGAGCGGACGTCAAACTGCTCGATCAGGCGCTCCGAGTATTCACGGATGTTACGGAAGCGGATGAATCCGGCCCTGGAAAACTCCGGATCGTGGAACCGCTGCAGCACCATATTCTGCTCCAGGGTGAAATCCAGCACCAGGCCGTGCTTGTGCCGGTCCTCCGGGATGTGGCTCATGCCGTAATCGCTGTGCTCCTGGATGGAGGCGTGGGCGACATCGTGGCCGATGAGTTCCACCTTCCCGCGGCGGGGTTTCATCAGTCCGGTGATGGCCTGGATCAGCTCCGACTGGCCGTTGCCATCGATGCCGGCGATGCAGAGGATCTCGCCGCTGTGGACGTCGAAGGTGACGCCCTTCACCGCGTCGTGGCTGTACAGCTGGCTCTTGACGTGCAGGTCCTCCACGTGGAGCACCGGGTCCAGGACCAGCGGCGGATCCTTTTCCACCACCAGCTGCACCGGCCGGCCCACCATCATGGAGCTCAGCTCCGCCTGGGTGACGTCGGCGGTGTTCACCGTGCCGATGTACTTGCCCTTGCGCAGCACCGTCACCCGGTCCGAGACCTCCATGATCTCGTTCAGCTTGTGGGAGATGAACAGGATGCTCTTTCCCTCCGCCGCCAGGGCCTTCATGATCTGCATCAGTTCATGGATCTCCTGGGGCGTCAGCACGGCCGTGGGCTCGTCGAAGATCAGGATGTCGTTGTCGCGGTACAGCATCTTGAGGATTTCCACGCGCTGCTGCATGCCGACGGTGATGTCCTCCACCTTGGCGTCCAGGTCGATGTACAAGCCGTACTGCTCGGAGAGCTGCTTGACCTTCTGCCGCGCCCGCTTCTTCTGGACAAACCCCAGATGGGTGTCCTCCGCGCCCAGGATGATGTTGTCCATGACGGTGAACACGTCGATCAGCTTGAAGTGCTGGTGCACCATGCCGATGTGCAGCGCCGTGGCATCGTTGGGGTTGCGGATCTCGACCTTTACGCCATCCTTCTTGATATAGCCTTCCTCGGGCTTATACATGCCAAAGAGCACGCTCATCAGCGTGGATTTGCCCGCGCCGTTCTCCCCCAGCAGGGCATGGATCTCGCCCCGCCGAAGCTGGAGGGTGATGTCATCGTTTGCGATGATCCCGGGGAACCGTTTGGTGATGTGGATCATCTCGATGGCATAGTCCTCATTCTCAGATGCGGTGGGCGTCTGATACTCCGGCACTTCAGCCATGACTTCCTTGCCCAAGCTTCATTCCTCCTTTATCAGGTCAACGCCGTCTTTGCTGAGCTCCGCTATTGAATTCCGTTGGAAACTAATGTGATTATAGCATTGCAGCCCCGTTTTGCAAAGAAAAATCAAAAAGATAATAATTCTGTAATATTTCCTTCATATCTGTAATGACTATTGCTCCTTCTCCAGCCTCGCAAATCCCTCCCCCAGCGCTTCGTGTGCCTCCGTGACGAACATGAATGCCTTCTCGTCCTCCTCCCGGACGATGTCTTTCAGCCGCGGGAGCTCGCTGCGGGAGATCACCGCCAGCACCATGGGCCGCTCGGATCCGCTGAAGCCGCCCCGGGCCTTGAGCTGGGTCACGCCCCGGTTCATCTCCTTCAGGACCCGCGCGGTGATGGTCTCCCACTTCCCGCTGATGATGAAGCAGGCCTTGTTTGCGGTAAAGCCCACCATCACCATGTCGATGACCTTGGAGCACACGGCGATGTTGATCATGGCGTACAGCGTGGCCTCGGGCGCGTGGAAAGCGAAGCCGGCCGCCACCACCACCACCAGGTCCAGCGCGAACAGGAACATGCCCACGGAGATGAAAGGCAGGCGCTTGTGCACCATCCGGGCCGCCATGTCCGTGCCGCCGGTGGTGGCGCCGCCCCGCTGGATCAGCCCCAGGCCGATGCCCAGGAGAATGCCGCCGTAGAGCGAAGCCAGCAGCGGATCCTCCGTCATGGTCTTCAGAGGAAGCAGGTCGATGGCCAGGGAGAACAGCGCTGTCCCCACCAGGCACCGGAACACGAAGATCGGCCCCGAGGACCGGTACCCCACCAGAAACAGCGGAATGTTCAGCACCAGCGATGTGACGCCGATGGGCAGGAAGTCGAAAAAGTGATGCAGGATCATGGCCACACCGGTGAGGCCGCCGGGGGCGATGTTGTTGTCGTTCAGGAACAGCGGATAGGCCGCGCCAGCGATCACGCTGCCCAGAACGATCTGGGCATAGGCGATCAGCACCTCCCGCCTCCAGGTCGGATTGCCGAGGTATTTGGACAGATTCACTTGGCATCTCCTCCGTGAGGGCTTTTTCTGGGTGTATTGTGGCACAGAAAGCATGGTTTGTCAACATCCGGCCGATTCAAGGTTTCTCTTGCGGACATGGTCCGGGGTAAATAGCAACATCCCTTCAACCCGTACGGATCAGTGTCGATTTCTTGCCCTTGCATTTCCCGCGAAAACGTGCTATGATGCGGCTACAGGCAATGAAGGGCCCGGCTGTCCGGAAAGTCTTCAGCGAGCGCGCGGCGGTGAGAGGCGCGCGGCGGAACGGATGAGCCTTCCCAGCCCGGAGCCGCGGCCAATACCCGCCGGACCATCCCCGTGAACGGATGCAACGAGAGGGCTCCCCTGCGAAGGGATCAGTCAAGCCGGGTGGTACCGCGAATGCAGCGTTCCTGCCTTCGTCCCTGCACAAAACAGAGGCGAAGGCTTTTTCATGCCCTTGCCGGAAAAGTAAAGGAGAGAAAACCATGGCCAAGAACAAGGAGAACAAGCAGGACTTCGTCACCTTCATCACCCCCCGCAGCGAGGACTTCTCCCAGTGGTACACCGACGTCATCACCCAGACTCAGCTGTGCGACTACGCGCCGGTCCGGGGCTGCATGATCGTCCGGCCTTACGGCTACGCCATCTGGGAGCGCATCCAGGCGGAGATGGACCAGCGCTTCAAGGAGAAGGGCGTGGAGAACGTCTACTTCCCCATGCTGATCCCGGAGAGCCTGCTGCTGAAGGAAGCCGAGCATGTGGAGGGCTTCGCGCCGGAAGTGGCCTGGGTCACCCAGGGCGGTACCGAGCCCCTGACCGAGCGTCTGGCCATCCGGCCCACTTCCGAGACCATCTTCTGCACCATGTTCGCCAAGTGGGTGCAGACCTGGCGCGACCTGCCCATGGTGTACAACCAGTGGTGCTCCGTCATGCGCTGGGAGAAAGCCACCCGCCCCTTCCTGCGGACCAGCGAGTTCCTGTGGCAGGAGGGCCACACCATGCACGCCTCCGCCGAGGAAGCCCAGGCCAAGACCCTGGAAATGCTGGAAGTCTACCGGGAGTGCGCCGAGGACGTGATGGCCCTGCCCGTGTACGTGGGCCAGAAGAGCGACAAGGAGAAGTTCGCCGGCGCCCGGGCCACTTATTCAATGGAAGCCATGATGCAGGACGGCAAGAGCCTGCAGGCCGGCACCAGCCACAACTTCGGCACCAACTTCGCCGAGGCCTACGGCATCCAGTTCCAGAACAAAGAGGGCAAGCTGCAATACGCCGAGGAGACCAGCTGGGGCGTATCCACCCGGCTCATCGGCGCCATCGTCATGACTCACGGCGACGAGCGCGGCCTGCGCCTGCCGCCCCGCATCGCGCCGATCCAGGCGGTCATCCTGCCCATCGCGGCCCACAAGCCCGGCGTCACCGAGGCCTGCGAGAAGCTCTTTGCCGAGCTGAAGGCCGCCGGTCTCCGGGTGAAGCTGGACGACCGGGACACCGTCAGCGCGGGCTTCAAGTTCAACGACTGGGAGCTCAAGGGCGTCCCCGCGAGGCTGGAGGTCGGCCCCAGGGACCTGGAGAACGGCGTGGTCACCGTCTTCCGCCGGGATACCTGCGAGAAATCCACCCTGCCCCTGGAGGGCATCGCCGACGCGGTGAAGGCGCTGCTGGACGAGATCCAGAAGGGCCTCTACGAGCAGGCCAAGGCTTTCCGCGACGCCCACACCTACACCGTCCACGACATGGCTGAACTGGAAGAGGCCGTGAACAAGGGCTTCGCCAAGGCCATGTGGTGCGGCGACCGGGCCTGCGAGGACACCATCAAGGAGCGCTTCAACGCCACCAGCCGCAACATGCCCTTCGACCAGGCGGCCCACCGCTTCGGCGAAACCTGCGTCTGCTGCGGCAAGAAGGCCGAGAAGGTCATGTATTTCGCCAAGGCGTACTGAGCCTTAGACCGCGGGACGAAAGGAGATGGCTCCCGATGACCGAAAGCCTGGGTCTGATCGTGCTGGAATCCATGCAAAAGACCGGCGCCAGCGTGGACGCCATCCTCTCGGAGTGGCGCGGAGGGGGGAGTTTTCTGATCCCATGCGCCTGCCCGCGTTTCGCCAGCGGCGAGGCGAAGTGCGTCCTGGACGAATCCGTGCGCGGCAAGGACATCTACATCCTCGCCGACGTCACCAACTCCTCCCTGACCTACAAGATGGACGGCGCGTTGAACCGCATGTCCCCGGACGATCACTACCAGGACATCAAGCGGGTCATCGCCGCCTGCAACGGCAAGGCGGCGCGCATCACCGTCATCATGCCCTTTCTCTACGAGAGCCGGCAGCACCGGAAAACCGCCCGGGAATCCCTGGACTGCGCCATGATGCTCCGGGAGCTGGAATACATGGGCGTGCACAACGTGGTGACCTTCGACGCCCATGACCCGCGGATGCAGAACGTCACGCCCCTGAACAGCCTGGAAAACATCTCCCCCGCGCTTCAGTTCACTCAGGCCCTGCTGACGGAGTATGAGGACCTTCAGATCGACCCGGATCACCTGATGTTCATCTCTCCCGACGAAGGCGCCACCACCCGTGTGGTTTTCCTGGCCACGCTCTTCGGGGTCAACATCGGCATGTTCTTCAAGCGCCGGGACTACACCCGCATCGTGAACGGCACCAACCCCATCATCTCCCACGACTTCTGCGGCGGCAGCGTGGAGGGCATGGACGTCATCGTGGTGGACGACATGATCGCCTCCGGCGGCAGCATGATCGACGTGGCGAAGCAGCTCAAGGACCGCGGCGCGCGCCGGGTCTTCCTGTTCGCCACCTTCGGCCTGTTCTCCTCCGGGTTGACCAAGTTCGACAAAGCCTATGCGGACGGCCTCTTTGACCGGGTGTTCACCACCAACCTGGTATACCAGAAGCCGGAGCTCCTGAAGAAGCCCTACTACTTCGGCGTCACCATGAACCGCTACATCGCGGCCCTGATCGATACCCTCAACAAGGGCGATTCCATGAAGGAGATCACCACCCCCGTCAAGCGGATCCGGGAGATGCTCGCCGTGTACCGCTCCGCGGACTGACGGGCCCGCTTCCCCATGAGCCGCAGGCAGACCGTCCTGCGGCTTTTATGTTGCCGCCCGAAGAATTTACAGGATGAGAATTGTCATTTCCCGGCGTTTCCCGTATAATGGACCTGTTTCGGAGGTGATGGCATGGTGCGGCGGATGGTCTGTCTCGGCCTCGCCCTTATGCTGGCGCTGGCCATGGCGCCGGCGATGGCGGCAAAGGGGCAGGTCAGCAGTGTGGAGAGCTTTGTGAGCGCGTTTGTCCAGGGTGTGGACAACGGCGCGCTCCCCTTTTCGGTTTTCTGCACCCAATCCGTGTACGAGACCTTCTTCGGTGCGGACGACGCCCTGCTGGCCGGGCTGTACTCCTGCTGCGGCATCACCTCCTTCAGCTACACCGCCGTCACCGAGCGCAGCGGCGTCACCGTCCAGGTGGCGAAGATGGAGAAATACGCGGGGCGGGAAATCATGGACGCCGTCCGGGCGGGGACCGTCGACCGCCTGACCGCCCGGGAACAGGCCGCGCTGTCCGCGGCGATGCAGATCACCGGCAGCGTCAGCGGCACGCCCCTGGAGAAGGAGCGGCAGTTTCACGACTGGCTCTGCGATCACGTGACCTACACGAAGCTCGATGGGCCCCGGGGCGAAAACGACAGTGCCAT
>JBGVCH010000128.1:0-31815 GCA_045226335.1 Christensenellales bacterium | reverse complement strand
GTGCGGGAAACAGGACTTGAACCTGCAAGTACGTACGTACACATGAACCTGAATCATGCGCGTCTGCCAATTCCGCCATTCCCGCATGCGGAGATGTGGACGGGGGTGGATTCGAACCACCGAAGTCGGTGACGGCAGATTTACAGTCTGCTCCCTTTGGCCACTCGGGAACCCGTCCATATGAAGTTGTTTTCCCACCGGGGAAAGGGATGGAGCTGGCGATGGGACTTGAACCCGCAACCTGCTGATTACAAATCAGCTGCTCTGCCAATTGAGCTACACCAGCACAGCCGTGCGGCAGTTCCTGCGGATTAAAGTGGCGACCCGGAAGGGGCTCGAACCCTCGACCTCCAACGTGACAGGCTGGCGCTCTAACCAACTGAGCTACCGGGCCAAATGTGGGCCTTCAGGGACTCGAACCCGGGACCAACCGGTTATGAGCCGGCCGCTCTGACCAACTGAGCTAAAGGCCCGTGTCGGGAAGAAAAGATGTGACCCCGTCGGGATTCGAACCCGAGTTACCGCCGTGAAAGGGCGATGTCTTAGGCCTCTTGACCACGGGGCCAGATTTCCGGACGTGTCGGGGTGAAGGGATTCGAACCCCCGGCCCCATGCTCCCAAAGCACGTGCGCTACCAGGCTGCGCTACACCCCGGTGCAGTATCTCCCGTCGAGGTCTGTCCCGCAGGCGACGAATGAGATATTACACCAATCGCGGAGAATTGTCAAGCCCTTTTTCCAGAATTCTCCCGACATTTTGTGTGCATTTTGTGTGATCGCAATCGTCGCAGCGGTGGTGGGGACGGTTGCCCCTCTGTCGCTGCGGCGACATCTCCCCGGCAAGCCGGAGCGATGGGGTTTGGCAGCGTCCGGGCTTTACGCGGAACACACGCGAAGGCCGGATTTGACGCACACTTCCGTACCATCCTTCCTCCCCAGCTCGCTGGGGAGGGGGACCGCCGCAGCGATGGTAGGGCAACCCTCGCCACCAAACGGACGGGATAGCATCCCATCGTGATTCCATTCACAGGATTGTCATTCATGCGTAAGCCCAGCAGCCCTCTCTGGATCGGGCCGGCCGCCGGCGAAAACAGCCTGGGGTAGCCCCTGCGCAGGCTGCCACGGCAGAAAACAGGTGGGTTCAGCATCGTTTCGTTCGCTGCCGTAAGGCTACAGATTAAGGAATCGATGATTATAAATCAGAAGATATCAGCGTCCAGACTCAGCCAGAGAGCGGGGCGAACGACGCCAGTACGGTTGCTCACACTAACGCTGCTAAGGGATCCATCTGAGTACACTAGCGCAACATTATTCTGAGTGTCACCGGGAGAACGCAGCCACCACCTCCCAGCTGCCGTATTCTCGGCTGTCTTGTTGCTGCTGTTTGTAGATGCACCCTGCTTAAGGGCGTAAGCCGTCGGCGCTACCCGGGCTTTCGTATTTTTTCCGCTGTAATATGTCACGCCAAGGTATTTGTTCGCTTCCGCATAGCTCAGCAAGAAGATCTTGTCCTGCGTGTTATTCCCGCCATTGGTGCTCCACTTGCTGTATCCCTGACTATTGCTGTTGTCCACCATCGTGGTCAGGATTGCGGATTGTTCCTTTGCCGTGAACGCCTTGACCAGGAAGTCTTTGTTCAGCCATGCGCGCAGGGTGCACTTCTCCCATGTGATGCTGGTATGGCTTGTGTTGTATGGCTTCGCGTCCAAACCATATCGACTGACTAGCAGCACTCGGTTGTTCTTTGCGTCATAATCCAACACCAGCCACTCGATGGGCGTGCTGTCCGTGCCACTTTTCGTTTGCGGATAGGTGCCAAACTCCACATAGTTTCCGACAGTCCTGAAGGGTTTCAACCTCGCTTCTCGAGCTGCTGCTACTGCTGCTGCTATGAGATTCTCGTCGCTTTTCAGCAGATTGTCAACATCCTTGTAGCCCGTTATCCCGTTGAATACGGTCAAGGCCTCCGAAGCATTTCCGGCATTCAGCAGCGTCATCGCCTGCTGATAGCGTGTTTCTGTGATCTGTGTTTTCGCATCGCTAAACTGCCGGCTTTTGTGAACGCTTCAGCCGCCCCTTCCCAGTCCTGCGCAGTGCGCTTGGCTTCGCCTTCCGCATATCTCGTTGCCAGAATCTGCGTCTTCGCGTCGCTGTAGCTACCGGCCTGCTCGTACGCTGCAACCGCTCCGTTCCAATCCTGCACAGCACGCTTTGCTTCTCCCTCTGCATATCTTGTTGCTAATACTTCTGTTTCCGCATCGCTGTAATTGCCAGCCTTTTCAAACGCTGCTACAGCCCCGTCCCAATCCTGCACGGCACGCTTTGCTTCGCCCTCCTCGTAGAAGCACCGCAGGATACACTGATCCGCATCTCTGTACGGCACTTTCGCGTCCTTGTACGCAATCAGCCGCGCGTATTCTTCTCTGGCCTCGTCGTACCGGCCCGCTGTTTCCGCCGCTTCCGCCTTGTTCCAGATGGCTTTCACGTCATAAAGGCGCTCGTTGTACGTCCCCGCAGGATAGATCACTTTCGCTTCGCTGTTCTCCGTGTCAAAGACGAGGGTAAAACTCCGGCCGCCTTTGGCGATGATGCCTTCAAACACGTTGCCTGTGACGGTGTATCCGTCCAGTTTCGCGCCTTGCTTCTTCAGCAGCACGCCGAAAGCATTGAAGTCCTCCTCCGTGACGCCGGTCCAGTTCTCCACCGCCGCGCCTTTGCTGTCGGTCTCTTCACTGTCGGGATAGCGGTTCAGCACCTCGATCAGGGACGGCATGGGCACGCCGTAGGTATCCGTCAGCGTGGGCAGCAGGCCTTCTCCCAGGCCCAGGGCGGTGGTCAGCAGACAGGCGCACAGCAGCGCCGCGATCACGCGTTTTTTCATCTTGCAAGCCTCCTTCAGCCGCGATGCGCTCAATAGCTCCAGGCGGATTCCACCGTGCCGGTGGTCCAGTTCACCGTGATGCGGTAGGTCTCCCGGTCATAGCCGCCGTAGCCGTTCATGGCCGAATAGTCGATGTAGAAGATATAGCCGTTCTCCCCGGTGCCGGTCCAGTGGGACCAGATGGACACCGTGTTGGGATTGCGCCAGCGCAGGTTCCAGAAGTACTTCTCCGCGATGCTCCAGCATTTGTCCGCGCTGTAATTCTTCGGCGGCGCGGTGGGAACAGGCGTCGGGGTGGGCTTTGTCTTGGGGACCGGCGTCGGCGTCGCCGCGGCGCTGGCGGCGAACTCCGGCTCCAGCTGGGCATCCGCGGGATAGCACGCCACGGCCCGATGATTCACTTGGTCATAATTGAAGGAGAAGCCCACGCCCAGCACGCTTAGGGAGATCCTCAGCACACCGGTATCATCCAGACTGTAATCCTCCACGACGCAGCCCTTGTCCACCAGATACGCGCTAAAGGCGGTGTAATCTTCCGGTGTGAATCCCGTGTAGATCTCGCTGTATTCCTCCTCCGTGGTCTCGGTGCTGTCCGGGCGCCGCAGCAGCGCCGTGGAGATGCGCGGAAGGATCGCGCCCATGGCCTCCAGCGCCGAGGGCAGCACCAGCTCCGCGTCCGAAGGCAGCGTGGCGGCCCGGGCTGCCTCCGGATAGAAGAGTTCCGGGCAGATGAAGGTAAAGCGCTGCTCCTCCAGCTCATAACGAATGGTAAACGCGCCTTTGCCGTACATCATGGTGGCGTAGAGGATCCCTTGGTCCGCATGCCATTCCACCGCCGAACAGCCCAGGGCTGTCAGGTGGCTGTTGATCTTGTTGTAGTCCTGGATCGAAACCTCGGTATAACAGATCATATCCGTGCCGTTTTCCCGGACCGTCTTCGCCGACGGATGCAGGGGCAGTTCTTCGCTCAGATCCGGAATGGCCGCGCCGAAGATGCGCCGGATGTCCGGCAGAACGCTGGTCTTGCCGGCCGGACGATTCGCGGTGCGCTCCAGCCGGGTGCCCTCAGGGTACGTCATGGAGGCGCGGCGATTGGAGTAGCTGTACTCCAGGATAATCGAAGCCCCGTCCCGGGTCAGATCGGCCGTCAGCACGCCGCGGGACACGATCTGGCTTCTGAGCTCCAGCCCGGCCGCGGTCACATACACGTCGAGCGTGTCATAATCGCCGATGGTGAAGCCCTCGTACGTCATCGTCAGCCCCTCATCCGTCTCCTCCCGCGCGTCCGGTTCCCGCCCCACGGCGTTCCGGATGTCCGGCATGGTCACGCCGAAGAGCTCGTCCGGCGCAGGGAACAGGCTCTCGGCCGCGACCGCCGACAAGGCGCAGATCGCCAATGCCGCAAACAGAATCACCAGGCGCTTTCCCGTTGTCATCTGCTTCATTCTCCATATCTCCCGTCTGTTCTCAGGTGCAAAAACCATGTCCCTGTCTTGGCGTCTTTCTGATGCCATTATAACCCAATCACAGGTCAAGTCAAGAGCGAAGCGCCGGCGCGAATGACATCCGGGAACCCTCCCCTCCCCCCAAAAAACAGAATACAAACAAGAAAAACTTGCTATTTTGGTGAAAGCATGATATGATAGCCACCGGCGTGATGCCGATCACGCACATTGAACCGCGCCTGTCAACCGAAATCCGGGCGCAGAAAGATGAGGAAGAAGTATGAAGAAGGTCATTTGCAAGGTGGAGTACGACACCGACGCCGCCGAGCTGGTTTCCAAGAAGACCAGCGGCGCCTTCGGCGATCCCGCCGGCTACGAGGAGTGCCTGTACAAGATGCCCGATGGCAAGATGTTCATCTACGGCGTCGGCGGCGAGGCCTCCGTGTATCCGGAAGAGACCATCAAGCGCATCTCCGCCGCCAAGGCGGACGAGTGGCTGGCCCAGGCGTAAGCCGACAGCCCGAAACCGCTGCGGGATCCGTCCCGCGGCGGTTTTTCTGTGCCGGAGGGAGATTTTTCGTCCCGGGCGCCCCCCTTGCAGGATTCTCCCCCCTCCGCTGCGAATTGTTATAGGTTGAAACGAAACAGAGGAGGAACCCTCATGCGCGCAGATGGACGCAGGCCGGACGAAGCGCGGCCTGTCAGCATTCAGACGGATTTTGTGGGCACGGCGGCGGGCTCGTGCCTGATCGCCACGGGGCGGACGCGGGTGATCTGCACCGCCTCGGTGGAGGAGGGCGTGCCGGCCTGGCGCAAGGGTAGCGGCCTGGGCTGGGTGACGGCGGAATACGCCATGCTGCCGGCCTCCACCGGCACCCGGAAGCGCCGGGACGGGGTCAGCAAGGACGGCCGCGGGGTGGAGATCCAGCGGCTCATCGGGCGGAGCCTGCGGCAGGCCGTGGACATGCGGCTGCTGGGAGAGCGCACCGTCACCCTGGACTGCGACGTGCTGGAGGCCGACGGCGGCACCCGCACGGCCTCCGTCACCGGGGCCATGGTGGCGCTGGCCTGCGCGGTCCACGGGCTGATGCAGGCCGGGAAGCTGAAGGTCTCCCCCATCGTGCACCAGGTGGCCGCCGTGTCCGTGGGCATCATCGACGGAGAGCCCATGCTGGATCTGTGCTACGCGGAGGACAGCCATGCCCAGGTAGACATGAACTGCGTCATGAACGAGAAGGGTGAGTTTATCGAGCTGCAGGGCACCGGGGAGGGCCGGGCCTTCTCCCGGGAGGAGCTGGATATCCTCACCGGCTACGGCGCGAAAGGGGTCGAGGCCCTTATGGCCGCCCAGCGGGAGGCGCTGGGCGAGCGGGCCGCCGTCATCGGCACCCGGCCCGTGCTGGTGGCCGCCACCGGCAACGCCCACAAGCTGGCGGAGCTGCAGCACATCTTCCGGGAGTTCTACACCGTGGTCTCCATGCGCGACGTGGGGTTTGACGCGGAGATCGACGAGAACGCCGACACCTTCGCCGGCAACGCCGCCATCAAGGCGGAGGCGGTCTGCGCCGCCACGGGCCTGCCCGCCATCGCCGACGACAGCGGCCTGACGGTGGAAGCCCTGGACGGCGAGCCCGGGGTGTACTCCGCCCGGTACTGCGGCCACCACGGGGACGACGAGGCCAACAACGACAAGCTGCTGGCCAAAATGGAGGGCGTTGAAAACCGCAGGGCCGCCTTCCGCAGCGCCATCGCCATCGCCCGTCCGGGACGGGAGACGCTCATCGCCGAAGGCGCCTGCCCGGGGGTCATCCTCCACGCCCGCCGGGGCACGGGCGGCTTCGGCTACGATCCGCTGTTCCTCTACGAGCCCCTGGACAAGACCTTCGCGGAAGTCACCGCGGAGGAGAAAAACGCCGTCAGCCACAGGGCCCGGGCGTCGGAGAAGATGCTGGAACTGCTCCGGGAGGAGAAGGCATGAAGCGGCTGCTGGTGATGTCGGACAGCCACGGGGACCGCATGGCCCTGCGCCGCATCGCGGAGGAGGTCTGGAAGATCTACGGCCCGGTGGACGCCTACCTGCACTGCGGGGACGGCGCCGGGGACTTCCAGGCCGTGGCGGACGACTTCCGCGCCCACGACCCCGGGGCGGTCTTCTTCCAGGTCCGGGGCAACTGCGACGGCCTGCGCTACGCGGACCTGCCCTGGCAGCAGGTGGTGGAGATCGGGGGCACAAAGCTCTTCATGACCCACGGCCACCTGCAGGCGGTGAAGAGCACCATGATGCTCCTGAACGACGACGCCCGGGGCTGCGGGTGCTCCATCGCCCTCTTCGGCCACACCCACGAGCCCGCCATGGAAATGTACTCGGTCCTGCTGCTGAACCCGGGCTGCGCCTCCACGGGCCAGTACCTGGTGCTGGAGCTGAAGGATGACGGCCAGCCGCGGATCCATCTGGACCGGCTGCGCGTTTGAGAAAGGACGGACGTTATGGAGAATATGGTTCGCGTCGCGGCGATCGTGCCGCGCCTGCATCTGGGCAACGTGAAGCGCAACGCGGAGGAGCACCTGCGCTTCCTCCGGGAAGCCGCGGAGAAGCACGTCACCCTGGCGGTGTTTCCCGAACTGTCCCTGACGGGCTACACCTGCGGGGACCTGTTCCTGCAGCAGAACCTGCTGGACGCCGTGGAACAGGGCCTGGCGCAGCTGGCCGCGGAATGCCCCGAAGGGGTCACCGCCGTGGTGGGCGCGCCGCTGCGGAAAGAAGGCCAGCTGTACAACTGCGCGGTCTTCCTGACGAAGGACCACCTCCTGGGCGTGACGCCGAAGCAGTACCTGCCCAACAGCGGCGAGTACTACGAGAAGCGCTGGTTCCACGAGGGGGACGCCTTCATCCCGGAGGACGACCCGTGGATCGACGTGGGGGGCGCGGAGCCGGTTCCCTTCGGCAGCTGCGTCTTCGAGACGGAGGACGGCGTCCGCGTCGGCGCGGAGGTGTGCGAGGACCTGTGGTCGCCGCTGCCGCCCTCCAACCTGCTGGCCATCCGGGGCGCGGAGATCGTCGTGAACCTCTCCGCCTCCAACGAGCTCATCGCCAAGCGGGAGTACCGGGAGGAGCTGGTGCGCCAGCAGAGTGCCCGGTGCCTGTGCGCCTATGTGTACGTCTCCGCCGGCAGCGGGGAGTCCTCCTCCGACCTGGTGTTCTCCGGCCACGCCATGATCGCCTCCTGCGGCTCCGTGCTGAAGGAGAACCGGGAATTCCTCTCGGACGACTACATGATCACCTGCGACATCAACCTGGACCGCGTCCGGGCGGACCGGCTGAAGCAGACGTCCTTCCGGGACGCCGTCCGCCGCTGGCGGAAGGAGGAGCGGGTCTCCTCGGCGTACTTCGGGTCTCCCGTCCGCCTGCTGCTGCCGGATGAGGTGCCCGTGGACCTCAAGGTCCACAAGCATCCCTTCATTCCCGCCGACAAGGCCACGCGGCAGATGCGCTGCGAGCAGATCTTCGCCATGCAGGCCACGGCCCTGGCCCGGCGGCTGACCATCACCGGCGGCAAGGTGGTGGTGGGCATCTCCGGCGGCCTGGACTCCACCCTGGCCCTGCTGGCGGCCTGCAAGGCCGTGGACCAGCTGGGGCTCCCCCGGACCAACATCCTGGGCATCACCATGCCCTGCTTCGGCACCAGCGACCGCACCTACCGCAACGCCCTGACCCTGATGGACACCCTGGGCGTCACCGGCCGGGAGATCGACATCAAGGCCTCCGTGACCCTGCACCTGCAGGACATCGGCCACGACATCAACGACCACAGCGTGACCTATGAGAACGCCCAGGCCCGGGAGCGCACCCAGATCCTGATGGACGTGGCCAACGACTTCGGCGGTATCGTCCTGGGCACCGGCGACCTGAGCGAGATCGCCCTGGGCTGGTGCACCTACAACGCCGACCACATGAGCATGTACGGCGTCAACAGCGGCGTGCCCAAGACCCTGGTGCGGTGGATCATCCAGACCGCCTCGGAGATGGCTGAGTTCGCCGCCTCCCGGGACGTGCTGCTGTCCATCCTGGACACCCCCATCTCCCCGGAGCTGCTGCCCCCGGACGAGAAGGGCAACATCGCCCAGGTGACGGAGGACCTGGTAGGGCCATACGCCCTGCACGACTTCTTCCTGTACTACGCCATCCGCTTCGGCTACCGCCCGAAGAAGGTCTACGAGCTGTGCTGCATCGCCTTCCGGGAGGACTTCGACCGGGCCACGGTCCGCAAGTGGCTCATCAACTTCTACCGCCGTTTCTTCAATCAGCAGTTCAAGCGCAACTGCATGCCCGACGGCGTGAAGATCGGTTCCGTGGCGCTGAGCCCCCGGGGCGACTGGCGGATGCCCTCCGACGCGGAGAGCCTCCAGTGGCTCCGGGAAGCGGAAGCCCTGGACGTCCGGGAGGTGAACTGACATGGCCGGCAAGTCCGCGAAGAAAAGCGCCTGGCGGATGGCCCTGCAGGCGTACCGCGGCCATTGGAGCCAGTGCATGGGGTTCATCCTGGTGCAGTTTGCCCTGCGGCTGATGGTGCTGACGCCGCTGCTCTTCCTGCTGGCCAACGGCGAGGGCGAGCGGTGGCTGCGGTGGCTGGTGTGGCTGTGCGTGCCGGCCTTCGTGTTCATCGTGCTGCCGGCCCGGCAGAGCGCGGCCTTCGCCATGAAGCGCCTGCTCACCGGGGAGGGCCGCCTCTTTGCCCCCGACCTGCTGTGCTGCGGGGGCGGCTATTGGCAGCGCCTGCGGAACGGCCTGATAAGCCTGCCGCTGATGCTGGCCTGGTGCGCGCCCCTGATTGCCGGCTTCGTTTACGCGGTCCGGACGATGAACGGCAACCAGGCCGGTGAGAGCGACGGCCTGACGCAGATCAACAACCTCATCAGGCTGGGGAACGGAGATCCCGTGCGCGGCGCGCTGTACGTGGCCGCCGTCTTCCTGCTGATGGTGCTGTGCGCCATGGCGGGATTCGCCTTCCACAGCGCCGCGCGGCATGAACGCGCCTGGGGCCGCAAAGCCGTCGTCGCCTTCCGCAGCCGGATGGGGACCGTGGGGGTCTGGTTTGCCGGCCTGGCGCTCTTTGTGCCCTATGCCGTTGTGCTGGCTTACCTCTTCTATCATTACGCCCGCAATCCCGACATCATGACCTTCGCCGCGGACATGCTGGCCATGCTGAACCGGGGGCAGCTGCCCCTGCCCGGCAAGCACGCCCTGGCGGCCCTGGCGGCGACCGCGGTGCTGCTGCTGCCCCTGATCCCCCTGAAGAGTCTGCTGACCGCGGCCCGGGTGGCGATCCTGCACGGGAACGCCGGCGAGGCCCTGCAATGATCCGGCTGGACCGCTGGCTGGCGCTGCTGGCCCTGGGGAGCCGATCGAAGGTGCAGCCCATGATCCGGGCGGGCCGCGTCTCGGTGGACGGGGCCGTCCGGCGGGACCCGGGCTTCCTCTGCCGTGAAGACGCCCGGCTGGCCCTGGACGGGGAAGTCCTGGACAGCCGCCTGGACCGGCATCTTTTGCTGTACAAACCCGCGGGCCTTCTGACGGCGGCGCGGGATCCCCGGCAGCCCACCGTCATGTCCCTGCTGCCGCCCTGCATGGCCACGCTGGGCTGCATGCCCGTGGGGCGGCTGGACAAGGACACCACCGGCCTGCTGCTGCTGACCACAGACGGGGAGCTGGCCCACCGGCTCCTCTCCCCCGCCCGCCATGTGGAGAAGGTCTATTTCGCCGAGACGGACGGTCCGGTGACCGCGGCCCACGCCGAGGCCTTCGCCCGGGGGCTGGCGCTGTCGGACTTCATCGCCCTGCCGGCCCGGCTGGAGCCGGCGGGCCATCACAGCGCCCGGGTCACCGTGCGGGAGGGCAAGTTCCACCAGGTGAAGCGCATGTTTGAGGCCGTGGGGCTGACGGTGACGCGGCTGCACCGGGAGCGCTTCGGCCCCCTGACCCTGCCGGAGGGGATGGCCCCCGGCGAATGGCGCGAGCTGACGGAAGCGGAGCTGTCCGCCCTGCGGAGAGCCGCCGGCGAGCCGGAGGAGGGACCAGCATGAACGACCAGTACTACACCCGGGACCCCCGCAGCGCCTCCAATCCGCGGCTGTTCACCGCCGAAGTGTGCGGAAAGACGCTGCGGTTCACCACGGACGCCGGGGTCTTTTCCCGAGGCGAACTGGACCAGGGCACCCGCCTCCTGCTGGAAGCCCTGCCGCCCCTGACCGGCACCGCCCTGGACCTGGGCTGCGGCTGGGGGGCCATCGGCGTCACCCTGGCCTGCGTGAACGACGGCCTGCGGGTGGTGATGGCGGACGTGAACCTGCGGGCCCTGGGACTCGCGGCGGAGAACGCCCGACTCAACGGCGCCGTCTGCGAGACGGTGGAGAGCGACGGTTTTTCATCGCTGGAGGGGCGTGTCTTCGATGCCGTGGTGACCAACCCGCCCATCCGGGCCGGCAAGCAGGTGATCTACCGCATGTTCGCCGACGCGGCGGCCCACCTGGCCCCCGGCGGCGCGCTGTATATCGTGATCCGGAAACAGCAGGGGGCGGAGAGCGCCATCCGCTTCCTCTCCGACCTTTATGGGACCGTGGAGAAAATCCAAAGATCCGCCGGATTCTGGGTCCTGCGCGCATCACAGCCAAAGGAGGAAGCAACGCATGTTTGACCGCGAATACTTCGACGCCGGCCTGTACCGGATCGGCACCGCCTGCGAGAAATGGGACGGCTGCCGCAGCCGCGCCGGGAAAGACGTGCTGCCCATGTGGGTGGCGGACATGGACTTCCCCAGCCCGCCGGCGGTGCAGGCCGCGCTGCTGCGGCGGGCCGCGCACCCCACCTGGGGCTACACCGAGGTGACGGACGAGGACCTGGACGCCGTGCGGGGCTTCTGGCAGCGCCGCCACGGGCTGTCGGTGGCGCGGGAGGACGTGACCCTGCTGCCCTGCGTGGTCACCGGCCTCAAGACCGCCATCCTCGCCCTGACGAAGCCGGGGGACCCGGTGATCATCCAGAGCCCGGTGTACGGGCCTTTCCGCATGTCCGTGGAGGTCACGGGCCGAAAGCTGGCCGACGCGCCCCTGACCCGGGACGCGGACGGGCGGTATCACATGGACCTGGCTGCCGTGGAGGCCCGGTGCAGGGAAGGCGCGAAGCTGATGATGCTCTGCAGCCCCCACAACCCCGTCTCCCGCCTGTGGCGCCGGGAGGAGCTGCTGGCCCTGCTGGAAGTGCTGGGCCGCTACGGCGTGCCCCTGGTCAGCGACGAGATCCACGCGGACTTCGTCTACGCCCCGGAGCGCTTCGTGTCCGTGCTGTCCCTGCGGCGGGAGAACGTCATCACCCTCTGCGCCGCCAGCAAGACCTTCAACCTGGCGGGCCTGCAGACCGCCTTCTGCTTCTGTGAGGACGCGGCCGTCCGGGACCGGTACAGGAACGCCCTGGAGGCTGCCGGCGTGGTCAGCGGGAACATCTTCGGCCTGGAAGCCTCCCGGGCGGCCTTCACGGAAGGGGACGCCTGGCTGGACGGGCTGACGGCTTACCTGGACGGCAACCGGGCGGAGCTGGCGGCTCAGGTCAAAGCCCTGCTGCCGGAGGCTGTCCTGACCCCCATGGAGGCCACCTACCTGGGCTGGCTGGACCTGCGGTACACCGGCCTCACCTGCGCGGAGCTGGCGAAGCGCACCGAGGCGGCCGGGGTGGTCTTCACCGGCGGCACCTTCTTCGGCCCGGAGAACGGGGAGGGCTTCCTGCGGATCAACATCGCCTGCCCCCGGGCCAGCGTCGGGGAGGCTGTCCGCCGCCTGAAGCAGGCCCTGGCATGAGGGCGCCGGCACCCGCGGAGGCCCTGCTGGCCTGGTACGACGCCCACCGCCGCAGTCTCCCCTGGCGGGACGTAGGGGATCCCTATGCCACCTGGGTCAGCGAGATCATGCTGCAGCAGACCCGGGTGGAGACGGTCATTCCGTATTTTCTGCGATTCATGGCGGATTATCCCACCGTCACCGCCCTGGCCGCCGCGCCCCTGGACGACGTGCTGAAGCACTGGGAGGGCCTGGGCTACTACAGCAGGGCCCGGAACCTCCACCGCGGCGCGCAGCGGGTGGCGGCGGAGTGCGGCGGCGTCCTGCCCGAAAGCCCGGAGGAACTCCGCCGCATCGAGGGCATCGGGGACTACACCGCCGGCGCCATCGCCAGCATCGCCTGCGGAAAAAAGGCCGCCGCCGTGGACGGCAACGTGATCCGGGTGATCTGCCGCTTCACCGGCCTGCGGGAGAACGCGGCCCTGCCCGCCGTGAAGCGGGAGATCGCCGCCCGGGCGGAGGCCCTGATGCCGGAGGACCGCCCCGGCGACTTCAACCAGGCCCTGATGGATCTGGGGGCCACGGTCTGCGTGCCCGGCACCCCGGACTGCGGCGCCTGCCCCCTGGCTTTTTCCTGCGCCGCCCGTTTGACGGGGGATGCGGAGAATCTCCCCCTCCTGCCCAAGAAAAAAACGCCGAAGACGCTGAACTGGGACGTGCTGCTGATCCGCTCCGGGGACCGGGTGCTGGTGCGGCAGCGGACGGAAAACATGCTGAAGGGCCTGTGGGTCTTCCCCATGGCGGAGGGCTTTTCCGCCGCGCCGGACATCCCCCAGGCCGCCAGACAAAAAACCGGGCTGGACTGCGTCCGGATCGCGGACTGCGGCCCTGCCCGGCATGTGTTCACCCATCAGGTGTGGGAAATGCGCATCTGGCGCATGGAAACCGACCCGGAAGCCGTCCCCGAAAAGCCCTGGCGCTTCGTGACGGAACCGGAGCTGGCGAAGCTCGCCCTGCCCACGGCCATGAAGGCCGCCAGGGCGCTGGCGTTCAGCGGGAGCTGAGCCCGCGGGGTGCTTCTCTGTCGTCTGCGGCGGGATGCGGTTGCCCCTCTGCCGCTGCGGCAAGGCGTGGGTTTGCCCCTCTGTCGCTGCGGCGATATCTCCCCAGCAAGCTGGGGAGAAGGGGTTCGGTGGTATCCGGGTTTCACGAAGAGCACACGCGCAGGCCGGATTTGGCACGCGCAGCCGTGTCCTCCTTCCTCCCCGGCTTGCCGGGGAGGGGGACCGCCGCAGCGGTGGTGGGGCAACCGTTCCTCAACCCTTCTCCGCCGTTTCTTCCTTCTCCGGCGCCGCCGCTTTCGGAACCTCGCGGCCCGGGATCACCCCGTCGGCGCGGGTCAGGGGCGGTACCAGGGCGTTCCGGCCCACCACAGTGCCGGGCAGCAGCGCGCTGTTGCAGCCAATCTCCGCGAAATCCCCCAGGAAGGCCCCGACCCGCTTCAGGCCGGTCTCGATCTCCTCCGCCGGATCCTTGATCACCGGCGGCTTTTTTTCTTCCCCCGCGGGACCCGCCGTCGACGCCCCCGCCGCCAGAACACACCGGGTGCCCAGGATGCTGTCGGCGATGACGTTGCCGTGCTGCAGCTGCACCCCGCTGAACAGGATGGCGTTCTCCAGCTGGGAGGCCGCTCCCACGACGCAGCCCTCGCCCACCAGCACGCCGCCCAGGATCACCGCGCCGGTGCGCACCTCGGCGAAGCGCCCGATGACGCACGGCCCCGCCAGGGACGCGGTGGGGGCGATCTCCGCCGTGGCGTGGACCCACACCTGCGGCGCGGTCTCCCGGTATTCCTCCTTCGGCAGGGACGCGCCCAGCCCGCCAACAAACGCCCCCAGGCCCGACAGCGCCTCCCAGGGATAGCTGAATCCCGCCAGCCAGTCCTTCGCCAGGGTCTGTTCCAGATCATACAGGTCTCTGATGTAATCCATGTGCATATCCCCCCTTGTCTTGCTGGAGCCATTGTATCATTCCGCAGGCGCGGATGCAAGAGGGAGACGGTCCTTGCCGGCGGGCCCGCTCAAGTTGACACGCCCATACCGCTGTGGTACAATCGCCGCAGCAAGACACAGGCGGACGCGCCGGGCCCTCCCGAGGAAGAAACGCGGCCGCGGGGAAAGGAAAAAACCATGCCCGAAATCATCATCACCGAGAAACAGATCCACCTGCGCAACGACCGAGTCAGTTACATCATCGGCATCCTGGGGGACGGCGTCGCGGCCCACCTGTACTTCGGAAAGCGGGTGGAGCGCTTCAATCCGGCCCCGGTGCTGCGCCACTGGGGACTGCCCGCGGACGGCTCCCTGAACGAGCAGAACTGCACCCTGAACCATGCGCCTCTGGAGTACCCCGCATTCGGCCTGGGCGACATGCGGGAAGGCGCGGTCATCGTGCGGGCCGGGGACGGCACGGCCTCCTGCAGGCTGCGGTTCGTCTCCGCGGAGACAGCGGATGGAAAGCCGGCACTGCCGGGCCTGCCGGCCTCCTTCGGCGACGGCGCGAAGACCCTGACGCTGAAGCAGCGGGATGAATTCCTCCAGCTGGATGTCGCCTTGTCCTATACGATCTTCGACGACTGCGACGTCATCGCCCGGCACGCAGAGTTCCGCAACACGGGCGAATCCCCCCTGATCCTGGAGCGGGCCGCCAGCCTGTGCCTGGACCTGCCGGACAGCCGGTACGACCTGGTGACCCTCTCCGGCGACTGGGCCCGGGAGCGGGACGTGATCCGGCGGCGGCTGGTACCCGGGGAGATGAGCGTGTCCAGCCTCCGGGGGGCCTCCTCGCTCATCGCCTCGCCCTTCGCGGCCCTGGCCCGGCCGGAGGCGACGGAAGCTTCCGGCGAGGTCACGGGCGCGGCCCTGGTGTACTCCGGCAGCTTTTACGCCGGGGCGGAGGTGGACAGCCGCGGCCACACCAGGCTGATGCTGGGGCTGAACGACCGGCACTTCGCCTGGCGGCTGGAGGCCGGGGAGCGCTTCGTGACCCCGGAGGCCGTGCTGGTCTGGTCCGACCAGGGCTTCGACGGCATGAGCCGGCAGTTCCACCGGCTCTGCGCGAACCACATCGTCCGGGGAAAGTACGCCCGCGCCCCCCGGCCCATCCTGCTGAACAACTGGGAGGCGACCTACTTCGGTTTCGACGAAGAAAAGCTGCTGACCATTGCGAGGAAGGCCGCGGAGGTGGGCGTGGAGCTCTTCGTGCTGGATGACGGCTGGTTCGGCCACCGGGATTCGGACAACTGCTCCCTGGGGGACTGGGTGGTGGACAGGCGCAAGCTCCCGGGCGGACTGAAGGGCCTGGCGGAGAAGGTCCACGGCCTGGGGCTGAAGTTCGGCCTGTGGTTCGAGCCGGAGATGGTCTCCCCGGACAGCAACCTGTTCCGGGCCCACCCGGAGTACGCCATGCAGATCCGGGGCCGGACCCACATCGAGGGCCGGAACCAGCTGATCCTGGACCTGAGCCGGGCGGACGTGTGCGAGTACGTGTACGGCGCCGTGGCCGCCGTCTTGCGGGAGAACCCCATCGACTACGTCAAGTGGGACATGAACCGCAACTTCACCAACGTGGGCTCCCTGGAGCTGCCCCCGGAGCGGATGCGGGAACTCCCCCACCGCTACATCCTGGGCCTGTACGGCATCCTGGAGCGCCTCACCGCCGAGTTCCCGGAGGTGCTCTTCGAGAGCTGCTCCTCCGGCGGCGGCCGCTTCGACCTGGGCATGCTGTATTACATGCCCCAGACCTGGTGCTCCGACAACACCGACGCCCTCTGCCGCTGCCGCATCCAGTGGGGCACGTCCATGGTGTTCCCGCCCTTCGCCATGGGCAGCCATGTCAGCGCCGTGCCCAACCATCAGACCGGCCGGGTCACCCCCCTGCAGACCCGGGCCAACGTGGCCATGAGCGGCTGCTTCGGCTTTGAGCTGGACCTGAACAAGCTCCCGCCGGAGGAGATCGAGGCCGTGAAGGGCATCATCGCCCGGGTGAAGGTCCTGCGGGAGATCCTGCTCTACGGCGATTTCCACCGGCTCCTGAGCCCCTTCGAGGGCCGCGACACCGCCTGGATCACCGTGGCTCCGGACAAACGCACCGCCGTGCTGATGTTCACCCGGGACCTGGCCCAGCCCAACACGGACGCCCCCATGCTCCGCCTCCGGGGCCTGGACCCGGCCCTCACCTACACCGTGGCAGAGACCGGCGAAACCTTCGGCGGCGACGAACTGACGGCCTCCGGGCTCTGCCTGTCCCTGCCCTGGGGCGATGCGGCCTCCGTCAGCCTGACCCTGAACGCCCTGTGACGCGGGAAAGGGAAATGCCATGCGCGAAACGATCAAAGCATACGCGGAAAAACAGTTCCCGGTGTACCGTCAGCTGGCCCTGGACCTCCACGATCACCCGGAGGTCTGCAACACCGAATTCCACGCCTGCCGCGTCCTGAGTGACCAACTGCGGGCGGAGGGCTTTGACGTGCGGGTGGACGTGGCGGGCCACGCCACCGGCTTCACCGGCGTGTACCGCGCGGCAAAACCCGGCCCGGTGCTGGTGTTTCTGGCGGAATACGACGCCCTGCCGGAATTGGGCCACGCCTGCGGCCACAACCTCTTCGGCCCCACCTCCCTGCTGGCGGCCGCCGCGCTGAAGCAGGTCCTCGACGAGGCCGGCGGCGAGATCCGGGTCTACGGCACCCCCGGGGAGGAGGGCGGCGAGAACGGCGCCGCCAAGGCGGATTTCGTCCGGGAGGGCTTCTTCGAGGGCGTGGACGCCGCCCTGTGCGTCCACCCGGGGGACAAGCACCAGGCCTCCAGCCGAAACCTGGCCTGCGCGCCGGTGGACATTGAATTCCGCGGAAAGGCCGCCCACGCCGCCGCGGCCCCGGAGAAGGGCATCAACGCCCTGGACGCCCTGATCCTGACCTTCAACGGCCTCAACGCCCTGCGGCAGCACGTCACCTCCGACGTGCGGATCCACGGCATCGTCACCCACGGCGGCGTCTTCCCCAACATCATCCCCGACTACGCCGCCGGGAAGTTCTTCTTCCGGGCCGGCACCGCGCCGAAGCTGGAGGCGCTGTACCGCCGGGGCGAGGCCATCGTGGAGGGGGCCGCCCGCATGACCGGCGCGGAAGGCGTCATGCGGCCCTTCCAGAACCGCATCGACAACATGGTGCCCACCCCCTCCTTCGACGCGGTCTACGGCCGGGAGCTGGCCCTGCTGGGGGAAACCCTGCTGCCCATGGACGACGGCTGCGGCATCGGCTCCAGCGACGTGGGCAACGTGTCCCAGGTGATCCCCACCATTCAGCCCACCATCTGCATCACCGACGGCCCCACCCCCTGGCACACCGAGGCCGCCCGGGAGGCCGCCCGGTCGGAAAAGGGCCTGGCCTCCGTCCTCCTGGGCGCGAAGGCCCTGGCCCTCACCGCCCTGGACCTCATCGAAGACCCGGCCCTGCTGCGGCGGATCCGGGAAGATCACGCCGCCGCCGTGGCCGCCCAGTGAAATAAAAGCAAAATCCGCACAGGGGACTGGTCAGCGGCCATGATCTGTGGTAGAATGAATCGAGACCAACCGATGCTTCCACACGGGAGGGACATATCATGAGCAAGAAAAAGATCCTGACCATCGCCGCGCTGCTGACGGCCGCCGCCCTGGTCTGCGTCCTGGCGCTGGCCTCCACCGGCACCGTCGGGGACAGCCTAACCTGGTCCCTCGACGGGGACGTTTTGACCATCAACGGCACCGGCACGGTCGATTGGTCTGAACCTTGGGGAAATCTTGACACCATCACCCTGATCCGCTTTACAGGCCCGGCCACAACCGCCACCAACTTGCCCACCACCGCCACCAATCTGCCGGGAACGGGGGTCATCCGAACAGAAATCTACACCTTCGTACAGTACAATAACCTGGCCGAAGTCGTGTTCCCGAACTGCCCCACGGAAATCGGCGAGGATGCCTTCTCCTCGTGCTCCAACCTGACCCGGGTTACCATTCCGTACCGTGATGCCGTCATCGGGGATGGCGCTTTCACAGACTGCTCCGCCGATCTGACCATCCGGTGCCGGTACGGCTCCGCGGTCTGGGATTATGCCGTTGAGAACGGGTTCGCCTGTGAGCCGATTCTGGACAACATCGTCACCCTGCCGGAGGATCTGACCTCGGTGGGCAGCGAGGCCTTCGCCAACGATCCGGCCATCGACGCCGTCCGTTTCCACATCTTCGTCACCGACATCGCCGCCAACGCCTTTGACCCGCACGTGGTGATCATCGCCCCCGCCGGCAGCTACGCCGCCCAGTGGGCCACCGACAACGGGTACGCGCTGATCGCGGAATGATCCGGCGACGATCCGCGGCGCCTGTCGCCGGGGAGACGTTTCACCGTCCGCAGCCGGGGCAGGCCGCCCCGGTTTTTTGCTGCGTGCGTTCGCCGGAGGGCAAAGAGACGATTGACAGCGCCGCCGTTTTCCTGTACAATGAAGACACGAACTCAACCCGACAACATCACATCGACTGACCAGAAAACCGGAGGCGAAAGGCATGAAAAAACTGCTTTGTCTTGTTCTGTCCCTGACGCTCGTGATGAGCGCGGTTCTGGCGTTTTCCGAGGCCCTGCCCCAGGAAGCGCTGTTCACCCCCGGCACCTACACGGCGGAAGGCCAGGGCTTTGGCGGGCCCGTGCAGGTCACCGTCACTGTCACCGAGAATGAGATCACCGACGTGACCATCACCGGCGAGAGTGAAACCCCGGCCCTGGGCGGCGTGGCGATCTCCACCATGGGCGAGGCCATCGTGAAGGCCCAGACGCCCAACGTGGACGGTATCTCCGGCGCCACCGTCACCAGCACCGCCATCGTCACCGCGGCCACGGAGGCCCTGGAAGCCGCCGGCGCGGACATCGCGCTGCTGGACAAGTACGCCGGCAAGCTGCTGTTCACCCCCGGCACCTACACGGCGGAGGGCCAGGGCTTCGGCGGGCCCGTCCAGGTCACCGTCACCGTCACCGAGAATGAGATCACCGACGTGGTCATCACCGGCGAGAGCGAAACCCCGGCCCTGGGCGGCGTGGCAATCTCCACCATGGCCGATCTGATCAAGACCGCCCGAACGCCCAACGTGGACGGCGTAGCCGGCGCCACCGTCACCAGCACCGCCATCATCACCGCGGCCACCGAGGCGCTGACCGCCGCCGGCGCGGACATCGGCCTGCTGGACACGCTGCGGCTGGACACCGCGGAAGAGGTCGCCAAGGAAGACAAGGTCATTGAGACCAAGCTGGTCATCGTGGGCGCGGGCGGCGCGGGCATGACCGCCGCCATCATGGCCAAGCAGGCCGGCGTGGACTTCGTGATCCTGGAGAAAATGCCCTATGTGGGCGGCAACACCACCAAGGCCACCGGCGGCATGAACGCCGCGGGAACGCACTACCAGGCGGAGCAGGGCATCGAGGACAGCCCGGAGCTCTTCGCCCTGGACACCATGGCCGGCGGCCACAACCTCAACGATCCCCGGCTGGTGTGGACCCTGGCGACCGCATCCGCCGACGCCATTGACTGGCTGGATTCCATCGGAGCGCCTCTGCCCAAAATCTCCTTCTCCGGCGGCGCCTCCACCAACCGCATTCACGCCCCGGCCGACGGCAGCGCCGTGGGCAACTTCCTGGTGGACCAGTTCTCCGCCAGGCTGGATGAAATGGGCGTGAAGGTCATGCTGAACACCGCGGCCACCGAGCTGATCATGGAGGACGGCAAGGTGGCCGGCGTGAAGGCCGAAGGCCCCGACGCGTACTACACCATCAAGGCCGATGCCGTCATCCTGGCCACCGGCGGTTTCGGCGCGAACCTGGACATGATCGCGGAATACCGGCCTGACCTGCAGGGCACCGTCACCACCAACGCCCCGGGCGCCACCGGCGACGGCATCGTGATGGCCCAGGCCGTGGGCGCCGCCCTGGTGGACATCGAGCAGATCCAGCTGCACCCCACCGTGGAGCAGACCACCTCCATGCTGATCACCGAGTCCGTCCGCGGCGACGGCGCCATCCTGGTGAACCAGAGCGGTGAGCGCTTCACCAACGAGCTGCTGACCCGCGACGCGGTCTCCGCCGCCGAGCTGGCCCAGGAGGGCTGCTACGCCTACATCATCTTCGACCAGAACCTGCGGGATCACCTGAAGGCCATCGAGAAGTACGTCACCAACGGCCTGACCGTTCAGGCGGACACCATCGAGGAGCTGGCGGAGAAGCTGAACATCGATCCCGCCGTGCTGGCGAAGACCCTGGCCGACTGGAACGCCGCCGTGGCCGCACAGGATGACGCGCAGTTCGGCCGCACCACCGGCATGAACAGCGACCTGAGCACCCCGCCCTACTACGCCATCCAGATCGCCCCCGGCATCCATCACACCATGGGCGGCGTGAAGATCAACACCAGCGCGCAGGTCATCGATACGGAAGGCAACGTGATCCCCGGCCTCTTCGCCGCGGGTGAGGTGACCGGCGGTGTCCACGGCGGCAACCGCCTGGGTGGCAACGCCGTGGCCGACATCGTCATCTTCGGCCGCATCGCCGCGGAAAGCGCCATCGAGTACATCGGCAAATAATCCGGTTCTTGTTTGGGCATGCCAGGTGCAAAGGAGGGATTCCGCGCCTGCAGGCGCGGCCAGGGCTTTCCGATCGCCCTGGACCTTCGGTTGCATTCTTCCTTGCTTGACTTGTCATTCGTGACAGAAAACGTTTCATTCGGGCCGCTTCGTTGTGAGGCGGCCTTTTTCGCGGTAATTGAAAAAGCGGCCCGGGGCTCGTCTCCCCTTGGCCGCTTCTGTCATGCGGGGATTATTCTGTTCCTGTTGATGAACGCCAAGTGCCAGAGAGTGATTCCGCGCCTGCGGGCGCGGCCAGGGCTTTCCGATCGCCCTGGACCTTCGGGTGCATGCCCTTACTTGACTTGCCTTTTACTGAGACTCATTCACAGCCGCAGCATCACGCACACCGCCGCCGCCATGCCGGCTTCGTGGGTGATGGAGACGGAGACTGCCGCGCCTTCCGCCAGGGCCCGAGCCTGGCCGTGCAGGGCGCACTCGGGCTGTCCGTTCTCCCCGTGGAGGATCTCCACCTCCGTCATGGGCAGGGAGATCCCGGTGCCCAGGGCCTTCAGCACGGCCTCCTTGGCCGCCCAGAGCCCCGCCAGGCTGGCCGCCGCCACCTTGCCCTTTCCGGCCAGGTACCGCTGCTCGCCCTCCGTCAGCACCCGTTTCAGGAAGGTCGGCTTCTCCAGCATCGGCTCCATGCGGCGGATCTCGCACAGGTCGATCCCCGTGCGGAGTTCAGGCATAGCCCATCACTCCCCTCACGGACACGTCCCCCGCCAGCACCCGCTGCATGAGGCCGTCCTCCATCCGGACCACCAGCGCACCGGTGGCGTCGATGCACTCGGCCAGGCCCACGAACACCCGGGTGCTCTGGACCCGCACCCGCCGGCCCAGGGTGACGCAGCGCCGGGTCAGGACTTCCCGGATCGGCGCGAAGCCCTCGGTTTCCAGACGCTTGGTCCACTCCTCCAGGCCCTCCAGATAACGGACCAGGATGTCCCGCCGCTTCGGGGGCGTGCAGAAATCCGCCACACAGGCCGCCTGGTGCCTGAGCCCCTCCGGCACCGCCCCGGGCAGCACGTTGAGGCCCACGCCCACCACCACGCACTCCAGCCGGTCGGGTTCCGCGCTGCCCTCCAGCAGGATGCCGCAGATCTTCTTCCCGTCCACCACCAGGTCGTTGGGCCACTTGATCCCCGCCGTCAGCCCGGCCGTCTCCTTCAGGGCGTCCGCCATGGCCAGGGCCGCGCAGAAGGTCAGCTGTCCCGCGTCCGCCGGGGGCAGGTTCGGCCGCAGCAGCACACTCTGCCACAGCCCCGCGCCGGGGTTGGAGATCCACTCCCGGCCCAGGCGCCCGCGGCCCGAGGTCTGCAGTTCGCACAGGCACATGCTGCCGTGAGGCGCGCCGGCGGCCGCCATCTGCTTCAGCACCGTGTTGGTGGAGGGCATCTCCCAGGCGTATTTCACCTCGCCCCGGCCCATGGACCAGGTCCGGAGGGCGTGCCGCCACAGGCAGGGATCCAGGCGATCGTTGTCCGCCAGGCGGTATCCGCGCTTTCCCCGGCTCTCGATGGGCCATCCCTCCGCCTGAAGCGCTTTCACCCGCTTCCAGACCGCCGCCCGGGTCACGCCCCACTCCGCGCTGATGGCTTCTCCCGACACATCCGCCCCGGAAGCCAGGATCTCCGGAATGTCCCGCATGCGCCGCACCCCTTCCTTTGTTCACCCTGAGGGCATTGTATCCTGTTTCGCCGGGTTTTACAAGTGGCCAGTTGAACAAACCGGCCGAATCTGCTATAATCGGGGTGTTCCCGTCGGAGAGGAGGATCGGAATGTCCGGAAAAGCGTTGAAGATCACCGCGGCCGTGCTGCTGACCCTGCTGTCCGCCGCCCTGCTGTTTCCCGCCGCCGGCCTGGTCGGCGAAGGAGAGGCCGAGGCGTCGGAAGAGAGCAGCCTGGAAGCGCTGCCCTGGACCTTCGTATACGTCAGCACCGACAGCGGAGAGGGCTTCTACCTGCCCCTGCCGGAGCGGGAGGAGGACAGCTACACCTACCCCCTGGTCCAGCTCCGGTCCGATGGCACCAAGGCCATCAACAACATCCGGGTGACCCCGGAGGGCGTGTCCATCGTCTCCGCCAACTGCGACAACCAGGACTGCGTGCACCAGGGCATGCTGACCCTGGCCAACCGGGACATCCGCCCCCTGGGCAACTTCATCATCTGCCTGCCGCACCGGGTCTGGCTCTCGCTGTACACCGCGGAGGAAATCCTGGCCATGCTCGAGCAGAATTGACGGGATCATCCCATCGCACCAAGAGAAAAAGGGGAAGAAAAAGATGTCGGAAAACTGCACCCATGACTGCTCCACCTGCGGAGCGGACTGTCCCTCCAGGGGCGCGGAGCCCCAGTCCCTGCTGGCCAAAACCAACGCGTACAGCCATGTGAAGCACGTCATCGGCGTGGTCAGCGGCAAGGGCGGCGTCGGCAAGAGCCTGGTCACCGGCCTCGTGGCGGCGGAAATGCGCCGGCGGGGCTTTGAGACCGCCATTCTGGACGCGGACATCACCGGCCCCAGCATCCCGCGGATGTTCGGCTACACGGACAAAGCCTACGGCGACGAGCGCGGCATCCTGCCGGGCGTCACGGCGGGCGGCATCCGGCTCATCAGCGTCAACATGCTGCTGGACAGCGACACGGACCCGGTGGTGTGGCGCGGCAGCCTCATCGCGGGCACGGTGAAGCAGTTCTGGACCGACGTGGTCTGGGGCGATGTGGACTACATGTTCGTGGACATGCCTCCCGGAACCGGCGACGTGCCGCTGACCGTGTTCCAGTCCCTGCCCGTGGACGGCATCATCGTGGTGCTGAGCCCCCAGGAGCTGGTGGGCATGATCGTGGAGAAGGCCGTCAAAATGGCCGGCATGATGGATATCCCCGTGCTGGGCCTGGTGGAGAACATGAGCTGGCTCAAATGCCCCCACTGCGACGAGCGCATCTATCCCTTCGGCGAGAGCCGGGGCCTGAAGGTGGCGGAGGCCTACTCCCTGCCCCTGCTGGCCCAGCTGCCCATCGACCCCGCCCTGGCTGCCGCCTGCGACAAAGGGCAGGCGGAGACCGCCGGGGCCGGCCTGATGACCGCCGCCGCGGACACCGTGGCCGCCGTGCTCCCCGTGTGATCCCCCTCCGCAAGACGCCCTCCGGGGCGTTTTGTCTCGCCGAATTTTACAACATCCGCGCCGTTTTCCCCTTTTCAAACCAAGGATAATATGGTAAGATGAGGGGTGAAATCTCACAGGAGGATCGGGGAAGATGAGAAGGCGCCTCAGGCTGCTCTGTCTGCTGTTCTGCGGGCTGCTGCTTCCGCTTCCCGCGGCCCTTTCGGCGGGCACGGTCCGGAGCATCCGGGTGCTGCTGAAGCGGCCGGGTTTTACGGACCGCGCCGATCTCCGGTTCAGCGGCGCCTACACTGTCTCCTGGGGCACCTCGGAGGCCGCCTTCCGGGACGGAAGCCGGGTCACCGTTCAGATTCACGGCGGGACCATCGTGCTGTACGCCGGAGACGTCAGCATCCGCACCGGCACCCAGGCGGTTTTCCGCCGCCACGCCTCCGGCGCGGCCGAGACGGGCATCCGCTTCACCGAGGGCGGCAATCTGTATCCCGGCGACCTGACCCTGACGGTGACCGGCGGCCAGCTGCAAGCCGTCCTCAGCCTGCCGGTGGAGGAGTATCTCCCCGGGGTGGTGCCCTATGAGATGAGCGACAGCTTCCCCCTGGAGGCCCTGAAGGCCCAGGCCGTCTGCGCCAGAACCTATGCCCTGAGCCACATCGACCCCGCCAGGGCCTGGGATGTCACCGACACCACCGCCGACCAGGTGTTCCGGGGCGTCAGCGCCGCCAACGTCAACGCCGCCCGGGCCGTGCTGGAAACCGCCGGGGTGGTGTGCATGTCCGACGGGGAACTGGCGGTCTGCTACTACGCCGCCTCCAACGGCGGAAGGACCGAACTGCCCGGCAAGGTGTGGAACGGCCGGGACAATCCCGCCTGCTACGCCGAGGGAGAAGACCCTTACGACCTGGCCAACCCGGAGAGCCCGGTGAAGCGCGCCCGCCTGCAGAAGGACGGCAGCGGCCTGCCGGAGAGTGTTCATAATGCCCTGTCGGCCGCCATCCGCAAGCGCGCGAAAGAGAAAGGCTTCTCCACGGCGGAAGACCACCTGCGGCTGGACAGCGTCACCGGCGCGGTGGTGAAGGGCGGCACCCTGACCCTCACCGCTGCCTGGAGCGGCAGGCGCTACGTCACCCCGGGCCAGGAGGAGGGCGAAGAGTTTTACCTGACCGTCACCGCGCCGCCCACCGCCAAGGCCCCCGCCCCGACCCCCACCCTCAGCGGCTGGGTCTCCGGCGGCAGCGTGACGGTGTCCCTGGACCTCTTCCCGGACCTGATCCGGAGCCTGAACCTGTCCATCGCGGGTCTGGACAACGAGGTCGTCACCGTGGTGGAGGAGGAAGGCGCTTTCCGCCTGGAGGCGCGGCGGTACGGCCACGGCGTGGGCATGAGCCAGCGGGGCGCCCAGTGGATGGCCGCCCACCACGGCATGACCTTTGACCAGATCCTGGCCTTCTACTACCCCGGATCCAAGCTGATGGTGGGCGGCACGGAGACGCCGGCCCTGCCCACCCTGCCCGCCGCCCTGTACGCCACCCCGGCCCCGGCGGCCTCCCCCACCCCCAGGCCCACCCTGATGCCCGTCACCGGCGCGCTGCCGGAGGGCGCGTGGCTGGCCTCGGTGGAGGGCATCGCCGACGACTCCAGCCTCAACCTCCGGGCCGAGCCCAACAGCGCCGCGGAGATCCTGATGCGGCTGTACAAGCATCAACGGCTGGTGGTGCTGGAGACCTGCGAGGATTCCCTGTGGGTCCACGTCCGGACCGACAGCGCGGAGGGCTATGTCATGGTCTCCTTCCTGGAGGCCGTATCCCCATGATTCTGTCAGGCCTGCGCCTGCGGAGAATAAATAATCTGAACAAGGGAGGAACCACTGTATGAAGCGCATCGTTTCCCTGATTGTCGCGCTGTCCATGCTGCTCACCCTCACGGCCGCTTTCGCGGAGGACGCCAACCAGGCCGCCTTCACGGAAAACCTGAAGAGCATGCTGAACCGCGTTGATCTTACCAAGAACGCCCTGACCCTGGAGGCCGACGGCAAAACCTACGCCACCCTGCAGGCCAAGGACGGCGTCTATGACCTGAACATCCCGGATGTCGCTGATCTGCAGCTGAGCCGGGACACCCTCTGGGTCAGCGCCAACGGCCAGGTCTACGAGATCCCCACCAGCGAGATCGAGGCCGCTTTCCAGGAGCTGTACAACATGTTCATCTACGGCGGCGAACCGGAAGACACCCTGAGCGCCATGCTGGGCCTGCTGGTGGAGAAAGTCATCACCCCCGGCATCTCCATGGACTATTCCACCGGCGCCATCAAGATCCACCTCACCGGTGAGCAGATGCTGCAGGGCCTGGCCGAGTTCGGCGACGAAGTCGTGGCCAACCCCGACTACATGAACCTCATCACCGTGGGCAGCAACTGGAGCTCCCTGCTCTCCTACCTCATGAACCGCAGCTACTACCGCCCCAGCCCCACCTTCACCAACGCCGAAAAGCTGGCTGAACAGTGGCCCGCCCTGAAGGAGCAGATCCTGGCCACCAAGTCCACCCTGGTCATCGACGGCACCCTGACCTACGCCGCCGACGGCATAAAGATCCTGCTGACCGCCGAGAACAACGGCGCCGAGGTCTTCCGCATGGAAGGCGCCATGACCACCGAGGAGGACGGCACCGTCAAGACCGAGTGCGTCATCACCAGCGGCAGCTTCAAGTACGTCGTGTCCGGCTTCCAGAAGGACAACCTCTTCCACGCGACCTATGACGTGTGGTCCGGCAGCCAGCGCGTCTTCTACCTGGCGCTGAACGTCTACACCAACGGCAGCAAGATCACCGCGGACTTCATGGGCGAAGTGCGGGGGACCTCCTTCACCGGCAACGCCGAAGCCGATCTGAATGCGGGCACCTTCGCCCTGAACGTGGACGTTCCCGACCAGCAGGCCAAGATCACCCTGGAAGGCGCCGTTTCGGATAAGGCTCTGACCGCCAAGCTGAACGTCACCGCCCAGGGCAGCACCGTGGCCAGCGCCGACCTGTCCTGCGCTTTGACGGATGACGGCTTCACCGCATCCCTGACCGCCAGCCTCCCCAACGGCATCTCCGTGGCCTTCCAGATGGCCGCCTCCGAGGACAGCATTGTCTACACCGCCACCATCGCCAACGGCAGCAACTACACCGTGAACGTGACCGGCAACTATCAGCTGGTGGAGGGCGACATCCCGCACTTCAAGGTGGAAATGACCCAAGCGTCCTACGGCTACTCCTCCGTCACGGGCTATGCCTATGACGGCGAGAAGTTCACCATGTGGTCCGACGCCATGAACATGACCATCACCGGCAAGTTCGTGTCCCCCACGGAGTATCAGCTGCTCATCGATGAGACATACTCCTATTACGGCTCCACCAGCACCATGAACATCGTCGCCTCCGTCGTGCTGGAGGACGCCGGTGACACCTGGCGCATCCCCGTCACCCTGAGCGCCACCCAGGACGGCAAGGCCGCCATGGAAACCGTCTCCGCCGCCCTGGTCTACGGCCCCCAGACCGGCTTTGAGCCCCTGGCCGGCAAGGTCACCCAGACCCTGACCAAGGACGACCTGCTGAACCTCATCTTCCCCACCAGCACCAGCTCCTACAGCTACTCCTACTAAGCATCCGACCCACTGAGGCATAGACGATGAAAAAACTCCTGTCCCTGCTGCTGACCCTGGCGCTGACGCTCACCTGCAGTCTCGCCGGCGCCGAAAACGCGCACATCAACGCCTTCCTCACAAAGGTTTTCTCATTGATCGCGGAAACAGACCTGGACAGCCGCGCGCTGGTCCTGGACGGCGGTGAGTACGGCACGTACCGGCTCGAGAAGAGCGGCGGCGTGACCCGGCTCACGGTCCTGCAGCAGGGACAGGAGACCCTGATCGAGTTCAACGGCAAGTCCGTCGCCGTCCGGCTGCCCGACGGCCAGGGATACTGGCTGCAGTTCAGCAGCATCACGAAGATCCTCAACGCCGGCCTGTCCATGCTGGGTCTGTACACCGGCACGAGTTTTGACAAGCTGAGCGACGGCGACCTCGAAGCCCTGGGGGATTCCCTGGGGGACCTCGTCTCCCTGTTCCTGGAGAGGGGTCTGCGGGAGACCCGGGAGGCCGACGGCTATGTCGCCGCCTTCCGGCTCACCGAAGCGGAAGCCATGACCGCGTTGTGCGACTGGGTGGACCGGATCGCCCATGACCCGGCCCGCTATCAGGCCTGGTGCAAGGTGCTCCGGCCCTTCACCGTCCTGATGAACCACTTTGCCGGCCGGTCCATGCCGATTTCGTCCAGGGACCGGAAACAGGTGAACATCGCCGCCGAATGGTTCATCGGCCTCGGCCCGGACGCGACCGCCTCGGATGAGACCTGGGCGAACCACCGGGCCGAAATTGAGGAATTCCTGCTCCGGGGCGCCGATGACACCCGGACCACCGTCAACGCCGCCCTCACCGTGGCGGAGAACGGCGATTTCCTCCGCCTGCAGGCCTTCCGGGCGGACGGCACGGAATCCTTCCGCATGGCCTATGAGGGCTCCGACCTGGTCATCGGCGGCTCGGGGCTGTCCAGGCAAGTCCGCGTCTCCTCGGAGGACGACCGGTCCCTGACCGTCAGCGTGTCCTACGACGGCGTCGACTTCCGCGAGGCGGGAACGGTCCGGCTGGAGGAGGGCGGCTTCTGGTGGCTGAGCAGCGACTTCGACGGCGGGTTCTCCCTGAGCTGCGAGGCCGCGGCTCCCTTTGTACCGCTGTCCGGGCAGGAAGGCATGATCGAGATCACGGACTCCAATATGTTGACCTTGCTGGGCGTTTCACCCTGATGACGGGCGGCAGCCGGCATTTCACACCGTAACGTGAAAATCAGATCCGGGAGGTATCACACCATGAAGAAAGCTCTGTCTCTCATCCTGGCTCTGGCCCTGATTTGCTCCCTGAGCCTGGCCGGCGCCGAGAACAGCCACATCAACACGTTCCTGGTGAACCTGTTCAAAGACCTCGGTTCCATCGACCTGGACACCCAGCAGCTGAAGCTGGTGGTTCCCCGGGGTCCCCAGGCCCTGGTAGAGCGGAAGGACGGCCTCCTGAACGCCTGGCTGCAGACCAACTCGGGCAGCTACTACGGCTCCACGTATACGTTCCAGATGGACGATGAGAAGATCTGGGCCGCCGACAGCACCAGCGGTTACTACATGACCCTGGACGACCTGAACAAGGTCATCGAATGGGCTTCCGGGAGCGAGGGCGAAGAGAAGGCCAATCTCCTGGAGGACTATAAGCTCCTCTACGGCAAAGGGATCGACGTTCTTGTGCGGGAATGTGTCCGGACGGAGACAAAGGACGGCAAGTACACCGTCACCGCCACGCTGGACAGCGAGACCGGGTATAAGGTGCTGTATGCCTACCTGGACGCTGTCGTCAGCGACGAGAAGGCCCTGAACGCGCTGATGAACATCTATCGCGCGGTCAAGTCCGAGCCTCTGAAAAGCCTGCTGCATGTCGGCGACGAAAGCCTGGACACCTCTTTCCGGGAGGTCTTCGGCATTCCGGAAGGCGGAGCCGTCACAGCGGAATCCGTCAAGAAGGGCTGGGAAGAGACCAAAGATCAGTTCATCGAGAAGTATCGTCAGCGGACGGAAGAATTGAAGAAATACAGCTATTACAGTGAAACCGGCTACGAACTGCAGCTGGCGCTGAACGACAAGGGCGATTTTGATTCCCTCACGCTGACCGTCCGGATCGACACCTGGGACTCCTACGGCGGCAATCGGCAGGAGACCCACACCGTGGAGCTGGCCTACGAGGGCAGCGACCTGGTGGTCCTCAGCGACAACAAGGTCTACGCGCGGGTCCGGGCCGAATCGGACGATGAAGTGCAGCTCTACACCATGGACTATTACGGCACCGAGCAGCTGGCGGGCAAAGCCACGCTCCGGCAGAACAACGAGTTCTGGACGCTGACCGTCACCGACGCCAGGGGCAGCACCATCGGCACCCTGAGCACCGGCCGCCAGTCCACCAGCGTGACGAAGCTGTCCGACCGGGAAGACAGCCTGCAGAAAGTCGACCTGGACTACCTGAAGGAGCAGTTCGGCATCGATGACACCGCTGCGCCGTCCGCCACCCCGGAACCGGTGGTGGAGGAAGCGGTGGTTGAAATCCCCGTCGCCACCGACGTGCCGGCTGCCGTAACGGAAGCTGTATCGGAAGCCGTTGACTCCACCGGATACGGGTACTGAGCCCGTCACGGAATCAGTCCGAAGAAAGGATGTTGAATGTTGCGCCGGATGTTTGCTCTGATACTGACGCTGGCCCTGCTGCTGCCCTGCCTGGCCCTGGGCGAGGAGGAGTATGAGCCCCTGTACACCCTGACGGAGGCCTACGGCTTCAAGCTGGGCGCTCCCATGTCCTACTGGAACCTGAACGACCGGAGTTACACCGCCTTCGTGCTGAAGCACTTCAACAGCATGACCTGCACCAACGAGATGAAGGCTTATTCCCTGCTGGACGAGCGCGCTTCGAAGAACGCGGCGGACGGCATGCCGGTGATGAATTACACCCAGGCGGACGCCATGGTGAAATGGGCCCAGGCCCACGGACTGGGCGTCCGGGGCCATACCCTGGTGTGGGACGCCTACATGTGCGACTGGTTCTTCCACGAGGACTACGACAGCGCGAAGCCCTACGCCGACCGCGAGACCGTGATGGCCCGCACCCGGTATTACATCCACGAGGTGGTGCGCCACTTTGAGGAGAAGTTCCCCGGTGTGGTCTACTGCTGGGACGTGGTGAACGAGGCCGTGGGCGACAGCGCCGGCGAGTATGCCTCCGGCGATCCCCGCCACCTGCGCACCCTGCGCAGCGGCGCCCCCAACCTCTTCCAGAAGTACCTGGGGGACGACTACGTGGAGCTGGCCTTCCTCTGGACCCGGGAGATCGTGACGGAGCTGGGCTGCGACACCAAGCTGTACTACAACGACTACAACGCCTACTTCCCCGAGAAGGCCGAAGCCATCCTCAACCTGGCCCGGAGCATCAACAGCTATGCCCAGAACGACGACGGGGAATTCATGTGGCTCATCGACGGCATCGGCATGCAGGGCTACATCGGCGGCTACGGCGTGCAGGAGGGCTGCCTGATCCCGGAGCACATCGACTGGTTCCGGCAGGCCATCGAGGGCTACGCGGCGGAAGGGCTCGAAGTGCAGGTCACGGAGATGGCCGTGCGCAACTTCGACCCGGAGCAGGCCGACGCCCACGCCGCCTTCTACGCGGACCTGTTCCGGATGTTCATGGACCTGTACGACGGGGAGAAGAACCCGCTGGTGGCCGTGTCCATCTGGGGCTTCCGGGACAGCGGCGCCCCCAAGGGCAATTACGACTACAACCTCGTCAGCCCCTACGGCGGCCTGGTGGACCTGCAGCTGAAGATCAAGGATTCCTTCCGCCAGGTCTACGCCGCCCTCAAGGGAGCGTAAGGCAACGGAAACGCGAAGCCGTCCGGGCAGCCGGGCGGCTTTTTCGCGCCGTCTCCTTCCTCGCCGGGGCTCCGTTTTTCCACAGCTTACGCATGAATAGAACAGCGGTCGCAATCGCCGCAATAACCTCATCCGGCCTGCGCAAGCAAGCAGAGCTGTCATGTGAAAATGTATGTGCGCAGGCCACCTTCCCCTTTCAGGGGAAGTTTTTAGTTACTTTATTACCTCTTCCTTCCCCTGAAAGGGGAAGGGGGACCGCCGCAGCGGTGGATGAGGTCGTCCATCGGCCTGACGCGAAATCATTCCGTTAAGACTCCATTCACAGAATCTTCATTCATGCGTAAGCCCTGT
>JBGVCH010000127.1:0-11932 GCA_045226335.1 Christensenellales bacterium | reverse complement strand
GCCCATGAACGGCTTTACCCTGAAGAACATCAACGGCAGCATCGGCGGGTTCTATGAGTGGCAGTCGGGTCTGTATGGCTCTTCCGGTCATGACAGCGAGTATCCGCAGATCGCAAAGTCCACGGATCACGGCATTATATACGCCACGCCTCATTATCTGGAGGGCTTCACTGTGTTCTGCCTGGAGCACAAGCTGTCCGGTCCCGGTGAGGGCTCCGGCTCCAACCAGCAGCCGAAAGGCCCCTATGTTCTGGTGGACATGGATACCTTCGTGAACGATTCCAACTATGGCGGTACCACCGGTGTGCGCTACAGCGAATCCACCATGCACGCGCTGGCCTGGGTGCTGCGCCACACCTATCCCTTCATGGCCCTGAACCGCTCGGACGCCAACAATGAGGTCTGGAGCCGTGTCGCGGGACAGTTTGCCATGCGTGAGGTCATCAAGCAGCTGGAAGGCGCGCAGTATGTCCGGGATTACTGGAACATGGACAACTTCTACAGCTTCTCCGGCGGCGCGCCGGCTGTATACCTGACCTATGCCCGCTGGCTGGCAGAGAACGGCATTGCCCGTTCCAGGATCACCGGGGACATCACCGTGTCCAACATGAGCACCAGCATTTCCGGGGATCAGTATATCGGCACCGCGACGCTGAGAACGGACGCTGACCTGATCCGCATTCCGAAGATTGCCAGCAGAACCCTGACGGGGAATACCGGCGGCTCGGACAGCGACTACTACTACGCGAAAAGCGGCGACACTATCCGGGTCACCTCGTCCCGCAGCCTGTTCAGCGTTGACATGGAATCCATTTCCTCGGATGACGAGGAAGCGAATTTCCTGGTGGGCGTTCCCTCCGTTTCCATTCAGAAGATCATGGTCCCCCTCTATGGGCATCCTTATCCTCTGAAAAGCGCGACGCTGGTCTTTGAACTGAGCCAGGGTGAAATCCAGGTCACCAAGACCATGACCGATGGGACGCCTCTGAAGGGGGCCGTGTTTGAACTGCTGGACAGCGCGGGCAGCGTGATCGCGACCGCGTCCACCAACGCCAACGGCATCGCCTTGTTCACCGGCCTTCAGCCGGGCAAGTATACGGTGCGTGAGAAAACGCCGCCTCAGGGCTTCCAGCTGGCGGCAAAACCGTCCCGGGAGGTCGAAGTGACAGCCGGCACCACCAGTACGGTCACGTTTGCGAACAAGTCCATCCTCGGAAAGATCCGGATCATGAAAACCGACACTGTGACGGGACAGCCGCTGGCCGGCGCTGTGTTCACCATCACCCGCCTTTCCGGGCCGGACTCCTATGACGTCACGAACATCGGCAAGGTGGTCGCGGTGATCACAACGGACGAAAACGGGATCGCGGAAACGTCCTGGCTGGTCTGGGGCGAGTATCAGGTAACGGAAACCGGAGTGCCTGAGGGCTATGTTGACTCCGGATTTACTACAATTGTCAAGATCGAATGATCGGGAGGAAACGACATGAACTTCATGAAGAGAATGCTGCATCTGGGCTTTGCCCTTGTCATTCTGATGACCTGCTTTCAGGTGCCCACGGTCCTGGCCGACGACGAGCCGGTGACCATTGTTCTGAACGTGACCAACACGCCGGTCCAGGGCGATATCGTGCTGGAGAAGACCGGCCTGCAGCTGGTCCGCTTTGCCGATGAGACGGACGAGTTCGGCAATACCCTGATGAGGCCCGTCTATCAGGACGGGTACATGGAAGGCGCGGTCTTTGAACTGCGCGCCGCCGAGGATATCGTCGGCAAGGAAGGCACTGTCTTCTACCAAAAGGACGACCTGGTCGAAACGCTGACCACCAGCGGTACCGGCGCGGTGAAGTCCAAGATCCTGCCCCTGGGCCATTACTACCTGACGGAGATTTCCGCCCCTGACGGATACATCTTCGACAGCAGGCCCTACAACGTGACCCTTGCCGCTAAGGACAGCAAGACGGCCATTGTGGAGATCCGGGTATCCGCTTCCAACACCTACCTGCCTGTCCGCGTAACCCTGCGGAAGCAGAAGGAAGCGCTGACGCGCACAGAGACGGAGGAAGGCATGATCCACCAGGAAGTGGAGACCGTTCCCGGCGAGGGCTTTGTGTTCGGCCTGTACAACAGCAGCGTCATCACCTATGGCGACAATCAGAAACTGCCCGCCGGAACGCTCATGGCCACCGGCAAGACCGACGCCGACGGTCTTCTCGTGTTCTCCGGCATGTATCCTCACGGGGATTACTACCTCAAGGAGCTCTCCGTTCCCGCGGGCTATCTGCAGAGCGCGGACAAGTATCCTGTGAAGCTGACCTCCGCCAACATGTCTTCCGAGGAGGACGTGATTGACGTCGTGCTGGCCCAGCCCATCCTGAACCGCCTCATCTACACGCCCGTGACGATCACCAAGAAGGATATCACCGGCAAGGTCAGCCTCCCCGGCGCTTTGATCGAGGTCTATGACTCGACCGGTACGGTCATCTGCCGCGAATACACCGACGCCAATGGCGAGATCCCGGACATCCCCGTGGTGCCCGGCACCTACACGTTCAAGGAGACCTACGCGCCCAGCGGGTATGCCCTGAACGTGGAGACCCTGACCTTTACCGTCAGCGCGGACGGCAAGGTAACCGGCGAGACGGAAATCCGCAATGAAGTCAACAAGGTTATGCTGATGAAGACGACCGACAGCGATGAGCCGCTGCCCGGTGCGGTCTTCGGCCTCTTTGACGAGAAGGGCAATAAGGTGCAGGAAGCCGTTTCGGACGCGGACGGCATCGTGCTGTTCTCGAAGATCCCCTACGGCAGCTACACCATCCGTGAACTGAGCGCTCCCAGCGGATATCACGCTTCCGATGAGGAATGGTCCATCGTGATCGACGGCACCTATGTGAACCCCAGTAAGCTGCTGGCCACTGTCATCAACCAGCCCGCGCCTGGCCGCATCACGATCCTGAAGAAAGACGAGCTGGACGATCATCCCATCGCGGGCGTGCAGTTCGACATCTATGAAGTTGACGATGACGGCAATCCCGGCGATCTGGTGGTGACCATTGTCACCGACAAGAGCGGCACGGCTGAATCCCCTGCCCTGTTCCCGAACACCTACCTGGTGAAGGAGCGCGAGAATCCCACCGGCTATGCCGATGAACTCTGGAGCGAGGTCATTACCCTGGGCATGGATGAGACGATTACCCGGACGGTGACCAACAAGCCCATTCAGGGCAAGATCCGCATTGTGAAGACCGACAGCGAAACAGGCATGCCCCTGCCCGGCGCGGTCTTTACCGTGACCCGCGTTTCCGGCCTGCCCTCCCACAACGGGGATAACAACGGCGAGGTTGTCGCGGTGCTGACCTCCGGCAAGGATGGCATCGCCGAAACTCCGCTGCTGACCTGGGGCGAGTATGAGATCGTGGAGACCAGCGTCCCGGACAACTATCTGGACGAGGGATACACGGTCCGCGTCCGCATTCCCATGGACACCGAAGGCAGCACGAAGTAACCCGGCGCATGGAACGTTATGGGCAGCGGGCTTCTCCGCTGCCCCTTTTCGTTCCATGCCAACAGAGAAATGAGGTATAACGGATGTATATCACAAAAAACAAGACGCCGGTCCTCCTGATTGCTCTGCTCCTGCTGCTGCTCACCATCCCTGCCATGGCCTTCGCTGAGGCGGGCACGGCGGAAATCGCGATCACCAACACGCCGGTGAAGGGCCTGATCCAGATCGAGAAGCAGGGGCCTGTCCTGACGGGCTTCAATGAGCATCAGGATCCCTTTGGAAATCTGGTGTACACGCCGATCTATGGGACAGGGTATCTGGAAGGGGCCGTGTTTGAGGTGCGTGCCGTGGAAGACATCGTCGGCAAGGACGGCACGGTATGGTTCAGGTCCGGTGATCTGGCCGATACCATTGTCACCACCGGTGAGAAGACGGATCAGAGCAAGCTCCTGCCCCTGGGCCACTACTATGTGACCGAGGTCTCCGCACCGGACGGCTATGCCTTTGACAGCACTCGCTTTGATGTGGTGCTGGAAGCGCGGGATCATGAGACGCCGGTGCTCACGGTCACCCTGGCGGCCAGCAATGAACTCATGCCGGCAAGGATCAGCCTGAAGAAGGAAAAGGAAGTCCTGTCCACCGTGACCGACGCGGACGGCATGGTCACTACTACGCTGGCGATTGAACCCGGCGAGGGCTTTGTGTTCGGCCTCTTCTGCATGGATCAGCTGAACAGCAGGTCCGGTTCCCTGAACGCCGGTTCCCTGATGGCCACCGCCATCTCGGACAAGAACGGCGCGGTTTCCTTCTATGGCCGCTTCCCGGCGGGAACGTATGAGGTACGGGAGCTCTCCGGCCCTGAGGGCTGGACGCTGAATCCCAATCCACGCGTGTTCAGCCTCCCGGCGGACACGCAGATCCAGGATGGCGAAATGCGGCTGGCCTTTGAGCAGCCTGTCCTGAACCGCCTGATTCACGCGGAAGTCAGGGTTTCCAAGACCGACCTGACCGGATCGGATTACCTGCCGCACACCCTGATCGAGATCAGAAACAGCGACGGAATCATTGTGCTGAAGGGCTATACCGGTGAGGACGGTTATCTGCCCGCGTTCCCCGCGGTGCCCGGTTCCTATACCTACCGGGAAGTCCTGGCTCCGGAAGGCTATGAGCTGTCTGTGACAGAGCTGTCCTTCTCCATCAGCCAGGAAGGCAAGATCGTCGGAAAGACGGCGGTCGCGGATGACTATACCCGGTTCAGCATCCGGAAGGAGGACGAAAAGCATCGTCCTCTCACTGGCGTGGAGTTCGGTCTCTTCAGGCAGGACGGCACCCTGCAGGCGAAAGCCGTCACCGGTGAGGATGGTCTGGCTGTCTTTGAAAAGATCCCGTATGGCCAGTATGAGATCCGGGAGACCAAAGCGCTGCCCGGCTACCTGCTGAACACCACGGCGGTGCCCATTACGGTGGACGGCACCTTTGTCAATCCGAAGAAGCCTGTGGCCACGCTGGTGAACGTCCAGTCCGTGATCCTGATCCGGAAAACCGACCAGAACGGCACGCCCCTGCAGGGCGCGGAGTTCGGGCTGTATGACAGCAAGGGCCGTTTGGTCATGACCGCTGTCTCTGACGCGGAAGGTCTGGCCCGCTTTATCGGTGCTGACTATGGCAAGTACACCATCCGGGAGCTTTCCGCTCCGGAAGGCTACCTGATGACCCATGAGGTGATCAGCCTGAGCATTGACGAGGGCTATGCTAACACTGAGGAGCCCGCCGCGACGGTGGTAAACCCGGAGAAGAAGATCATGTGCATCAAGTCCGATCCCTCCGGCAAGCCCCTGCCCGGCGTGGAGTTCACGCTCTGGAACGCGACCACCATGGAAAAGGTGGAAACCGCGGTCAGCGACGCTGACGGCGTGTTTACCTTCCACCGGTTTGACTACGGCGAGTGGATCATCCGGGAAACGGCTGCCCCTGAGGGCTACAGCCGCATGGAGGACGTCCGCTTCCGCGTGGGTGACGGCTGGACGGAACCCAAGCCGATTCTGTGCGTGAACATTCCCGACCACTATGAGTTCATCAAGACGGACAGCTCCGGTCAGCCCCTGGCCGGTGTGAAGTTCCGTCTGGAAGACGAGAGCGGCAAGGAGATGGGCACCGCGGAGTCCGACAAGGACGGCATTGTCCGCTTCACAGGCCTGAAGCCCGGCACCTACCTGATCCGGGAGATCGAAACCCTGGAGGGCTTTACCGTGACCGGCGAGGTCATCAGGGTCAAACTGGACGCGTACTACGCCGTACCGGAGCAGATGCGGAGGCTGGTCAATTACACCACAATCCAGACTGGCGTGCACCTGGCGGTTACCGGCATCATGTGGGTTGGCCTCGCCGTGATGGTCACCAGCGGGATCGTCGGCTTGGTGCGCCGCCGTCGTCGGCAGAAGGCGTCGTGACAGCGCAGTTCCCGAAGGAACCGTTGAAAAGCGGTTTCTTCCGGACCCGGGGATGCCGGATAAGCGTCCCCGGGTCCTTTCCTTCACCGGGAGGTGATCATCACGCAGGAAGATCTTGAAAACAAATCGGTCACGCTGATCATCAATTCCAGCAAGCTGACCGCGCGGACCCTGGCCGCCGCCTTTACGAAGTTTCTCAATTATTCGAGAAACAAGATGAAGGAGCATAAGGAGCGCCAGGACATCAAGCCCCAGGGCAAGCAGACCGTCAGGGAGCTCATTGAACAGAATCAGGGCGTGGAGAAAACCGAGCTGGCGGACAAGGCCGAGGTAAGAAGGTTTGACCGCATCGCCAAACAGTACGGCGTGGACTATGCCATCAAAAAAGGCGTCTCGCCGGATGGAAAGCAGCGGTACATGCTGTTCTTCAAAGCCCGTGACCGGGCGGCCATCGATCAGGCAATGGCTGCCTACGCGGCGGAGTTCGCGAGAAAGCATCGCAGGACGCGCGCGCCCATCGAGGCCGTGGTGGATCCGCTGGGCGAGCTGAGCCCCGACAGGAGACGGCACCGGACCAGGGAGAGAGGACAGCAGCGATGAACACACAGCGGCTCAAAAAGCAGCTGATCCTGAATCTGCCCTATGTCCTGATCGGCCTCTATGCCACAAAGCTTGGCGAGGCCTGGCGGCTGGCGGAAGGCGTGGACGCTTCCCAGAAGCTGCTGCATCTGCTGGACGGCTTCTCGGCGGCCTTTCAGTCCCTGCTGCCCAGCTTCCATCCCGTGGATCTGCTGGTTGGGCTGCTGGTCGGGGGTCTGCTCCGGTTCGCTGTCTACCAGAAGGGCAAGAACGCCAAGAAGTACCGGCACAACATCGAGTACGGCTCCGCCCGCTGGGGCACGCACGCGGACATCGCGCCGTTTATCGATCCGGATCCGTGGAACAACATCATCCTGACGAAGACGGAAAGCCTGACCATGCGCAGTCGCCCCAAGGATCCCCGGAATGCCCGGAACAAGAACGTGCTGGTTGTGGGCGGTTCCGGCTCCGGCAAAACGCGGTTCTTCATCAAGCCGAACATCATGCAGTGCACGAAGACGAAAGGCACTTCCATCGTGGTGACCGACCCGAAGGGAACGCTGATCGTCGAAACCGGAAAGCTCCTGGTCGCCGCAGGATATGAGGTCCGGGCCTTCAATACGATCAACTTCAGCAAGTCGATGCATTACAACCCCTTCGCCTACATCCACAGCGAAAAGGACATCCTGAAGCTTGTCACCGTGCTGATCTCCAACACCAAGGGAGAGGGCAAGGCCGGCGAGGATTTCTGGGTGAAGGCGGAGACGCTGCTGTACATCGCCCTGATCGGCTACATCCACTACGAGCTGCCGCCGGAGAGGCAGAACTTCTCCGAGCTGATCGACATGCTGAACAAGATGGAGGTCCGGGAGGACGATGAGGACTACCGGAATGAGGTCGACCTGGCGTTTGAAAAGCTGGCCAGGGAAAAGCCGGGACACTTTGCTGTCCGGCAGTACGCCAAGTACCGCATGGCCGCCGGCAAGACGGCCAAGTCGATCCTGGTCAGCTGCGGCGCGCGCCTGGCGGTCTTCGATATTCAGGAGCTGCGGGACATCACGGCCTATGATGAACTGCACCTGGATACCATCGGGGACAAGCGGACCGCGCTGTTCCTGATCATGTCGGACACGGACTCCAGCTTCAACTTCCTGATCAGCATGGCCTACAGCCAGATGTTCAATCTGCTCTGTGAGAAAGCGGATGACGTGTACGGCGGAAGGCTCCCGGTGCATGTGCGGTGCCTGATCGATGAGTTCGCCAATATCGGGCAGATCCCGAATTTTGAAAAGCTCATCGCCACCATCCGGAGCCGGGAGATTTCCGCCTGCATTGTGCTGCAGGCACAGTCCCAGCTGAAGGCCATCTACAAGGACAACGCGGACACCATCGTGGGCAACTGCGACACGCTGCTGTTCCTGGGCGGCAAGGAAAAGACCACCCTGAAGGAGATGGAGGAGCTGCTGGGCAAGGAGACCATCGACACCTTCAATACCGGCGAAAGCCGGGGGCGGGAGGTCTCCCACAGCCTGACCTATCAGAAGCTTGGCAAGAGCCTGATGTCCATGGACGAGCTGGCCGTGATGGACGGCGGCAAGTGTATTCTGCAGCTGCGCGGCGTCCGGCCCTTCCTCTCGGACAAGTACGACATCACGGCGCACCCCAACTACCGGTATCTGTCTGATTCCGATCCAAGAAACGCCTTCCACATCGAAATGTACCTGCATCAGCAGATGAAACTCCGCCTGGAAGAGGAATACCAGGTCATGGAAATGGATGTGACAGAAGAGGATGAAGAGGCGTTTCTGGAGGATATGACCGACGAGTCCCAGCGGCTGGCGGATGGATATGACACGCTCCTCTGACGGTCTCACTGACAACTGAATACACAAAACAGCCTGTCGTGGCAGTGAAGAGCGCTGCCAGTCCGAACGGGCATTCACCCAGGGCTGCCGGAAACGGCGGCCCTTTCACGTACAAGGAGGTATGTGTATGGCTTTCTTCTCTTCTGCCGTAACCGTTCTGCAGACCCTCGTGATCGCCATCGGTGCCGGTCTCGGCATCTGGGGCGTCGTGAATCTGCTGGAAGGTTATGGCAACGACAACCCCGGCGCGAAGTCTCAGGGCATTAAGCAGCTAATGGCCGGCGGCGGTGTCGCCCTGATCGGCACCACTCTCGTTCCCCTGCTGAGCGGCCTCTTCGGCTGATAAGCTCTCCCTGGCTCCGTGTCATTTCCGCTTGAGGCGCAATGGCACGGAGCCGCCTTCATGTCACGAATATCATACATTTTTCGTGACATGAGGACTGAGAACTGGCTTTCACCAAACGACTGCCAGTTTAACCTACGAAACGGGAGGGATGCCCTTTGAACTTTATTTGGGACAAAATCACAGAATGGCTGAAAGGGCTCCTGGTCGGCGGCATCGTCAGCAATCTTTCCGGACTGTTTGACAGCATCAACACGCGCGTATCGGATGTGGCGGCCACGGTGGGCAAAACGCCCCAGGCGTTCAACGGCAGCATCTTCAGCATGATCCGGAGCCTGTCGGAGAATGTCGTGGTGCCCATCGCGGGCATTATCCTGACCTTCGTCATGTGCATGGAACTCATCCAGCTCCTGATCGACCGCAACAACATGCACGATTTTGAGACGTTCATTTTCTTCAAATGGATCATCAAGACCTTTGCGGCGGTGCTCATCGTGACCAACACCTGGAACATCGTGATGGCCGTGTTCGATGTGGCGCAGCATGTGGTGAGCCAGGCGGCGGGCGTGATCATCGGAGAGACGGCGCTGGACGTGTCCACCATCCTGGGCGATATGGAGGCGCGCCTGATGGAGATGGATATCGGCCCGCTGTTCGGGCTGTGGTTCCAGTCTTCCCTCATGGGCATTATCGCCTGGATCCTCAGTATCTGCATCTTCATCATCGTGTATGGACGCATGATCGAGATCTACATGGTAACGTCCGTCGCGCCGATCCCCATGGCTACCATGGTGAACCGGGAATGGGGGCAGATGGGCCAGAACTATCTGCGCTCCCTCTTCGCGTTGGGCTTCCAGGCGTTCCTCATCATGGTGTGCGTGGGCATCTACGCGGTGCTGGTGCAGAACATCACTGTGGGCAGCGACGTCAGCGCGGCGCTGTGGACGTGCATCGGCTACACCGTGCTCCTGTGCTTCACGCTGTTCAAGTCCAGCAGTGTGGCGAAGTCTGTCTTCAATGCCCATTAAGCCTGAGGAGCGGCCTATGCGTGAAATGAATAAACCGACATTCTCCATTTCCGCCTTCGGTCAGAAGACGGGAAAAACAGGCAGCCCCAAGCGGCATGAGCGTCTGCGCAGGCGCAAGCCCAAGCGTCAGGGCAGCCGGGACCAGCGGGGCAAGATTCTCCCGGAGCGCCAGCGGGACTGCCGCTGGCGCAATCCGCCCTGTTACGGAAAGGAGGGATAGGCCATGGCCTATGTACCGGTACCCAAGGACCTGACAAGGGTCAAATCCAAGTTCCTGTTCAATCTGACCAAGCGCCAGGTGATCTGCTTCGGCCTTGGCGCGCTGGTGGGAGTGCCTCTGTTCTTCCTGACCAAGGACGCCATCGGGGTCAGCATGGCGGCAGCGCTCATGATCATCGTGATGCTGCCGTTCTTCATGTTCGCCATGTTTGAGCGGCACGGACAGCCCCTGGAGGTTCTCCTGAAGCACTATATCCGGGCCCGCTTCATCCGGCCCCGGACACGGGTGTACGAGACGGAGAACTTCTATGCCGCGGTGGAACAGAACATCCGCAACCGACAGGAGGTAAATAAGATTCTCCATGGCAAAGACAAGCGATAAGGGCCGGGAGAAGGCGGAAGGCAAAAGGATCCGCCTCACCCGGTCTGAGAAAAAGCAGCTGCAGGCCCTCATGGCCCGCAGTCAGCGGCAGACAAAGAACGGTCCGCGCACCGCGCAGGCCACCATTCCGTACCAGCGGATGTGGCCGGATGGCATCTGCCGGGTCACGGACAGCTACTACACCAAGACCATTCAGTTCCAGGACATCAACTACCAGCTTGCCCAGAACGATGACAAGACGTCGATCTTTGAGGGCTGGTGTGATTTCCTGAACTACTTCGATTCCAGCATTCACCTGCAATTTTCCTTCCTGAACCTGACCGCCAGCGCGGAGACCTTCGAGCAGAGCATCGTCATTCCCGACCGTGACGACGGCTTCAACGACGTCCGGCATGAGTATGCCGAGATGCTGCAGAACCAGCTGGCCAAGGGCAACAACGGCCTGACCAAGACCAAGTTCATCACCTTCGGCGTCGAGGCGGAGAATTACAAGGCCGCCAAGCCGCGCCTGGAGCGGATCGAGATTGATCTGCTGAACAACTTCAAGCGTCTGGGCGTGGCCGCGATCCCGCTGGATGGCCGGGAGCGCCTGAGGCTGATGCACGGCATGTTCCACATGGACACCCAGGCCCCCTTCCAGTTTGACTGGAAATGGCTGGCCCCGACGGGGCTCTCCACCAAGGACTTCATTGCGCCGTCCTCCTTTGACTTCCGGGCGAAGAACACCTTCGGCATGGGAAGCAAGCAGGGCGCGGTCAGCTTCTTCTCGATCCTGGCCGCCGATCTGAACGACCGGTGCCTGGCGGACTTCCTCGCCATGGAATCCAGCCTGATCGTGTCCCTGCACATCCAGGCGATCGATCAGGTTGAGGCCATCAAGGATGTGAAGCGGAAGATCACCGATCTGGACAAGATGAAGATCGAGGAACAGAAGAAGGCCGTCCGCTCCGGGTATGACATGGACATCATTCCCAGCGACCTGGCTACCTACGGCGGCGAGGCGAAAAAGCTGCTGGAAGATCTGCAGAGCCGGAACGAGCGCATGTTCCTCATCACCTTCCTGGTAATGAACACGGCGGACAACAAAAAGCAGCTCAGCCTGAACGTGAAGCAGGCGCAGAGCCTGGCCCAGCAGCACAACTGCCAGCTGATTCCCCTGGACTTCCAGCAGGAGGCCGGCATGGTGTCCTGCCTGCCGCTGGGGCACAACATGATCCGGATTCAGCGGGGACTGACCACATCGTCCACCGCTATTTTTGTGCCCTTCACCACGCAGGAGCTGTTCCAGAGCAGCCGGGAAGCCCTGTACTGCGGCCTGAATGCCCTGTCCAACAACCTGATCATGGTGGACCGGAAATGGCTGAAGAATCCCAACGGGCTGATCCTGGGCACGCCCGGCTCCGGCAAGTCCTTCGCTGCCAAGCGTGAGATCGCCAATGTGATCCTGCTGACGGACGATGACGTGATCATCTGTGATCCCGAGGGCGAGTATTACCCGCTGGTCAATATGTTCCACGGTCAGGTGATCCGGATCTCACCGACCAGCGATTCCTACATC
>JBGVCH010000126.1:0-9703 GCA_045226335.1 Christensenellales bacterium | reverse complement strand
CGGTGGATGAGGTCACCTATCCGGCGGACGAGAGAGCATTCCGTTGTGCTTCTATTCACAGAATTGTCATTCATGCGTAAGCCCCGCGGACCGCGCCGGCGCTTCCGGGAATTGCATATCGGGAAAAGCTGTGTTATACTGCTGACAGCCGCGGAGGCGCGGAAGGAGGCGGTGCGGTCTGGGCGCGCAGACGGACAGGCGGATCGGCACGTGGGCCGCCACGGGGCTGGGGATCTTCTGGCTGGCGGTCTCTCCGCTGATCTCGGACTTCGCCTACGACCGCATCACCGAGGCCAAATGGTGCGTCCTGGCCGTCATGGCGCCGGCGGGACTGGCGCTGACGCTCACTCTGACCCTGATGGGTCCCGCGGCCCGGCCTTCCCTCCGGAGAGCGCGACCGCTGTGGGCGCTGGGAGCCTGGCTGGGCTGGATGGCGCTGTGCGGCCTCCTCGGCACACAGGGGCTGCTGCGGACGGGCCGGCTTCAGCCGTGGCTGACGGGCTGCGGCCGCCACGAGGGTCTGCTGGCGCTGATCCTGTACGCCATGGTCTTCGTGGCCATGGGGCTGTACGCGCCCCGGACGGACCTCCTGCGATGGGCCGCGGCCGGGGGGCTGGCGCTGTTCGCCCTGGTCACGGCCCTGCAATACGCCGGGCTGAACCCTCTGGGGCTGTACCCCGAAGAGTTCTCGGTCCGGACCAATTATGAGTTTCAGGGCACCATCGGCAACATCGACATGAACATCGGGTATCTGTCCCTGCTGGTCCCCTTTCTCCTGCTGCCCTGGCTTATGAAGGGCGGCCGGGCAAACGCCGTCTGCTGCGCCGCGGGGCTGCTGGGCTTTGAGCTGATGCTGATGACCGGGGTCCAGGCCGGCTGGATCGCCATGGGGGTCCTGTCCCTCTGGGTCCTCTTTCTGGCGCTGCGCAGGCCGGAAATCCGGATCCGGAGCCTGCTGCTGGCCGCCCTGGCCTGCCTGTGCGTGCTGATCCGGCTGAGCGTCCGCCTGCCGTGGCTGGACGGCACCGCGGACATCACCCTGGCCCTCCCCCGGGGCCGCGCGCCGCTGGCGGTGGGCCTAGCGGGTCTGACGGCAGGGAGCCTGTCGATGTTGCTGCGCCGGCATCCCGGTCGGGCCTGCCCCCGGAGGGCGGCGCTGCCGATCCTTTTCCTTCTGTGCGCGCTGGCCGTGGCCGTCGTGGCGCTGCTGCCGGTGCCGGAGCAGGCCGGCGGCCTGTGGGAAGCCCACGAACTGCTGAACGGCCGCGGGCTGGACTGCTTTGGGTCCGAGCGCCTGGGGGCCTGGCGGACCGCGCTGGGGATCATCGGGGAGCACCCCGTCTTCGGCACCGGGCCGGACGGCTTCCAGGCGGCGGCGCCCGGCGTCATGGCCCGGCTGGGCATCGCCCTGGAACAGACGTTTGACAACCCCCACAACCAGTTTCTCTGGCAGGGCGTGTCCGGGGGCATTCCCGGGCTCGCGCTGTACCTGGCCCTGACGGCGCTGCTGCTGGCGCGATGCCGCCGCCGCGGCGACGAGGGCCGGGTCCTGGCCGGGTGCATCCTCTGCTGGCTGGCCCAGGGATTCTTCACCTTCTCCGTCTGCCTGACCTCACCCATGGCCTGGGCGGTCTTCGGGCTGGTCCTGCCGCCCGAGCCCGCCGGACAACCTTTCAAGGAGGCCTGATCCGTGAAACCCACCCTTCCCAACCCGATCCTCAGGCTGCAAGCCCGCCTCGCCATCGCCCGGAACCGGAGCGCCATCCTGGTGATCGCCCTGGCGTCCATGCTGTTTTATATGCTCTTCCAGGCCTTCGTGCAGCGGGCGCTGTACAGCGATTACGAAGCCCTATATGCGCTGGTCAACGGCGTTCAGAACGGCACCCTGACGGACACCGTCATCACCGATGAATCCCCGGATCTGCCGATCGCCGGCACACCGGGCGACACCCAGTCGGCGGAAAGCGCGCAGGACGACGCTCGTCCGGCGACGGGCGTTCAGGACACGGCCCGGGCGGACAGCGACCTCGTCACGCTGACGGATCGCGTGATGGCGTCGGCGAAGCCCAACCTGACGATCGCCGGCGGCTGTCTGCTGATGTGGGTGCTGACGGCCTTCCTCTCCACCGGCCGCACCGCCAGCGAGCTGAAGCTGATCCGGGGCCTGGAGATCACCCCGAAGGACGCGCTGTCCCGGTCCGCCATCTGGCTGAAGGCCATCGGCCACCGCCTGTACCTGATCTTCCGGATCCTGCTCTGGATGATCCCGGGCCTGGCGCTGACGACGCTGGCAAATGTGCTGGCGATCCGGGCCTTCCTGAACGGTGCCCCGGAGGACAGCCTGCTGACCGCCGAAATCCTGCCCCTGCTGTCACTCCAGGGCATGGCCGGGATGCTCTTCCTGTCCGGGTGGGCCTACCTGCGTTACGCCGTCAGCGGCATCATCCTGGCGGACAAGCCGGAAACCGGCGTGCTGGAGAGCGTCCGGCTGAGCAAGGCCTTCATGAAGGGCCGCATGGGCCGGATGATCCTGCTGGCGCTGGTCTTCGGCGGCTGGACCTTCGTGGCCAGTTATCTCTCCTCCATGCTGATGAGCGTCAGCACCGTCCTGGGCCTGATGGTGGACATGGGCCTCAGCCTGCTGATCCTGCTCTACTACGACACGACCCTCTGCGTGTTCTACCTCAGCGGCCGGGAAACCCCGGAGGAGAAATCTCCCCTGTCCGACACCCCGGAAGAGACGCAGGACACCCCCTGATCTTTTACCGCTCCGACGCACCGGGGCGGTTTTTTCCATTCTTCACACAACCGTCACTTTTCCCTGACACGCCTGTCAGGATCATCTGTCAGAATCAAAGGCGAATCAGTGTCACAGGAGGAACCGGCATGAAGAAGCTGAAAGCCAGAGAACAGAAAGCCCCGGAGACGGAGGCCCTCCCCGAGGGGAGCGCGACGGCGGAATTCAGCGCCGCGGAGCTGGCCCGGATGCGCCGGAGAAAGAAAATCAGGAAGACGATCCGGAAAATCATCGTCTGGCTGCTGATCCTGGGCATCCTGGGTTTCGCGGCCTATCTGTGGGTGCAGAAGACCCGGGCGGAGTACCGCACGGAGTACGACCCCTACACCGCCACCGTGGGCTCCATCTCCAACGCCCTCAGTTATTCCGGCGCCCTGCAGCTGAAGAACAGCAAAACCTACAGCGCCCTCTCCGAGTGCAAGGTCCGCCAGCTCTACGTCCAGCGGGGAGACACCGTGAAGGAGGGCGACAAGCTGATCCGCCTCAGCGACGGCACCACCTGGACCGCCGACTTCGACGGCACGATCCAGACCGTATCCGTGGCCGTGGGGGATGAGGTCAGCGCCAACACCAACCTGATCAAGCTGGTGGACTTCGACCACATGCGGGTGAACGTCCGCATCAGCGCGGCCAACATCCGCGAGGTCCAGGAGGGAACGGACTGCCGGGTGACGGTGAGCACCGCCGGGATCTCCGTTCAGTCCCAGATCGGCGAGATCGACTTCTCGACCTATTCCGGCAACAACACCGTGTACTACACCGCCACCGTGGACGTGGACCTCACGGGGCAGACCGGCGTCTATCCCGGCATGCAGGCCACGGTGACCGTGACCCAGGAGGAAGCCACCGACGTCGTGATCCTGAAGACGGACGCCATCAGCACCACGTCGGACAACACCGCCTTCGTCTACAAGCAGCAGGAAGACGGCACCATGGCCGCCAGCACCGTGACCCTGGGCGTCTCCAACGGCAGCTACGTGGAAATCAAAGAGGGCGTGGAGAACGGCGAAACGGTCTATGTGGTGGTGGAGAAGGATGAGGCCGCCACCGGCTGGGCCGCCATCCTGCAATCCACCTTCGGCAGCCAGCAGGTCAACACGCCCACCATGCCCGGCGGCTTCGGCGGCGGCTCCGGCGGCTGGGGCGGCGGAAGCGGCGGCTTCGGCGGCGGGGAGGGCGGCACCAGGACCCCCGGCCGGAACAACACGACCAACAGGGGGAACTGACATGGCGGCGGATGTATTCTTTGACATGCGGGGCATCGACAAGGATTACATCATGGCGGACGAGGCCGTGCATGTGCTCCGGAAGGTGAACCTGCAGGTGGACGAGGGCGAGTTCCTCTCCGTGCTGGGCCCCTCCGGCAGCGGCAAATCCACCCTGATGAACATCATCGGCTGCCTGGACACCCCCACGGCCGGTCAGTACATCCTGAAGGGCCGCCGGGTGTCGGAACTGGACGACCAGGAACTGGCCGCCATCCGCAGCCGGGAGATCGGGTTCATCTTCCAGAACTCCCAGCTGCTGCCCCGGCTCACCGCTCTGAAAAACGTGGAACTCCCGCTGATCTACGCCGGGGTGGGGCGCCGGGATCGGAAAAAGAAAGCCATGGCCATGCTGGAGCGCGTGGGCCTGAAGGACCGGATGGACCATCTGCCCAGCCAGCTCTCCGGCGGCCAGCAGCAGCGCGTGGCCATCGCCCGGGCCCTGGTGGGCGATCCCTCCATCCTCCTGGCGGACGAGCCCACCGGCGCCCTGGACCAGAAGACCGGCCGCCAGATCATGCAGCTCTTCCGGGAACTCAACGCGGAAAAGCGCACCATCATCATGATCACCCACGACATGAACATCGCCGCCAACGCCAGGCGGGTGGTGCACATCATTGACGGGATGATCACCGAAGGGGGCGGAACAGCCGATGCTTAAGCGGATCCGGGCCACCCTGGTGATGGTGGGGGAATGCATCCGCATGTCCCTGGACAACATCCGGGGCAGCAAGGTGCGCTCCTTCCTGACCCTGCTGGGCATCATGATCGGCGTCACCGCCGTCATCGCCCTGATCTCCACGGTGAACGCCGTGTCGGGCTCCCTGGCCTCCTCCTTCCAGAGCATGGGCGTGGGCACCCTGACCGTCAGCATCACCGGCAGCGATCTCAAGAGCGGCATGACCTCGGAAGACCTGGCGAAGATCATGGCCCTGGACGAAGTGGACGGCCTCACCCCCAGCGTCAACCTGAACATCAGCAGCGTCTCCTACGGCAGCACCATCTCCACGGATCTGTCCGCCGCGGGGCGCAACGCCTACTACTTCATCCTCAACGACGACATGGTGAAGCAGGGCCGGAGCCTGAAGTTCTTCGACGACGACAACGCCTCCTCCGTGTGCCTTATCAGCCAGGATGCGGTGGATGCCTTCTTCTACGGCGTGAACCCCATCGGCCAGGTGCTCTACGTCAACGGCCTGCCCTTCACGGTGGTGGGCCGCTACGAGGAGGACACCGGCGGCGGCATCGCCTCGATGTTCAACACCTCCCCTGATATCATCATTCCCTACACCGCGGCCCTCCGGATGAACGGCACCGACGAGATCACCAGCTTCACCGTCCACATCGCCGACGGCGTGGCCTCCGACACCGCCAAGTCCGCCCTGGAGGACGCCCTGGACGCCATCTTCGACTTTGAGGATGACACCTACACCGTCACCTCCATGGAGTCCGTGGAGAGCACCATGCAGACCATGCTGGGCATGATGTCCTCCCTGCTGGCGGGCATCGCCTCCATCGCCCTGGTGGTGGGCGGCATCGGCATGATGAACATGATGCTGACCACCGTGACCGAGCGCACGGTGGAGATCGGCCTGAAAAAGGCCCTGGGCGCCATGCCCTGGCAGATCCAGGCCCAGTTCCTCATCGAGTCCTTCATGCTGTCCATGATCGGCGGCCTGCTGGGGGTCGTGGTGGGCGTCCTGCTGTCCATGATCCTCTGCAGCGTGCTGGGCGCCACCTTCACCCTGTCCTTCGGCGCCATCATCCTGGGCGTGGGCTTCTCCGCCGCCGTGGGCATCATCTTCGGCTTCGCCCCGGCCCGGAAGGCTTCCCGCCTCAACCCCATCGATGCCCTGCGCTCGGTGTGAGCGCCTGTCAACCTTAGTCCCCACCGACCGAAAGGAGAAAAGAGCCATGAAAAAATCCCTGATCCTGATCCTGGCCGTGCTGTGCAGCCTGCTGGCCGCCGCCTCGGCGGATACCCTGACCCTGGACGGCACGGTCATCGCCGCGGAGACCGTGCAGGTGTATGCCCCCATCGGCGGCACCGTGGACGCCGTGGCCGCGGAAGCCGGCCAGACCGTCGCCGCGGACGATGTTCTCTTCTCCTTCCGCACCACCAAGGTGTACGCCGCGGCGGACGGCACCGTGACGGGCGTCTTCGGCGAGCCCGGTGACTCCGCCAGCGCGGTGGCGGACCGCTACGGCGCGGTGCTCTACATCGAGGAGGGCAGCGTGTACAGCGTGTCGGCCTCCACGGACAACGCCTACAACGCCACCGCCACCAAGTTCGTGCACGTGGGCGAGACCGTGTACCTCCAGTGCAAGAGCAACACCTCCCGCACCGGCGTGGGCACCATCACCGCCATCAGTGGCACCTCCTACACCGTGAAGGTCACCGAGGGCAGCTTCATCCCCGGCGACACCGTGTACCTCTATCGCGACGCCGCCTACACCGGCAGCCAGAAGGTGGGCCAGGGCACCGTTTCCCGGGTCAGCCCCACCGCCGTCACCGCCTCCGGCGCCATCGTGCGCATCGCCGTGAAGGACGGGGATCAGGTGAAGAAGGGCGACGTGCTGCTGGAGACCCTGGACGGCACCTTTGACGCCTACTACATGACCGGCACGGACGTCACCGCGGGGACCGACGGCGTGCTGGGCAGCATCAGCGCCTCCAAGGGCGGCAGCGTGCAGGGCGGCGCGGCGGTGGCCGTGATCTGGACCACCGGCACCATGCGGGTTGAAACCGCCGTTCCGGAGGACAGCCGCGGCGACATCAAGGCCGGCGACAAGGTCCTGGTGGAACTGGAAGCGGACGAGAGCGTCTCCTACGAAGGCACCGTGGTGCTGGTCTCCGCCCTGGCCGAGGACAAAAACGGCGAGGCGTCCTACAAGGTGCTGGTGGACTTCACCCCGGACAGCCGCGTGACCTTCGGCATGAGCGTGCTGGTCACCACCCTGGAGGCCGAGGAAGAAGACGCCGAAGCCGAGCCCGAAGCCGAGCCCGAGGCTGAGGCCGAAGCGGCCGGCGAGGCGCCGGCGGAGGCGCCTTCCGGCAGACCCGAAGGCTTCTCCGGCAAGCCTGACGGCGACTTCCCCGGCAAGCCCGAGGGCGGCTTCCCGGAGGGCTTCTCCGGCAAACCCGGCGAAGGGACCGATGGCGATGCGGATCAGTAAGCGGCTTCTCGTCTTCCTGACGGCGGCCGTCTTCCTCCTCGCCGTGTCCTTTGCCCTGGCGGAGGAGGAGACGGAGCCCGTGGATCCCATCCAGACCGAACCCCTCCCCGAGCCCGAACCGACGGCAGACGCGAACCTGACCCTGTCCCTGTCGGGGGGCACCCCGGATGACAGCGGCGTCTGGCACCACAGCCTGAACCCGGAGGGCAGCCTGACCTTCACCTGGGTGCAGGAAGGCGCCGCGGACAGCTGGCTGGCGGTGGTCTCGGGCCCCGACGGCGAGGCAGGCCGGGCCACCGTGACGTCCCCGTCGTACACCCTCCCCCAGGCGGACCTGGCGGAGGCCACCTATACCCTGAACGTGACGGCTTACCTGAACGGCAGCCCGGTGTGCAACGCAGCCCTGACCTTTGTCCTTGGAACGAACAGCGGCGGGCAGGGCGGGCAAGGCGGACAAGGCGGTCCGGGCGGCGGCGGCGGAAAGCCCAACGGCGGCAGGACCCAGCGGCCGGGCCAGGGGGGCGCCGGCAGCGGCATCACCCCCGGCAAGGCGCTGACCTCTTCCCACGCCCGGGGCACCGGCGACCTGCTGCCCTACGGCGCGGTCCGGCTTGAACTGCCGGAGGGCGAGATGGACGTGCTGACTCTGGGGGGCGAGACCCTGGACCTCACCTGCGGCGGCGCGGCCTTCACCGCGGCCCTGGAGGAGGACACCCTTCTGCTCTCCTCCGAAGCCTCGGACTGGACCTTCACCCAGGCCACGCTGAACACCCTGTCCCTCTCCGGCGTGCGCGTTCTCTCCCTGTCCGACGGGGAGGAGACGGTCAGCCTGGACACGGACCTGGCCATGACCGGCACCGATTACGCCCGGGAGCGCTCCGACGGTTTCGCGTCGTCGGACTTTCGCTTCAGCCTCACCGACGAGGGCTTCACGGTCACCGTGGAGGACCGGGTCTACCGGCTGCAGGACGATAAACTTGAAGACATGGGGTGAGACCATGAAAAAGACCCTGTTGATCCTGACCGCGGCGCTCTGCCTGTTGACGGCGGCCGCCTGCGCGGACACCTGGTCGGGCAGCGTCATCGCCGCGGAGACCGTCACGGCGGTGAGCCCGGCGGACGGCACGGCGGAGAGCTTTTCCCTGACAGTGGGTCAGACCGTCGCCGAGGGGGACGTGCTGGGCAGCATCCGGGCGGACAAGGTGTTCTCGCCCGTCAGCGGCACCATCGCGGCCATTCACAGTGAGACCGGCGATCTGGTGGACGGCACGGTGCTGGAGATCGACCCCGTCAGCCGCTACGCCGTGACCTGCACCGTGGACAACATCGCGAAGACCCCGGAGGCGGCCCTGATCCACATGGGAGAGACCGTGTGGATGAAGTGCACCGCCGACGGTTCCCACATGGCCCGGGGCCGGGTGGTGTCCATCAGCGGCGCAGCCTTCAATGTGGAAGCCACGGCGGGTGAACTGTACGTGGGCGAGGCGGTGTACATCTACCGGGACGAGGCCTGCAGCGCGGACGCCCGGGTGGGGAAAGGCACCGTCACCGCCCAGGACACGGTGAAAGTCTCCGGCAAGGGTGTGCTGCTGAACATCCGGCACGCCGTGGGCGACAAGGTGGACAAAGGCCAGTGGCTGTTCAGCGTGGCCGGCAGCGAGGACACCCTCATCACCGCCCCGGCGGCGGGCGTGGTGGTCTCGGTGAGCGCCTCGGAGGGCAGCGCCGTCCGGGAGAACGGCACCGTCGCGGAGATTGCCACGGCCACCGCCCTGCGGATCACCGTAGCCGCCGACGAGACCGGCCGCTTCACCGCCGGCAGTGTCTGGTACTATACCCGGGGTGATGACCCCCACGAGACCCACTACCCCTGCACCGTCCGCCGGGTGCTGCTGGCCAGCGGCGAAGGCACCGCCACGGTGGAGCTGACCGCGGAGGAGGACCTGCCCATCGGCATGTCGGTGCTGGTGACGGACAGCGACGGGGAATGACGATCAGCGCGGCGGAGCTCCCATCGCGGTAATATACGGCAGAGGCGCAGCAAAACGCGTCTCTGCTTTTGTGTTTGCGGTATCCGGCTCTTGTTTTGCGGCCTTCTTTCCCACCGCCGGGACCCCTCACCCGCTGCGGCGGGAGCTCCCCATTGCGATGGGGAGCCGGGGGATTGGTGCAACTATCCAAAGCCCTTGCCTCCCCACCGCAGTGGGGAGGTGGTACGCAGGCCGGAGGGGTCCTTGTGCGATGGTCCCACACGGCAGGAATCCAGCCCGCAAGCCGGATAAGTCTCTCGCAGCAGGCCTCTCTCCACCGCAAGGGACCCCTCACCCGCTGCGGCGGGAGCTCCCCATTGCGATGGGGAGCCTGGGGATTCGTTGCGTTCCCTAAACCCCTTGCCTCCCCACCGCAGTGGGGAGGTGGCCCGCAGGCCGGAGGGGTCCTTGTGCGATGGTCCCACACGGCAGAA
>JBGVCH010000125.1:0-9483 GCA_045226335.1 Christensenellales bacterium | reverse complement strand
ATCCCGTAGTACGGAATGCAGCGGCCCGTCCGGAGGCCGTCCATCGCCTCGTCCCGCCAGGCGATCCAGTTCCGCTTGTCCGAATGGCGGGCGATTTCGTCCTCCCACCTCATGCGGACCTCCTCCGGCGAGGGGATCCTGCAGACGTATTCCTCAGCCATCCTCTTCAAACTCCGCTTCGTGCTTCCTGAAGAAATCGTGGTACACCCTGGCGTTCTTCAGCTGGGTCCAGCTGTCCACGATCCGGGCGTGATCATCCAGGTCGATGATCTTCGCGCCGGGGATGGCCAGCAGGAAGGGCGAGTGGGTGCTGATTACCAGCTGGTTGCCGCAGTAGCGCACCGCTTCCAGGAGGAAGTCCGCCAGCACCAGCTGGTTCTCCGGGCTCAGGCTGTTCTCCGGCTCGTCCAGCAGGCACAGGGTGTCCATGTCCATCTTGCCCTGAAAGTACATCAGGGCGTTTTCGCCGTTGGAGCGCTCCCGCAGGGTCTTGCCGGATTCCGCCTCGATGAAGCGGCTTTTGGTCTTGCTCCGGGCTTCGTTGACCCGGTGCAGATGCTCCAGATCGTCGAGGGACCGCACCTGAAAGCGTTCGCGCCGCAGCCGGCTGTACTCCTCCGCCAGCTCCGCCCGCTTCCGGTCGATGCCCTCGTTCACCGAGCGGATGTCCAGCATCATGTCGAACACATCGTCGCTGGTGATGATGCGGCTGTCCCGGGGGATGGTCTCCTCCTGGCTGAAGCGGCACATGTCCACGTAGCGCTGGTAGAAGCGGGTGCGGTTGAAGGCGCTGGACCGCGTCAGGCGCAGCTTCTCCGCGATGACGTTCAGCACGGTGCTCTTGCCGCTGCCGTTGCCGCCGTAGAGGATGGTGACGGGCTTGAACCAGATCTCCCGCAGACCGGTCCGGGGCAGCACCCGGAAGGGATAGACGCTCTGGTCATAGGTGGTTTTCAGGCTGAACAGAAAATCGGTCTCTTCCTCATCGTCCGGAAAGAAGAAAGCGGTCAGAAACATGGCAGCCTCCCGGTTGTGCTGGACTTGTAGAATCAGGAAAAACAGGTCCCGGTTGAGAAAGAGGGGAAGCCGTTGTGCGGCCTCTCCTCTCTGAAAACACTGTCCATGGGAAGTTCAGCGGCCTCCGTCTTCCGCGCTGTCCGCGGAGACGGAATCCGTGCTGACCGGAAATGTGAAGTAAGTGTCCGGGTAGGGCTCCTTCGCCAGGGTGAAATGCCACCACTCCCCGGAATAGGGCCTGAAGCCGTGCCGGACCATGGCGTCCCGGAGGATTGAGCGGTTGGCACGCTGTGCGGGGGTGAGGTCCGCGAAATCCGCGCGGCTGACGTCCCCGAAAAAGTCGAACACCCCGCCCATGTCCGCGTCCCGGCCCTCCCGCATGTCGAAGAGGGTCAGGTCCACGGAGCTCCCCCGGCTGTGGCCGGAGTGCTCCGCGATGAAGCCCAGGGGAAAGAGCTGGTCCTTCTCCAGATCCGGGTAGAAGCAGGCCTTCATCCGGGTGTCCCCGGCGTCCTTCGCCCAGCGCACGAAGTGGCTGACCGCCGTCTGGGGACGGTACGCGTCGTAAATCCTGAGCCTGTAACCCCGGACCAGCAGCTCATCGCTGACCTCCCTCAGGGCGGCGGCGGCTTCCCTCGCCAGCAGGGCCACCGGCTGCTCATAGCCGTCGATGCGGTCCCCCACAAAGTTGAAGGTGGAATAATACCGGATCTCCAGGATCGCGTCCGGCACGGTCTCGCTCAGAAGCACGAAGCCGGACGCGTCATCCGAATAGCGCATGGCGTCTCCCTCCCGGTCCGCCGCTCACAGGGCAAAGCAGTCCCCCGCCTCCGCGAAGGGCCCCGGCAGGGCTTCCGCGCCGCGGTGCGCGCCGAAGAAGTCGCTGTCGAAGAGGATGGCCGAGCCGTCGGGGTTCTCGAAGCGCTGCTCCGGCTCGAAGGCCTTGCCCAGGAGATCGCTGTGGACGAGGCCCGCCCGGAACGCCGCCAGCTGGCCGTACAGGTCTGTCTTCAGGCAGTACTTGCCGTCCTGCTCCTCCAGGGCCACGGTCACGGGCTTCTCCGCCACCAGGCAGTCGCCGTCGTGCTTGCTGACGGTGGCGCCGTTGAAGTAGGCGTTGCCCTTCACCCACACCGGCAGATGGCCGAAGTGCCAGGCCGCCAGGGCACCCATGTTGGGGGCCTCGTCCGGATTGAAGGGCCCGATCCACTCTTCCCAGGAGGGGAAGATGTCGAAGGGCGCGGTGCCCACCGTGCGGTAATCGTTGTCCGTGGGGGCCTTTGCCTCCTCCGGGATGGGGTGGTGCTGGACGAAGATGTTGTTGTAGATCCGGTCGTCGCCGTGGAGGATGGTCATGAAGCCGGCCACCTCCGTGCGGTGGCGGATGTGGTAGGGGGTGTACCGGGGCTCCCGCTGGCCGTTGACCACAGAGTCCACGCCGCTGTTGATCAGGCTGAAGCCGCCCAGAATCAGGTTGTGAATGCAGGCGATGCCCTCGCTGGGGATGGTGACGGACACCGGTGACAGCAGCAGGTTGTTGTCGATGAGGGTCGGGCCGTGGCCCACCTCGATGAACACGTCGGTGGAGAACATGGCGCCCTGGGCGTGGGGCCGGCCCTGGGGCGGCCAGTTGTCGTGGAGCAGGTTCTGGCTGATGCGGGCGCCCTGGGCCTCCCAGTCGCACCAGATGCCCATGATGCAGTGGTGGATGTGGTTCCGGCGGATGGTGACGTCGATGGCCGCGTGCAGCTTGATGCCCGCGGTCTCCGCGCCGCCCAGCTGCTGGGAGGTGCACACGTCGTGGATGTGGCAGTCCTCGATGGTGGAGAACACGCCGCCCATGCGGCCCACGATGCCCGTCTGCTCGCAATGGTGGATGTGGCAGCGGCGGATGATGTGGCTGCCCACCTTCTCCTTCAGCCAGCCGTGATACTGGCCGCGGCACACGGCGTCCCGTTCCATCTGGGTGGGGGACTTGACCTTTTTGTGGAAGAAATACATGTCGTTTTCGGGATCCAGGTACTTGCCCAGGGAGATGCCGCAGCAGCGGCTGCCCCAGATCTCGCAGTCCTCGATGATCCAGCCCTTGGACCAGTGGGGGCCGATCATGCCGTCCTGATAGGCAGCGGGGGGCGCCCAGGTGGTGGCGGCCTTGTTGATGTCAAAGCCGGACACGGTGATGTACCCCACCCCGGTCTTGTCGGGCATGAAGCAGTTGCGGCGGACCACCAGCTCCACCTTCTCGGCGTTGGGGTCCAGACCCCGGAAGTTGGCGTAGAGCACGGTCTCGTCCCCGTCCTGCTCGGTGTACCACAGGTATTTGGCGTCCTCCTGGTTCCAGGCGCAGGGATCCGTCTCCCCGGCCACGCAGCCCGCCAGGCTGGGGGTCTCGTACATCATTTTGTCGTTGAGGAACACGGAGCCCGTGTGCTTCACGGCGGGGGCGAAGTACCAGTCGCCGCACACCAGGGTGGTGTAGGGGTTGTAGGCCCCGAAGACCCCGTTGTTCACACGGCGGACCCACACGTCGCCCTGATAGGGCTGCCAGCCGGAGAGCGGCTCCGCGCCGGTGATCACGGCGCCCAGGGGCTGCTCGGAGCGGTAGACGATGCGCTTTTCCTCCGTGCCGGCGTTCTGCGGGTTCACATACTCGCGATAAATGCCCGGGGCCACGACGATCTCGTCCCCGGCCACAGCGATCTTCGCCGCGTCGTTGATGTGCCGGAAGGGCATCTCCCGGCTGCCGTTGCCGTCCCTGGATGCGGACGCGTTCACATAATGAATCATAGGCCGACTCCTCTCTGTTTCCGTTGTGCGAAGTTATTTCCTGTCAGCAATATATCACGTCGGCACCGGTCTGTCAATGTTGGCTGCACCGCGAACGCGTCCACCCGCGTCCCGCGGCCGGAAGCCGCGCCGGCATAGCTTGACAATCCGAAATCACTGGGTTATGATGAGACATGCCAGATGCTGTACCCGGAAAAGGCGCCGCCTTGTCCGGGGGAGTTGTCCCGGGCCGTTCAAACCAATTTCAGGGAGGATAAGGCGATGGCTTTTTCGTGCAAGATCTGCGGCTGCAGCAGTTTTATCTTCCAGAACGGGTATGTGGTCTGCGAGCATTGCGGACTGAAATACAGGGCGGAAGATTTCAGCGCCGCCTCCGACGCGGCCGTGATACAGCCCATGACGTCGCCTGCCGCCAGCGAGTTCGAGAATGCCATCATCAACGGCATCCGTGAGTACAATCTGGGACACACGGGCGCGGCTCTCCCGCTCTTTACCGGCGTCCTGCTCAAGCAGCCGCACAACGTCGATGCCTTGTTCTACAAGGGCCTGTGCGAAGGGCTTCAGTCCAGCCTGCAGGATCTGCATTTCTACGAGATGGTGGAACAGGCCTGTGAGGCGATGCGGATCATCCGGCGAACCGCCGGCACACCGACGCAATTCCTCGAGAAGTGCTCGTTCTTCCTGTCCGAGTGTATGGAGCTGTTCCACAATCTGGGCAATGCCCTGATCGACTGCAGAACGAATTACAACACCATCATGCAGGAGCATCGATCGGCCAGAAAGCGCTTCCTCCGCGGCCGCCTCATCGAATTCGGTGTGGGCATGGCGCTGTCCACCTTCCTTGACGTCGACACGCGGCCCTCCCTTGAATCCAGCCTGAGCCGCGACCGGGAAAACATCGCGATGGAAGAGTACACCGCCTCTGTCGCGGAGCAGGAAAACGTTTATCTCGAAGTGATGGAGACCGCCCCTCAGCAGGCGATCCGCTGCCTGATGACGCTTGTTCAGGTGGTCCTGGAACTGATCAGCGGCATCGAGGCCGACGTGACGGAGGATTGCTGGGATGTCCTGGAAAGAAGCGAAGGCCTCTTCCGTCTTTTCGCGCAGTTCAATCAAGACCCCGGCACGTTTGAGCCCACGCTGCGGGATCTCGCCGCCGCCAAAGACGCCGCCCGTCAGACCCATGCGCGTCTGTACTGGGCGGAGCATACGGATGAGGAGCGCCGGCTCAAGGCAGAACGCGTTCTGTTGAACAGCCGGCTGGCTGCCGTGGCCGCCGAGCTCCGCGCCGGTTTTGCGTCGCTGGAGAAACTGGAACAGCAGAAGAGTGCTCCCGAGGCCAATGAGCAAGCCCTGCAGGAACTGCAGCAGCAGCTCGAAGCGGTCAACGATCAGCTCGCCTCACTGAACCGCTACACCCAGGGCAGCCGGTATGCCCTGATACAGCAGCAAAACGCGCTGCTTGCTCAAATGGAGAAGCTGCGTTCCGCGGCCGCCTGGGAATGGTCGGACCGTGATCAGCGCCTGGACGAACAGATCGGGCAAGTCAATTCGGACATCGCGCGCATGCAGGCGGATTTCTCCGGCATAGAGCAGCGCCTGCTGGAAGTCGACTCGCGGCTCGCGGACCCGGACGGCCGTTACATGAGGAAGGCATGACCCGTTCCCGATCGGGACGGCGCTCCGCTCCGCATCAAGGGAGTGCCGGCATCTCCCGGAAGAAGAAGCCGATCTGAAAAAACCGCTTGCAATGCGCCTGCCCTCGTGCTATAATGCGCCGTGAAAGGCGATGACGGAGACCAACCCCGCATCCGGTCGGCTGTCTCAGAGAGGAACGGCAAGGTGAGAGCGTTCCGGCAGACGAAGCGGGCATTCCCTCCCGAGCTGCGCCGCTGAACGCGAAAGCCTGTAGGCGGCGACGGATCGGCCCCGTGAGCGGCATCGAGCGCATCGGACCCGTGTCCCGTGCGGAAGAAGGGTGGTACCACGCGGCATGTTCGCCTGCGTCCCTTTATCGGGCGCAGGCTTTTGATTTGCCTGCCCCAGGCACCGACAGAAAAGGAGGCATCGATCACACATGGGCATGAAGGAAACCATCGATCAGCTCCGGACGACCCTGGAGCAGGAGCTGGAAAAGACCGACAGCAAGCAGGCGCTGGAGAACCTGCGGGTGAAAATCCTGGGCAAGAAGGGCGAGCTCACCGCGCTGCTGCGGGGCATGGGCGCCCTGGCGCCGGAGGACCGCCCCGCCGCGGGCCAGCTCATCAACACCGCCCGGGAGCGCTTCACCAGCATGCTGGAAGCGCGGGCGGACGCCGTGCGGCTGATGGAGATGCGGGCAGCGCTGGAGGCGGAGACCCTCGACGTCACCCAGCCGGTGCCGCAGCTTCCCCTGGGCAGCGCGCACCCGGTGAACCTGGTGATGCAGGACATGATCGACTGCTTCACCGGCATGGGCTTCGAGGTGCTGGAAGGCCCCGAGGTGGAGCTGGACCACTACAACTTCGAGCTGATGAACATCCCGAAGAACCATCCCGCCCGGGACGCCCAGGACACCTTCTACGTGGACGACAACATCGTCCTGCGCACCCACACCTCCCCCATCCAGGCCCGCACCATGCTGACCCGCAAGCCCCCCATCCGGGTGGTCTGCCCCGGCCGGGTGTTCCGGGCCGATGAGGCCGACGCCACCCACAGCCCCGTCTTCCACCAGATGGAAGGCCTGGTCATCGACAAGGACGTCACCATGGCGGACCTGCGGGGCACCCTGAACGCCTTCGCCGAGTGCATCTACGGCAAGGGCATCACCACCCGGTTCCGGCCATCCTTCTTCCCCTTCACCGAGCCCTCCACCGAGGTGGACCTGACCTGCGCCGCCTGCCACGGCAAGGGCTGCCGGGTCTGCAAGGGCACCGGCTGGATCGAAGTGCTGGGCGCCGGCATGGTGAACCCCCATGTGCTGGAGATGTGCGGCATCGATCCCACGGTGTACTCCGGCTTTGCCTTCGGCATCGGCCTGGATCGCATCGCCATGCAGCGCTACGGCATCCCGGACCTGCGGCTCCTCTATGAGGGCGACGTGCGGTTCCTGGGGCAGTTCAGGTGAGAGGAGGAAACAGCGATGAAAGTCCCCATGAAATGGATCCGCGAGTACGCCGACATCCCGGTGGACGCGGAGACGTATATGAACAAGATGATCATGATCGGCGACGGTGTCGAGGGCTATGAGGAACTGGGCGCCGAGGTCACCGGCGTGGTGGTGGGCCGCGTGGTCAGCTGCGAGCCCCATCCCAACTCCGACCACCTGCACGTCTGCAAGGTGGACGTGGGCGATCCGGAGCTCCTGCAGATCGTCTGCGGCGCGCCGAATGTGGCGGCGGGGCAGCTGGTGCCCGTGGCGAAGAACGGCGCCCGTCTGCCCGGCGGCGTGAACATCAAGAAGGGCAAGCTGCGGGGCGAGGTCTCCGAGGGCATGATCTGCTCCGGCGAAGAGCTGGGCTGCCCGCCGGAACTGTACCCCAACATCTGGGATGAGGGCATCCTGGTGTTCCGGGAGGATTATCCCCTGGGGGCGGACGTCAAGCCCATCCTGGGGCTGGACGACACCGTCATGGACTTCGAGGTGCTGGCCAACCGGCCCGACTGCCTCTCCGTGTGGGGCGTGGCCCGTGAGACCGCCGTGGCCCTGGGGACCGCCTTCAGGAAGCCTGAAATCAAGGTCGTGGAAAACGGAAAAGGCGACATTCACGACTACGTGAAGGTGGAAGTGCGGGATCCGGACCTGTGCCCCCGCTATGTGGCCCGGGTCATCGACAACGTGCGGGTGGGCCCCTCCCCCAAGTGGCTGCGGGAATACCTCTTCGGCGCCGGCATGCGCTCCATCAACAACGTGGTGGACATCACCAACTTCGTGATGCTGGAGACCGGCCATCCCATGCACGCCTTCGACCTGGACATGGTGGAGGGCCGTCAGATCATCGTCCGCCGGGCGGAGGAAGGCGAGTTCATCACCACCCTGGACGGCAAGCAGCACGTCATGAGCGCGGGTCAGCTGGCCATCTGCGACGCGGTGAAGCCCTCCTGCGTGGCGGGCATCATGGGCGGCGAGGAGAGCGAGATCACCGAAAAGACCCGCTCCGTCATGTTCGAGTGCGCGGTGTTCGACTACGCCGCCACCCGCCTGACCTCCCGGGCCCTGGGCATCCGCACGGAGAGCTCCGGCCGCTTCGAGAAGGGCGTCAACATCCGCACCCCCTTCGAGGCCATGCAGCGCGCCTGCCAGCTGATCCACGACCTGGACGCGGGCGACGTGGTGCCCGGCGTCATCGACCTGTATCCCAACCCCGTGCCGGAGCAGGTGGTCACAGGCTCCTGCAGCCGCATCGCGCGCCGCGCCGGCGTGGACATCCCGCCGGAGGACATCGTCCGCATCCTGGAAAGCCTCCACTTCGGCGTGAAGCGGGACGGCGACCTGCTGACCTGCACGGTGCCGGACTTCCGCCAGGACATCACCGTGGGCGAAGCGGACCTCTGCGAGGAGGCCCTGCGGGTCTACAGCTATGACCATATCCCCGGCACCCTGCTGCGGGGCGAGACCACCCCCGGCGGCATCTCAGACCGCATGCGGCTGAAGAACGACATCACCGCGCTGCTGACGGGCCTCGGCTTCTGCGAGATCATGAACTACTCCTTCGTCAGCCCGAAGAGCGTGGAGAAGCTGGGCCTGGCCGCGGACGATCCCCGGCTGAACATGCTGCCCATCCGCAACCCTCTGGGCGAGGACACCAGCGTCATGCGCTCCACCCTGGTGCCGGACATGCTGACCACCCTGGCCCTGAACATGAACCACGGCAACGAGGCCGCCAGCCTCTTCGAGATCTCCAGCGTTTTCGACCCGGTGCACCGCACGGCGGAAAACCTGCCGGAGGAGACCCGCAAGCTGACCCTGGGCGTCTACGGCAAGGCCGCCAACTTCTACACCCTCCGGGCCGTCGTGGAGCGGATCCTGAATCACCTGGGCATCGCCTTCGACGTGGAGCGGTACACGGAGCCCTACCTGCATCCCGGCCGCAGCGCCAGGCTGGTGTCCGGCGGCGAGACCGTGTGCGTGCTGGGCGAGGTGAACCCCGCCACACGCGACGCCTTCGAGATGCCCGCCCGGGCCTGTATCGCCGAGCTGGACCTGGAGCAGCTCCTGCGGCTGAGCCGGCCCATGGGCACCGTGAAGCCCATGCCCCGCTATCCCGCCGTCACCCGGGACCTGAGCCTGGTGATGAGCGAGGATACCCTCACGGGCCCGCTGCTGAAGGACATGGCGGAAGCCGGCGGCAAGATCCTGGAGAGCGCGAAGATGTTCGACATTTACCGCAATCCGATCCTGGGCCTCAACCGGAAGTCCGTCGCCTTCTCCTTCGTCTTCCGGGCCCCCGACCGGACCCTCACCGAGGCCGAGGTGGCCAAGGCCATGGACAAGCTGCTGAAGGTCGCTTCGGAAAAGTACGGCGCGGCCATCCGCGGATAATCTCTCTGTCCCGCAGAGGCGCGGCTTTACCCGAAGGGGTCGCCGCGCCTCTTTTGCGATCGGGAATCGCAGCGGGGCTTACGCATGAATGACAATTCTGTGAATAGAAGCACAACGGAATGCTCTCTCGTCCGCCGGATAGGTGACCTCATCCACCG
>JBGVCH010000124.1:0-46270 GCA_045226335.1 Christensenellales bacterium | reverse complement strand
CACGAACATCTCCACAAAGTCCGAGCCGGAGATGGAGAAGAAGGGCACGCCCGCTTCGCCGGCCACGGCCTTGGCCAGCAGGGTCTTGCCCGTGCCGGGAGGGCCCACCAGCAGCACGCCCTTGGGGATCCGGGCGCCCAGGGCCGTGTACTGATGCGGGTTGCGGAGGAAGTCCACCATCTCCTGGAGTTCTTCCTTCTCCTCGTCCGCGCCGGCCACGTCCGCGAAGGTGATCTTGTTCTTGGACGGGTCCTGCATCCGGGCGTTGCTGCGGCTGAAGTTCATCACCTTGCTGGAGCCGCCCATCTGGCTGCGCATCATAAAGTACCAGAGGCCCACGAACACCGCGATCATGATGAGATAGGGCAGGAACTCCAGGAACCAGGAGCGGGTGGCCGGCTGAATATACTGCACCGTAAAGCCCAGGTCCTGCACCGTGACCTCGTCCAGGGGCTTGTCATTGGCGATGGCCACCATCCGGCGCGCTTCCTCCAGGAACTCGGCGTCGCTGCCGATGGTGGTCTCGAAATGATAGGTGTTCGGGAAATTGCCGCTGCCCGACAGCCTGTTCTTATAACCGCTGGTATACTCGCCCACCAGCGTGATGCCGTTCCCACTGATGGCGACCTTTGACACATGCCCCTGCTTGATCTCTTCCAGCAGGGTGCCGTACTCGATCCGTTCGCTGTTGGAGATGTTCAGGCTGCTGTTGATCAGGATGGCGATGGTCAGCAGGACACCCAACAGGATAACATAATACATGATCCCTCTGCGTTTGGCTGGCTTCACCGGATCGGTCCTCCTCGTTCTGTATCGGCGTCAGCACGCCGAGTAAAGATTATACCATACTATCAGGCGCTTCGCAAGCTTCACCCGTTTTCGTAGATGTGGGGCGACAGGACGCCGATGTCCGGCAGGTTGCGGTACTTCTCGTTGTAATCCAGACCGTAGCCCACCACGAAGGCGTCCGGGATCTCAAAGCAGGCATAGTCGGTTTTCAGGTCCACCCGCCGCCGCGCCGGCTTGTCTAGCAGGGTGGCGATGCGGATGGATGCGGCCCCGCGGTTGTCCAGGTGGCGCTTGAGGTAGTTGAGGGTCACGCCGGAGTCCACGATGTCCTCCACGATGATCAGGTGCTTGCCGGTGATGTCGTGGTCCAGGTCCTTCCGGATCTCCACGACACCGGAGGACTTGGTGGCGCGGCCGTAGGAGGAGACCGCCATGAACTCGGTGGACACCGGCAGGTCGATCTCCCGCATCAGGTCGCTGTAGAACACAATGGCGCCCTTCAGGATGCCCAGGAGCACCGGCTCCTTGCCGGCGTAGTCTTCCGTGATCTGCCGGCCCAGCTTCCGCACGGCCTCGGCGATCTCTTCCTTGGTCACCAGGATCCGGTCCAGGTCCCGATAAATCTCGGCGGTTCTGTCCATCATTGCGCTTCCTCCTTCAGCAGCCACGGCATTTCGCCGGTCCATGTGATTCTCAGGTTCCGCTTCATCCGGTCGTAGGGCGGCACATCTCCCGCCCCCAGGCCCGCGACCAGCAGGACTGTTTCGCCGTCCGCCAGCAGCGGGACGCGGTTCCGGAAGCTCGGGTCCACCCCGCGCTCCCGCAGGAACTCCTCCAGCGGCCGGGTGTGGCCTGAGCCGAAGGGACGGATCACGTCCCCGGGGCGCGGAGTCCGCAGGACGGTTCCCGCCAGGCAGGCCGCCGGGATTTCCTGAGCGCCGCGTCCGTCCCCCGGGGTTCCCAGGGACGGGCCCAGGCGCAGCGTCACGCCGCGGCACACCGCGCCGTCCTCCACCGGGGTCTCCTCCCGCGCCGGCGGTTCCGGGGAAACCAGGTGCAGGCACACCCGCTCCCTCCGGCATTGCCAGCCGCCCGGCAGGTTGCAGGCGGCGCCGGGGGCCGCCAGGGCGGTGGCCGTCATCTCCGCGGTTTGCCGGAGGGAAAGGCTCCGCTCCTCCATCCCGCCGCCGGCGCATTGCTGCCACCAGCCGCGCAGGGCCCGGCTCCGCAGGGTTTCCGGCAGCGCCTGCCAGGGGGACAGGTGCAGCCAGTCCCGGCCGGCGTGGTCCCGGAGGAAGGCCTCCGCCTGCGCCGTCAGGCATGCTTCGTCTTGTTGAAGCAGCAGCGCCGTCTCCGCCACACGCTTCGCGGCGCCGGGAGCCAGGCGCTCCATCTCCGGCAGCAGGCCGTGCCGGATCCGGTTGCGCAGGTAGCAGTCTCCGCCGTTGGTGGCGTCCTCCCGCCAGGTCTCGCCCGCCTCCCGCAGGGCTTCCCGCAGCTCGGCGCCGCTGAAGGTCAGCAGGGGCCGCACGACGCGCACGCCGTTCACCAGGCTCTCCGGCGGCATACCGCAGAGCCCACGCAGGCCGCTGCCCCGCATCAGGTGCAGCAGCAGGGTCTCCGCCTGGTCATCCCGGTGATGGGCCAGGGCCACGGCCTCGGCGCCGGTTGCTTCCAGCGCCCGGGCAAAGGCCCGATAGCGCCGGTTCCGGGCCTCGCCTTCCCCCGTCTCCGGGGAGAGGTTCAGCCGCTCCGCCGTCAGGGGAACGCCCAGCCGCGCGCACAGGTCCCGGCAGAAGGCTTCGTCGCCGTCGCTCTCCGGGCCGCGGATGCCGTGGTTGACGTGCACGGCCCCGCACACCTTTCCCGTATGCAGCAGGATCCGCAGCAGGGCCACGGAATCCGCGCCGCCGGAAAGCCCCACCAGCAGCCTTCCGGGCAGCGGGGGCAGGGCGGCCGTCAGTTCTTCCAGTCTCATCTCACTTGGGTCTCCGGGGCGCGCCGCAGATCTGACACGGATGCAGGTCCGCGTACTGCGGGTCGTTCAGCTCGGCGTAGGTGAAGCTTCCCTTGAAGGGCAGATAGCGCTCGTTGGCGGCCCGGCAGTAGGGATCCAGGTGATAGCGGTCGCCGCCGTCGGGGTTGTAATACAGCAGGGTGTTGGGGTCGTCAATAGGCGCCGGCGTCGGGGGCTGGGTGATCTCGGCGGACCGGGCCGTGGGGGTGGCGGTCCCGGCATAGCTCTTCAGGCCGCCGGGATCGATGTACCAGAAATTGTTCTCCCAGATCATCTTCAGCTTGAACTGATACTTCTGGGCCGCGCCGCCGCCCTTGCTGATCTCCGCCGTCACATAGGCGTCCCGGCGCAGGTCGCTGTTGCTGCCGGACACCCTGGTGACCTCATAGTTCAGGGCCTGCCTGTCCTCCAGCAGCTCCACCATGGCGGAGACCGCCTGTTCGCTGTCCATCTTGGCGCTCCAGGTGACGGAGCACAGGCTGACCATGCTGGGGTAGTCCCCGATGGACCAGTAGTACATGAAACTGCTGACCACCTGGGGCGCGTAGTCCGGGGGATCGGTGGGCTTGGGGGTCACCTCCGCGGGAGGCTCCGTCACCTGATCGGTCTCCCGGGGCTGCAGCGCCTCCATGGCCCCCGTGGGCGCCGCCGCTTCCTTCTCCTGAACCGGCGCGCCGCAGCCCGCGCACAGCAGGACGGCCAGCGCCAGCAGCAGGCAGCAAGCGATCCGTTTTCCTCTTGTCTTCATGTCTCTTACCTTGCTTCCCGTGTCACTTCGGCGCACCGCAGGTCTCGCAGGGCTTCAGCTTTGAATACTTGCCGCTGCCCCGCTCCCCGTAGGTGAAGGTCCCCTTCAGGGGCTTGTACTTGCTGCCCACGGCGCTGCAGTTGGGGTCGATGTGGTAATAGCTGCCGCCGTCCGGGTTGTAGTACAGCTTGGTGGACGGATCCACATAGCCCGCGGGGACAGGGGTAGGCGTCACCGGCACCTTGGTGGGGGCCGGCGTCGGGGTGGTGGCCGCGTAATTCAGGGAATCCGGGTCCACATACCAGGTGCCGTACTCCTGCACCATGATCATCGAAATGGTGCAGGGCACCACCGACCGGTCAAACTTCTCCACCGTGGTCTCGTAGGTGACCGTGCGGCTCAGGTCGCTCTCGGTGCCGGTGACGTTGGTGGCCGTGTAGGTGATGAGGACGTTGTTCCGCAGCGCGGTCAGCAGCGCGTTCTTGGGGTTCTTGGTGCCGGTCTGCTTGTTGGCCCAGGTGGGCGAGCAGAGCTCCATCATCTTGGTCTTGTTGTTCTGGGTCCAGTAGTACATGAAGATGTCGGCAGCCTTCACCGTGGGATCGGCGGAGAGGACCCCGGAATCGCCGGGAACAGGCGTCACCTCCGTCAGTCCGTAGCCGGCGGGCACCTGGGTGGGGGTGGCGCCGTTTGACCCATACCCGCCGTACTGGTCCGCGTCGCCCGGGTCGTTCCCGCCGCTGTCCGGCAGGACGCCCCGGACGGCGGTCACCGCCAGGATCACCGCCACCAGCGTCGCCACGCCGTAGAGCACGGTGATCATCATCTGGGTGGGCCGCTGAAAGACCGGCCGCTGCCAGAGCCAGACCGCCGCGCCTGCCGCCACCAGCGCCGCCGCGACGGTCACGATCAGGTTCCTGGTGATCATGGCGGTCAGGAACAGCACCGGCACGAGCCCGCAGGCCACGATCAGGAGGACGATGTCCCAGTTGAAGGGCTGCCTGGGGAGCTCCGGAGGTCCGGCGTACACATCCTGTCCCGGCCAGGGCTGCTCGGGGTCGGGCTGCTGGCGGTAGTCCGCCACCTGAGGCTGGGGCCACGCGCCGTCATGGGCGGGCTGCTGGGTGTAGCGGTTCTGCATATCCGGGACCGCCGCGCCGTAGCCCTGCACCTGCTGGCCGTACGCGTCCTGCTGGGCCGGCGTCTGGAAACCGTTCTGCTGGTAGGTCGGCTGCTGGGCATAGAGGCCGTAGCCGCCCTGCTGGCCGAGCTGCGGATAAGCGTTCTGGGAGGGCATCGCGGGCTGCTGGCCGTAGGCCGCGTACGGGCCCTGCTGTGCGCCGTAATCCTGCTGGCCCATCAGGCTGGCGTATCCGCCGCCGTTCTGGGAGAAGCCGTGCTGGCTCCACACGCTGGACTGACCCGAGCCGCTCATCCCCGGCTGTCCGCCGCTTCCCTGAGTTGGATCCTGATACATCTGCGCAACAACCTTTCGTCGGATCAAGCCTGAATCGGCTGAAATGTCATAAGCAAACAGAATGACGCGCGTCATTCCGCTACAGTATACCACATCAGGCCCATAACGCAACCGTCCGGATGTAAATTTTCGCGCATGTTCCGGCGGATAAACTTCCGAAATACAAAAGCCAGGCAGGATTCTGCCGCCGGATGTCAAACAGTTATGCCTTGCGGCGAAAAGCCGCAGGAAAAGAAGAGGATGAAGCGGATTATGTTTCAGCTGATGAGTGCGGACGAGGCCGTCCGGATGATCCCCGACGGCGCCTGCATCTGTGTGAACTCCTTTGTGGGCATCGAGAACCCGGTGGAACTCCATGAGGCCATCGGGCGGCGCTTCAAGGCCACCGGATCACCGGCCCATATGACCATCGTCTCCAGCGCCGGCTTCGGCGTGTGGGAGGAGGACCGGGCCGCAGAGGGATACATCCGGGACGGCGCGGTGGACAAACTGATCTGCGGCCATTTCGGCGCCATGCCCAGCACCAAGCGCATCATCCTGGAGGACCGCTTCGAGGCCTACAACCTGCCCCTGGGCTGCATCTCCCACGCCATCCGGGCCCAGGCGGGCGGCATCCCCGGCACGCTCTCCAAGGTCGGTCTGGACATCTTCGTGGATCCCCGCCGGGAGGGCCCGGGCATCAACCGCATCTCGAAGGACCCCTCCCTGGTGAAGCTGGTGGAGGTGGACGGCGAGGAATTCCTGTACTACAAGCTGCCCAAGATCACGGTGGCCCTGGTGAAGGGCACCGCCGCCGATCCCCGGGGCAACATCACCTTCGACGACATGTACACCTCCGGCGACGCCCTGTCCATCTGCCAGGCCACCAAGGCTAACGGCGGCATCGTCATCGTGCAGGTGGACAGGCTGGTGGGCATGCCCTCCCGTCCCCGGAACGCCGTCATTCCCGGCTGCTTTGTGGACGCCATCGTGGTGGTGGAGCCCGGCTGGCGGGACGAGGCCTACACCGCTCTGACCGGCAGCTTTGAGGTCCCCTATTCCGAGTGGTCCGTCTGGACCGACCGCATCGAGGCCCTGACCTCCACCCGCCGGCAGGACTCCACCGCCAGCCGGATCATCGGCCGCCGCGCCGCGAAAGAGCTGCACAAGGACGACATCATCAACGTGGGCATCGGCATCCCGGAGACGGTTTCCCACTACGCCCGCAAGGACGGCATGCTGGACCACATCACCCTGACGGTGGAGTCCGGCGGCATCGGCGGCTTCCCGGCCTCCGGCCCGGTGTTCGGCGCCATGATCGGCGCGGCCTCCGTCTGCGATATCTCCAACCAGTTTGACCTCTACGACAACGGCGGTCTGGACATCTGCTTCATGGGCGCTCTGGAAGTGGACCGCCACGGCAACGTCAACGCCCACCGGGGCCCCGGCGCCTTTGCCGGTATCGGCGGGTTCGCCAACATCACCGCCAAGACGCCCACCGTGGTCTTCTGCCTGACTTTCAACACCAAGGGCCTGGACGTGACCCGCAAGGGCGGCATCGTGACGATCCAGAAGAACGGCAGCATCCCCAAGTTCGTCAACGAGATCAAGACCGTCAGTTTCTCCGCCCGGCAGGCCGTGGCCAACGGCCAGCGGGTGCTGTACGTCACGGAGCGCTGCGTCTTCACCCTCACCGCCAACGGCCTCAAGCTGCTGGAAGTCTACCCCGGGGTGGACGTGGTCCGGGACATCCTGGAGCTCCTGCCCTTCGCGGTGGAGATCTGATACTGTTCTGTGTTAAGAACGCTCAATGAAAGCAAAGGGATTCCGAGGCCTGCGGGCCTCGGCCAGGGCTTTCCGATCGCCCTGGACCTTCGGTTACATGCCCTTACTTGACGTGTGATTCTTATCTGAGATAAGTATGAAACGCCCCCGGCAAAAAACACCCCGGGAACCGATCATCGCGCGTGTCGGTTTCCGGGGACGTTTTTTCTTATCCTTCCGCCAGCCACCGGGTCCATTCCTCCGGCTGGTAGCCGACGGTGACCTTGCTGCCGCAGCGAAGAATGGGGGACTTCAGCAACCAGGGGCATTCCAGGATGGCCTCCGTCAGCAGGCTGTCCCGGTCGTAGTAGCAGGCGGGGTGCTCCTTCACCCGCTTGTCGTCCCGGTCGATGAGATTCGTCAGGCCCGCGCCTCGGGCAAAAACCTGCAGTTCCCGCTCCCCCAGCTTGTGCTTTTTCAGGTCCATCACCTGCACGCTGACCCGGCGCTCCTTGAAGAAGCGGTCCGCCTTCTGCTGGTCGAAGTTCTTCTTGGACACGTACATCTGGATGCTCGCCATACCCTCACCTCCTGCGGCGGATGTCCTCCCCCGCCAGCTCGATGACCAGGCTCTGCCGCCGGTCCGTCAGGCGGGAGGCGATGCGTTCGGAATAATGCTGCTGCAGCTCCGCCGGGCTCAGGTTGGTGCTGAGCACCGTGGCCAGGCCCTTCATCTGCCGCTCGTTCACCAGGTTGTACAGGTACACCAGGGTGATGTTGTTCATCATGGGCTCGCTGCCCAGGTCGTCGATGAGCACGGCCTCGGCCCCCATGATCCCGTCCATCTCCTCGCTGTCCAGGGTCATGTGGAAGCGGCGGGCGGTTTCCACGAACTGGTAGGCGCTGAGGAGCACCGTGTTCTTTCCCCGGAGGATCAGGGTCCGGGCCATGGCGTGGAGCAGGAAGGTCTTGCCCAGGCCGCTGGCGCCGGTGAGCAGCACCGTGTTCACCTGTCCCTCCGGCCACTGCTCCGCCCAGGCGCGGCACCGCTGCTGCGCCAGCTTCATCACCGCCCGCTGGCTGAGGCCGATCCCCTCCAGCGGCACATCCGGGAACACGCTCAGGTCGGAGGCCTCGAAGGACTGCTCCCGGGCGCCGTCGGGGTCCACCGTCTCCGCTGCGATCTCCCGGCACAGGGCCTGCAGGCAGTGACAGGGCGCTTTCACCGTCTCCCCCACATAGCCCGTGTCCCGGCAGTCCGGGCAGGAATAAACCGGCTCCAGCCAGTCCTCCGGGAACCCCGCCTCCGCCAGTTTCCCGGCGATCTGCCGGTTGACGGCGGCCATGCGCCCGGGAATGGTCTCCGGCTGGGCCGTGCCCTCCAGCACGCCCCGGATCCCCGCATAAATCAGCTCCTGCCGGGCCGTCATCAGTTCCCCGATCTCCGGGCAGGCGGCCACGGCCTCCTCCCGGCGGCGGGCGTCCTCCCGCGCGTTGGCCGTCCGGCGCTCCTCCAGCCGTTCCAGCGCCCGGGCCGTCATCTCACTGCGCATCCTGGTCCTCCTTCAGCATCTCCGCCAGCCACTCCGGCATCTCCCCGGGCTTGCGCTCGGCATATTCCCGCTGTGTATACTGCGCCTGGACCACGGCCTTCGCGGCCTGAGCGGGCTTCACGGCGCCCTGCTCCCGGCTCCGGGCCGCCACCGCTTCCGCGATCTCCCGCTCTTCGTGGATCCCCCGGCCGTGGTACTGCTCCAGCACGCGGTTCAGGTACTTCATGGGGGCCTTCTTGTCCTCTCCCCCGGCGAAGGCGGCGCAGTAGAGGATCACCGGCTCCGTGAAGCCCCACTCCTTGGTCCAGCGCCGCACCTGGGCCCGGCTGGTCTCCCCGGCCCGGACCGTGCCCCCGCCCCAGACGGCGTTGAGCCGGGCGATGAGGCGGTTGTCCTCCCGGAACTCCCGCACGTAGGCCCGGACCTCGTCGGCCGTGGTCAGGCCGCGGTTCTTCCAGCTCTCCAGCCCCGCCATCACGTCCTCCAGGTTGCGGTTGGGCCGGGTGGCGTACAGGTCCGCCGCCAGCATGATGATCTCGTGGGGGTACAGCTCCGTCATCATCCGGTAATACTTCCGGGTGGCCTCGTTGACGCCCACGCTGAGGCCAAGGCGGTTCAGCACCTCCCGGACCCGCTCGTCCTCCTCCCGGACCGCCTCCACCTTCCGGGGGCCGCCCTGCTCCCAGATGCGCCGGAGGATGCCGTCCAGATAGCCGAAATTGGGGGAGCCCTTGGTGGTCTCGGCGCAGGCCGCCAGGATGTCCTCGTGGCTGAAGCCCCAGTCCCGCCGCCATTTGCGGTACAGGGCCACCTCGTCCTGGCTGGGGGTGCCCCGCCGCTGCCGGAAGCGCCGCAGCACCTCCGCCGCGCCGTTCTCGATGTCCTGCTCCCGGCCCAGCACCTCCACGGCTTCCTCCACCCGCTGCACCTTCTCGTCCGCCAGCAGCAGCGCCAGCCGCTCCGGCTCCTTGCCGCAGATCCTGAAGTTGGCACCCCGGGTGGCGATGAGATGCCGCACCAGGTACAGCACCACGTCCTCCGGCAGCTTCAGCTCCTCCACCCACTCCCACACCTTGCGCTTCTCCGCGCCGTGGAGGTCCTCCTTGCGCTTGCCGGCAAAGGCGTGGTACAGGTTTTCCATGAAGGTGCGGTAGGCGGGATCCGTCTGGCTGTCTCCGGCCAGCAGGTTGCGCCACAGGGGGTGGGCAAAGCGGTACTCCGGCGGATTGTCCCGGATCCGCTGCACCAGGCCCACGTACTCCCAGTGGCGGAAGGCAGCCTCCACCGTGCCCGCCTCCAGCCCCAGCGCCCGGGCCAGCGCCTCCATGGACATGTCCTCCTGCGGATGGGCGCACAGCATCAGCGCGTACAGGTACACCTTGACATACTCGTCCTTCGCCCCGGGCAGGTACTCGAGGATGAACTGGTTGGACACCGAGGTCACATCATAGGCCGTGTACTGGCTGTCAAATGTCAGCATGCTGCCGCCTCCTTGCTCTCACCGTGGATTATACCACAGCCCGCCCCCGCAGGGCAAGCCGTGGGAGAAAATCCTCCGCCCGCGCTTTCCCAGCTTGCATTTTTGGCCCGCATGGCATAAAATGATGGCATGGGGCCGCAAGAAACAGCCGGGAGGAGAATGGCGATGTTCAAAATTCTGGAAAAGTATCCGGAGCTCAAGCCCTTTGAGTCCGACATCAACCTGCGCATGAAGCGCTACGAGGACAAAAAGAAACAGCTGCTGAAGAACGGCGGCACCCTGAACGATTTCGCCAACGCGCACCGGTACTACGGCTTTCACCGGCTGCCCGACGGCTGGGTCTACCGGGAGTGGGCCCCGGGTGCGGATCAGCTGTACCTGGCGGGCGATTTCAACGGCTGGCGCTGGACGGACACCCCGCTGACGAAGCTGGACAACGGCAACTGGGAGCTGAAGCTGGACGGGGACATCCTGCACAACGGCAGCCGGGTGATCACCATCGTGCGCAACGGGGATCACCTGACCCAGCACCTGCCCCTGTTCACCCGCCGGGCCGTGCAGGACACCACCAACTGGAGCTGGTGCTGCGAGGTCTGGGACGAGCTGGATCCCTATCCCTGGACGGATCAGGACTTCCGGTGCGACGAGGCGCCGCTGATCTATGAGGCCCACGTGGGCATGTCCAGCGAGGAGTACAAGATCGCCACCTATCGGGAGTTTGCCGACAACGTCCTCCCCCACGTGGTGGACGCCGGGTACAACACCATCCAGCTCATGGCCATCATGGAGCACCCCTACTATGGCTCCTTCGGCTACCAGGTCAGCAACTTCTACGCCGCCTCCAGCCGCTACGGCCTGCCGGACGACCTGAAATACCTGGTGAACAAGGCCCATGGCATGGGGCTGCGGGTGCTGCTGGACGTGGTGCACTCCCACGCGGTGGGCAACACCCTGGAGGGCATCAACCTCTTCGACGGCACGCCCTACCAGTTCTTCCACCAGGGCGCCCGGGGAGACCACACCGCCTGGGGCACCAAGTGCTTCAACTACGACAAGCCGGAGGTGCTGCACTTCCTACTGAGCAACCTGAAGTTCTGGATGACGGAGTACCACTTCGACGGCTTCCGCTTCGACGGCGTCACTTCCATGCTGTACCTGGACCACGGTCTGGGATCTTCCTTCAGCAATCTGGGCATGTATTTCACCATGAACTCCGACGTGGAGTCTGTCACCTACCTGCAGTTGGCCAATGAGCTGATCCGGCAGGTGAACCCCAAGGCCATCACCATCGCCGAGGACATGTCCGGCATGCCCGGCATGTGCGAGCCCATCGAGGAGGGCGGCATCGGCTTCGGCTACCGGCTGGGCATGGGCATCCCGGACCTGTGGATCAAACTGGCCAAGGACTGGAAGGACGACGACTGGAAGATGGGCATGCTGTGGTGGGAACTCACCAACCGCAACGCCCCCACCATCGCCTATGTGGAGAGCCACGACCAGGCCCTGGTGGGCGACAAGACCATGATCTTCCGCTTCGCCGACGCCGCCATGTACACCGACATGGAGCGCTCCAACCACTCCCAGGTCATCGACCGCGCCGTGGCCCTGCACAAGATGATCCGCCTGCTGACCCTCTCCGCCGGCGGCGACGGCTACCTCAACTTCATGGGCAACGAGTTCGGCCACCCGGAGTGGATCGACTTCCCCACCGCCCGCAACGGCAACAGCTATCACTACTGCCGGCGGCAGTGGAGCCTGCTGGAGAACGGCCTGCTGAAGTACCAGGACCTCTATCAGTTCGACAAGGACATGATCGCCCTGGCCAAAAAGTACGACATCTTCGCACAGCGCTGGCCCACCAAAAAATGGGAGCGGGAGGACGAGCACATCCTGGCCTTCGAGCGCAACGGCCTGCTGTTCGTGTTCAACTTTGACCCCACCCGCAGCTACACGGACTACCCCATCCCCGTCAGCAAGGCGGAGGACTACCAGATCATCATGAGCAGCGACGACGCCTGCTACAACGGCTACAGCCGCAACGCCCACAGCCGCGTCAGCGCCGCCGTCCCGGGCCGGAAGGATCCCGCCGTCCGCCTGTATCTCCCCGCCCGCACGGCCCAGGTGCTGTGCCCGGTGGACCTGCTGAAGAAAGCCTGATCCCCGCGATCAAACCGAAACGGAAAGAAGGATGAACATGCACAAGATTGTCCGCACCGCCGCCGCCCTGGCCCTGTGCCTTGCCCTGCTGCTGACCGCCTCCGCCGAGACTGTCACCCTCACGGAGGAAGCCCTCCTCGGGGACTGGCAGATCCAGGACGGGCCCGGATTCACCGCGACCTTCACGGATGACGGGGTCCTGCTTCTCACCGACGGCACCACGAAGATCGAGTATCAGTGGGCGCTGGGGGACGGCATCCTCTACCTGGGCGCCACCGCCTGCATCGTGGACGGCGACACCCTGACCCTCTCCATCTCCATGCCTGAAGCGGGGCTGGAGGAGAGCCTCACCTACGGACGCCGGAGCGGCGAAACCGATCTCCTGACGGGCGTCTGGGAGTACACCGATGATTACGGCATCGTCTACAGCATGACCTTCAACGAGGACGGCACCGCCTCTTCCACCATCCAGATGGGGACCACGGTCTTCGAGACCCTGGACTTCAACTGGATGATCGCGAACGGCATCCTGCTGACCGGCACAGAGGTCACCTTCACCGGCGACACCCTGAAGCTGACCCTGGATTCCAGCGAGATGACCTTCTACCGCTGACCGGTGCTTCCCCCTGCGTCTCCTGTATGATCCGCAAACAGAAAGGAAAGAGAAAAATGAAAAAGACCCTCGCCATCATCGCTGCCCTGGTCCTTGGCCTCACGCTGCTGTCCGCCTCCGCCGAGACCGCGGCCGTCACAATGGAGGACCTCCTGGGCGACTGGAAGGTGCAGGACGCGCCCACCGGCTGCGTCACCTTCGCGGAAGGCAACAAAATGATCGTGTCGGATACCGGCATCTCCATGACCTACACCTGGACGCTGGAGGACGGCGTTCTCTACCTCGGCGCCACCGACTGCGTCGTGGACGGCGACAAGCTGACGCTGTCGGTCTCCGTGCCCGAGCTTGGCCTCGAGCAGGTCCTTGTCTACGACCGTCTGAGCGGTGAGACGGACCTTCTGGCCGGCTCCTGGACCTCCACCGACGAGAGCGGCATCACCCGCGAGATGACTTTCAACGAGGACGGCACCTGCCGTTCCGTCATAACCTGGGCGGGTGTGACCTATCAGGACATGACCGTCCGCTGGACCATCGTGGACGGCGTTCTGTGCACCAGCACGGATCTCGCTTTCACCGGCGACACCCTGACCCTGTCCTTTGAGGGCAGCGAACTCAGCCTGTATCGCTGAACCGCGGGATTTGACCGGTGAAAAAGCGGAGCGCTCTTCCCATTCGCAGGGGGAGGCTCCGCTTTTTGCGCGCCTGCGGGTTGTCACGACTGGATCCGCTTGAACTTCCTGTCCAGCTCCGCGTGGCTGAGGGCCACCACCAGCGGGCGGCCGTGGGGGCAGGTGGGGGTCACTTTCCGGTCCACCATCTCCTCCACCAGGCTGCGGACGTCCGCCTCCGTCAGGGTTTCGCCGCCCTTCACCGCGTGCTTGCAGGCGGCCTGCAGGATGGCGGCCCGGCGCTTTTCCAGGGTGAAGACGCGGCTGTCCCCCATGAGCTGATCCAGCACTTCCCGCAGGAAGGCCGCGGTCTCCGGCTGGCCCAGGATCATGGGAATGGTGCGGATGGACACCTCCGTGTCGCCGAAGGGCTCCACCGAGAAGCCGATGCCCTGCAGCAGGTCCCGGTTCTCCTGGAGGACCGCCTGCTCCCGCCGGGTCACCGTCACGATCATGGGCACCAGCAGCTCCTGGCCGGCGATCCCCGTGTCCACCTCCTTCATCATCCGGTCGAACAGCAGGCGCTCGTGGACGGCGTGCTGGTCGATCATCAGCAGGTGATCCGCATACTCCGCCAGGATGTAGGTCCGGAACAGCACCCCCAGCAGCCGCAGGGGGTTTTTTTCTTCCCGCAGAATGGGGAGGGGCTCCTGCCGCACGGACGGCGGCGCGGGCCGCGGTGTCACGGCATAGGCTCCCGCCAGGGTGGCCGCCTTGGGGATGGGGGCTTTGGGCACCGGATCGTCGAAGTTCACCGGTTTCGCGGGCTCCGGCGCAGGCGCAGCCGGTTTCGGCGCGTCCGGCCCGGCGGGCACCGGTTTTGGAGCCGGGGGCGCCGCAGACCTGCGGACGTCCGCCACCGGCACCGGGTCCCGGCTGACCGTCACGGCCGCCGGCGTCATCGGGTGCGCGGGCTCCGGCGTCAGTTGCAGGGGCACCGGCCGTTCCAGGGCGTCCCGGTCCCGCAGCGCGTCCCGGACGATGGCCTCCACCGCCTCCGCCACCTCCGCCTCGTGCTGGAAGCGCACCTCCAGCTTGTTGGGGTGCACGTTCACGTCCACGGCCTCATAGGGCATGGTGAGGTGCAGCACGCAGGTGGGATACTTGCCGATCATCACCCGTTCCCGGCAGGCCTCCTCCAGGGCGGCGGACAGCACCGCGGAGCGCATGCAGCGGCCGTTGATGAAGAAGGACTGGTTGGCCCGGTTGCCCCGGGCGCTCTCGCCGATCCCCACGTAGCCGCTGAGCAGCACCCCCGCCTGATTGCCCTTCACTTCCCGCATGGAGCGCAGCATCTCGGAGCCGTAGACGGCGAAGACCGCCGAGGCCAGCTTGCCGTCCCCCGGGGAGTGGTAGAGGGTCTTGCCCTGGCTGATCAGGCGGAAGGACACGTCCGGCCGGGACAGGATCATGCGCATCATCACGTCCGCCGCCAGCCCCGCCTCCGTGGCGGGCTTCTTCAGGAAGTTCAGCCGCACGGGGACGTTGTAGAAGAGGTCCTTCACGGCGATGGCCGTGCCCTGGGGGCAGGCGGCCTCCTCGATGGCCAGGATCTTCCCGCCCTCGTTCCGGACCTTGATGCCCGTGGCGTCCGCGGCGGTGCGGGTCGTGAGGGTCACCCGGCTCACCGCCGCGATGGAAGCCAGCGCCTCCCCCCGGAAGCCCAGGGTGCCGATGGCGTTCAGGTCCCCGGCGCTGGTGATCTTGCTGGTGGCGTGGCGCTCGAAAGCCATGCGGATATCCTCCGCCCGGATGCCGCTGCCGTTGTCCGTCACCCGGATGAGGCTGATGCCCCCGTCCCGGATCTCCACGGTCACCGCGCTGGCCCCGGCGTCCAGGCTGTTCTCCACCATCTCCTTGATGGCGGCGGCGGGTCTCTCCACCACTTCGCCCGCGGCGATCTTGCCGATGATGTCATCCGAGAGGCGTCGGATCGTTCCTGGCATGGCGTTTCTCCTTGTCTGGTCATTCTGTCCGCCCCGTCCTCCGGGCCGGGTTCACAGCTTCCGCGCTTTCTCCCGCAGCAGAAACAGCTGGTTGATGGCGTCCATGGGGGTCAGGGCCATGACGTCGATGGCCTTGATCTCCTCGATGAACTCCGTCTGTCGGAAGGCAAACAGGTCCACCTGCTCCCCGGGCCGGTCCTTCTGGTCCTCCCCCAGGATGCTCCGGCCGATGTTGTTGCCGCCCACGTCGCTGACCTCCAGCCGGGCCTGGATCTCCTGGGCCCGCATGACCACCTCCGTGGGCACACCGGCGATCCGGGCCACGTGGACGCCGTAGGAGCGGTCCGCGCCGCCCCGCTCGATGCGCCGCAGGAAGATCACATCCTCCCCGTGCTCTTTCACCGTGCTGCGGTAATTCCGCACGCCGGGGATGTGGCCCTCCAGCTCGCTGAGCTCGTGGTAATGGGTGGCGAAGAGGGTCTTGGCGCCGCATTTGCGCCGGTCCGACAGGTACTCCACCACCGCCCAGGCGATGGCCAGGCCGTCGAAGGTGGAGGTGCCCCGGCCGATCTCGTCCAGGATGATCAGGGAGTTCCGGGTGGCGTTGCGGAGGATGTAGGCGGTCTCGCTCATCTCCACCATGAAGGTGCTCTGACCGCTGGCCAGGTCGTCCGACGCCCCCACCCGGGTGAAGATCCGGTCCACGACAGGGATCCGGGCGCTGTCCGCCGGCACGAAGGAGCCGATGTGCGCCATGAGGGTGATGAGGGCCACCTGCCGCATGTAGGTGCTCTTGCCCGCCATGTTGGGGCCGGTGATGATCAGCATCCGCTGGTCCTCCAGGTCCATGCGGGTGTCGTTGGGAACAAAGCCCTCGTCCCGGAGGGTGGCCTCCACCACGGGATGCCGTCCGCCGATGATCTCCATGGACCCGTCCGTGACGATCTCCGGCCGCACGTAGCGGTTGTCCACGGCGGTCCGGGCCAGGGACAGCAGGGCGTCCAGGGTCTTCAGCTGCAGGGCGGTCTGCTGAATGGCCGCCAGCCGGTCCGCCAGCCGGTCCCGGACCTCCCCGAACATCTGGGATTCCAGCCGCACGGCCTGCTCCTGGGCCCCCACGATCTTCTGCTCCAGTTCCTTGAGCTCCGGGGTGACGAAGCGCTCCGCGTTGGCCATGGTCTGGCGGCGCACATAGTCCTCCGGCACCATGTCCAGGTAAGACTTGGTGACCTCGATGTGATAGCCGAAAACCCGGTTGTACTGCACCCGGAGGTTGCGGATGCCGGTGCGCTCCCGCTCCCGCTGCTCCAGCTCCAGCACCCATCGCTTGCCGTCGGTGGCGGCGGCGCGGTACTCGTCCAGCAGCGGGGAATACCCGTCCCGGATCAGGCCGCCCTCGGTGATCACCGCCGGCGCGTCCGGGTTGATGGCCCTGGTCAGCAGGTCCGTCAGCTCCGGCAGGGGATCCATCCGATCCCGGAGAGCCCGGAGCGTCCCGCACTTCACCTCGCTCAGCAGGCCGCGGATGCCCGGCACCTTCCCCAGGGAGTTGCCCAGGGCCAGGCAGTCCCGGGCGTTCAGGCTGCGGTAGGCCACCTTGCTCAGGAGCCGCTCGATGTCATAGACGCCCTTCAGTTCCTCCGCCAGGGTCATGGCCAGCACGTGCTCGCCCGCCAGTTCCTCCACCGCGTCCAGCCGGGCGTTGATGGCGGCGGGATCCAGCAGGGGCTCCTCGATCCAGCTGCGGAGCAGGCGGCCGCCCATGGCCGTGGAGGTCGCGTCCAGCAGCCACAGCAGGGAGCCCTTCCGGCTGTGGGAACGGATGCCCTCCGTCAGCTCCAGGTTGCGGCGGGTGTTGCGATCCAGCAGCATGGTCTGTCCGCCGGGATCGATCCGCAGGCCGGTGATGTGCTCCAGGGCGTTTTTCTGGGTGGCGTTCAGGTACCGCATCAGGGCGCCCGCCGCGCAGGCCGCCGCCCGGTATTCCTCCGAGAGGCCCAGGGAAGACAGGTCCCGCAGGTGAAAATGGGCGCACAGGGCTTCCGAGGCGGCGGAATAGCCGTACCAGCCGGCGCTCTGCTCCGTGGCGGCGGGGAGTTCCCGGCCCAGGCTCTCCCGCAGGCGCACCAGGTCATGGGTGATGACCTCCCGGGGCGCGGTCCGGGCCAGCTCGTCCGGCAGCTGCTTCGGGGATGCGATCTCCCGCACGAAGAACTCGCCGGTGGACACGTCCGCGAAGGCCAGGCCCACCTTCTCTCCCTGGAAGCACACGGAGAGGAGGTAGCTGTTGCTGTGCTCGTCCAGCATGCTGGGGTCGTTGAGGGTGCCGGGGGTGTAGACCCGGATCACGTCCCGGTCCACCAGGCCCTTGGCGGTGGCGGGGTCCTCCATCTGCTCGCAGACCGCCACCCGGTAGCCCAGCGCCACCAGCTTCTCCACATAGCCGCTCACCGCGTGGAAGGGCACGCCGCACATGGGGGCCCGCTCTTCCAGGCCGCAGTCCCGCCCCGTCAGGGTCAGCTCCAGCTCGTGGGCCGCCGTGAGGGCGTCCTCGAAGAACATCTCGTAGAAGTCCCCCAGGCGGTACATGAGGATGCAGTCCTCGTGCTGCCGCTTGATGGCCAGGTACTGCTTCATCATGGGGGTGACGGACGCCATCAGCTGGTCAAAATTCTCCCGGGTATCCATGTTCATGGCCGGTCACCTGCCTCCCGCGCGGGACAGCCGCCGCAGCCGCCGCAGGACCGCGCCGGCTCGAAATCGGCGTACAGGCCGATGATCTGCTTCACGCAGCCCACCAGGTCGTCGTACACCTCCTGGGCGACCAGGGCCTGTTCCTCCGTGCAGTCCGGGTTATGCCGGGTCTCCCGCAGCGCCTTCCACGCCTCGCTGTCCCGCAGGGCTTCCCCCAGTTCGCGGGCCTTTTCAAAGATGTCTGTCATGCGTTCTCCCCGCAGCGCTCCGCTGTCAGTGTGTTGTTCTTCTGCCCCGTGACCCGCACCCGGACGATCTGCCCGGTGTCCGCCGCGGTGCCCGGGAAGGTGATGGACACCCCGTGGCCGCCCTTGCCGGAAACCTGCCGGTCGCTCCGCCGGGACAGGCCCTCCACCAGCACGGCTTCCTCCTGCCCCAGGAAGCGCCCCATGACCTCCCGCTGGCGCTTCTCCTGCAAGGCGATGAGCCGCTGGATGCGGTCCGCGGCCACATCCGCCGGGACCTGCCCGGGCATCCTGGCTGCAGCGGTGCCGGTGCGGGGGGAATAGATAAAGGTGAAGGCGGAATCATAGCCCACCTCGTCCACCAGGGACAGGGTGTCCTGAAACTGCGCTTCCGTCTCCCCGGGGAAGGCCACGATCAGGTCCGTGGTGAGGCCGATGCCCGGCACCGCCGCCCGCAGGGCCCGGACCTTCGCCAGGTATTCCGCCCGGGTGTAGTGCCGGTTCATGCGCCGCAGGATCTCGTCGTTCCCCGCCTGCACCGGCAGGTGGAACTGGGGCAGCACGTGGCGGCAGTCCGCCATGGCGGCGATGAGGCCGTCGGAGAGGTCCTTGGGGTGGGAGGTCATGAAGCGGATCCGCTCCACTCCCAGGGCGTCCATGGCCCGCAGCAGGGCCGGGAAGTCCGCCCCGTCCTCCCCGCGGTAGCTGTTGACGTTTTGTCCCAGCAGCATGATCTCCTTCACGCCGCCGTCCCGCAGCTCCTCCGCCTCCCGGAGGATGTCCGCCGTGCGCCGGGAGCGCTCCCGGCCCCGGACGTAGGGCACGATGCAGTAGGAGCAGAAGTTGTCGCAGCCGTACATGATGGTCAGGTAGGCCGCGTCCTCCCGGAGCCGCCGCACCGGCACCCGCTCCGCGATCACGTCCTCCCCCTCCACCGACACCACCCGTTCGCCGGTGGTCAGCACCCGCTCCAGCAGGGAGGGAAAGCGGTGAAGGTTGGCCGTTCCGAAGGCCAGGTCCACGAAGGGATACTGCTTCAGGATGCGCTCCGCCATGCCCGGCTCCTGGATCATGCAGCCGCACACCGCGATCATCATCTCCGGCCGTTCCCGGCGGATCTCCTTCAGCCAGGTGACGTTCCCCAGGGCCCGGCGCTCGGCGTTGTCCCGCACGCAGCAGGTGTTGAAGATCACGAAGTCAGCCTGCTCCCGGTCCGCCGCCGGGGCCATGCCCATGGCGTCCAGCATACCGGCCAGCTTCTCGGAGTCGTGAGCGTTCATCTGGCAGCCGTAGGTCACCACGTGGTAGGTCCGGGGGCGCGCGGAAAGCGCCGCCACGCGGCGTTCGCTCTCCCGCTGGGCGGCCATCTCCGCTTCGGTCACGTGAACAGGGGGTCGAACTGACATACCCGTATCCTTTCAGTCTTCGCTTGTCTCATTCGCCTGCCGGGCGCCGCGCAGGGTCTCCCGCAGGGGCTTCCGGGTCCGGCGGCGAGTCATCTCGATGAGCCCCAGAGAGGTGAAGCCGTGGATCACCGTCCTGGCCCGGTCGTGGGAGAAGGCCTCCCGCAGGGCCTCCAGCACCTCCGCCCGGTGGGCCTCCTCCAGCATGTCGATCATGTCGATGAGGATGATGCCCCCCAGGGCCCGCAGCCGCACCTGCCGGGCGATCTCCCGGCAGGCCTCCCGGTTCACCCGGGTCAGGTTGTTCTCCAGGGCGCGCTTGCCGGTGAATTTCGCCGTGTTCACGTCGATCACCGTCAGGGCCTCGCACTCGTCGATCACCAGGTTGGCGCCGCTCTTCAGCCAGGCCTTCCGCCGCAGGGCGTCCTGCAGCAGCGCCGGCACCCCGGCCACCGCCAGGGGATCCCGCTCCACCGGCCGGAAGGGCACGCCGCCTCCCAGCAGTTCCTCCACCGCCGGGTCCTCGGAGACGACGCAGTCGATGCCCGCGGCGGCGTAGTCCTTCAGCAGCTGGCTCAGCACGCTCTCGGGCTGCCATAATACCGACGGCGCCGCCGCCGTGGCCGCGGCCGCGGCGATGTCCGCCCAGGTCCGACTCAGCGCCTCTGTCTCCCGGCGGATGTCGTCCTCCCCCGCCTCCGCGGAGGCCGTGCGCATCACCAGGCCGAAGCGGTCCTCCGCCAGACGCCGCCCCAGGTCCCGCAGCCGGGCGGCCTCCTCCCGGGGCAGCTTGCCGGAGGCGCCCACCGCGCGGTTCTCCGGCATGTACACCACATACGTCCCCGTCAAGGCGATGTCCCGGGTGAGGAAGGCGCCCTTCTCGCCGTGGGCCTCCCGCTGCACCTGCACCGTCACCCGGTCTCCCTCCCGCAGCGGGGCGGCCTGGGGCTCCGCGCAGCGCTCCTGCAGGGGCAGGAAGCCGTTCTTCCCGGTGCCGATGTCCACAAAGGCCGCTTCCATGCCCTTCACGACCCGGATCACCCGGCCCAGGATCACCGTGCCCGGCCGGCCCGGATCCGTCTCGTCCGTCAGGTACTCGCACAGACGGCCGTCCTCCATCACCGCGATCTCCCGGGGGGACGCACCGTTCACCAGGATCTCCCGTTTCATAGCTCCTCCAGCGGGACCCGCTCGCCCGCCTCCGTCTCTCCCAGCAGCCGGGTGCGGATCACCATGGCCCGGGGTTCCTCCGCGCCGGCGAAGGCGCACAGCGCTGTCAGCAGCATGGCGGGCTTGCAGGACAGGGCCTCCGTCAGCGCCAGCTCCGCCCGCAGGCAGCCGTCCTCCATCGCCAGGCTGTAGATCAGGGGCCGGATGTCGCAGGGCTTGACGCCGCTCTTGGTCTTCCGGTCCGTGATGATCTCCGCCTGGTCCAGAAAGCCGGGCAGCGCCTTCTCCAGCGCGCGGGCCGCCTCCTCCGGCAGGCGGATGTCATACCTCGCGGCCCGCACCAGGGCCATGGCCGCGGGGCGGTGCTCGTCCACCTCCCGGGCGCCCGTCAGCTGCATCTCCGGCGGCAGGGCGGCGTTCATCCGCGCCAGGAAGGTCTCCGGGTCCACCGGCTCCTCCAGGCTCACCTCCATGATCTCGCAGGTACTGGCGGCCCCCACCGACAGGGCGGAGGCGAAGGTCAGCAGAATGTGGGGGTTAAAGCCCTTCGAGTAGCTCACCGGCAGGCCGGACCGCCGCAGCGCCCGCTGCATGGCCCGCATGATGTCCAGGTGGCCGATGTGCCGGATCCGATCGCTCTTCTCAAACGTGGCCAGGATTCGCATACGCGCATACTCCCTTCCACTGGTTCAGGCCGCAGCCGTTGCAGCCGTGGCGGCAGTCCCGGGTGGTCTCCGCCCGCAGCGCCTTCCCGTACTCGTGCCGCAGGAAGCGCCGGGAGATGCCGCTGTCGATGTGCTCCCAGGGCATGACCTCGTCTTCCCCCCGGCGGCGGTAGGCGTACCAGGCGGGATCCAGTCCCGCGTCCGCAAAGGCCGCCATCCAGGTATCAAAGGAGAAAAGATCGCTCCAGCCGTCCAGGATGCAGCCCCGCTCCACCGCGGCCTCCAGCACCCGGCCCAGCCGCCGGTCTCCCCGGGAGAAGCACGCCTCCAGGAAGCTCAGTTCCGGGGTGTGATAGTTGAAATTGACGCCCTTCACCGCCCGGAGTTTCTCCTTCAGGTAGGCCTGCTTGCGCTTCAGCTCCTCCAGGGTGTCCTGGGGCTCCCACTGGAAGGGGGTCACGGGCTTGGGCACGAAGCTGGAGGCGCTGACCGTCACCCGCAGGCCCTTGGCGCGCCTGTCCTTCGGCACGGAGAAATAGCAGCGCACCACCTTGGCCGCCAGGTCCGCGATGCCGTCCAGGTCGGCGTCCGTCTCCGTGGGCTGGCCGATCATGAAATACAGCTTCACCGCGCTCCAGCCGGAGGAGAAGGCGTCCGTCACCTTCTCCATCAGGTCTTCCTCGGTGACGCCCTTGTTGATTACGTCCCGCAGCCGCTGGGTGCCGGCCTCCGGGGCGAAGGTGAGGCTGGTCTTGCGCACCTTCTGGGTCTCCTCCAGGCTCTCCTTCAGCACGCTGTCGATGCGCAGGGAGGGCAGGGAGATGCTGACCCGCTCCTTCTCCAGGTCCTTCATCAGGGCCCGGATCAGCTCCGGCAGGCAGCTGTAGTCGCCGCTGGAGAGGCTGGACAGGCTGATCTCCTCGTAGCCGGTGGCCTTCTCCAGGTCCCGGGCCAGGCTCCGCAGGGTCTCCAGGGAGCGCTCCCGCACCGGGCGGTAGAGCATCCCCGCCTGGCAGAACCGGCAGCCCCGGGTGCAGCCCCGCATGATCTCCAGCATGATGCGGTCAAAGACCACCTCCGTGTAGGGCACCGGGAACTCCCGGGGGTAATAGGCGGCGTCCAGGTCCGTCACCACGCACTTCTTCACCGTCGCCGGGGCCGCGGGGTCGTTGGGGGTGACCGACGCCACCGTGCCGTCGTCGTTGTACGCCACGTCGTAGAAGGCGGGCACATAGACGCCGGGGATCGCCGCCAGGGTGCGCAGCAGGGCTTCCCTGGGCGCGCCGGTGGGCTTCCAGTCCCGCACCGCCGCCGTCAGCTGCAGGGTGACTTCCTCCCCGTCGCCGATCATGAAGGCGTCGATGAAATCCGCCAGGGGTTCCGGGTTGAAGGCGCAGGGCCCGCCGGCCACCACCACCGGATCGTCCCGCCGTCGGTCCTCCCGGTGCAGCGGCACCCGGCCCAGCTTCAGCATGGCCAGGATGTTGGTGTAGCTCATCTCATACTGCAGGGTGAAGCCCAGCAGGTCAAAATCACCCATGGGGCGGCGGCTCTCCGTGGAGAACAGCGGGACGTCCTCCTCCTCCATCAGGGCCTTCATGTCCGTCCATGGCATGAAAAAACGCTCACAGAGCTGGTCCGGCTCCCGGTTCACCAGGCCGTAGAGGATCTTCATCCCCAGATGGGACATGCCCACCTCGTAGGTGTCCGGAAAACAGAAGCCGTAGTGCAGGGCGACGCTGTCCCAATCCTTGCGGACGGCGTTCATCTCGCCCCCGGTATAGCGCGGGGCCTTCTGGACCTTCTCCAGCATGGCCTCGATCTTGTCGTCTAACAGCCGCATATTGTCCTCCCGGCTCCGCGGGTCCGCGGGCCTGAAGAATATTGTACCATTTTCGCATGCCCGGGTCAACGCAATTTTTCCCGATTGCGGCCCGGGAAAAAGAGGATTTCCGGCGCGGACGTCAAATGATACCATGCAAGTCGCACGACGGGACACGATTCGGAGGGACCGACGATGACCATACGGGAGCAGATCGAAGAGCGGGAAGCGCTCTGGCTTTCACCTGCTGCCTGCAGGGCCGCGGAGAGCCGCGGGCGCGAGCGGGAAGAGCCCGCCTGCGACACCCGCACCGTCTTTCAGCGGGACCGGGACCGCATCGTCCACAGCAAGGCCTTCCGCCGGCTGCAGGGCAAGACCCAGGTCTACATCGCCCCGGAGGGAGACCATTTCCGCACCCGTCTCACCCACACCCTGGAGGTGGCGCAGGTGGCCCGGACCCTGGCCCGGGCGCTGCGGCTCAACGAGGACCTCACCGAGGCCATCGCCCTGGGCCATGACCTGGGGCACACCCCCTTCGGCCACATCGGCGAGCGATCCCTGGACGAACTGATGCCGGAGGGCTTCCGGCACAACGAGCAGAGCCTGCGGGTGGTGGAGCGCCTGGAGCAGAACGGCCAGGGGCTGAACCTGACCTGGGAAGTCCGGGACGGCATCCTGAACCACTCCGGCAGCGGCCAGCCCGCCACCCTGGAGGGGGAGTGCGTCCGCCGGGCCGACCGCATCGCCTATCTGAACCACGACCTGGACGACGCCCTGCGGGGCGGCATCCTGCAGACCTTCGAGTTGCCCGCGGACTGCCTGCGGGTACTGGGCACGACCCACAGCGCCCGGATCAACACCATGATCCGGGACCTGGTGGAGCACAGCGCCGGGGAGGAGCACCTCACCATGAGCCCCCTGGTGCAGACCGCCACGGACGCTCTGCGGGAGTTCATGTTCGAGAAGGTGTACCGGGACACCTGGCGCGCCACGGAGGAGGTCCGCTGCGACCACGTGGTCCGCTCGCTGTTCGGCTGGTACATGGAGCACCCCGCGGAGCTGTCGGAGGAATACCTGCTCATCAGCTACCGGGAGGGCACCCAGCGGGGGGTGTGCGACTACCTGTCCGGCATGACGGACCGCTACGCCATCCGCGTGTTCCAGCAGCTGTTCATCCCCTCCGGTTTCCCGACGCCGTAAGCACCCGACCCGCAGCCCACCGAGACGAAAACCGCAGGAGAAGGAGAGATCCCATGGCAGGGCGTTTCCCACCGGCCTGGCTGGACGAGCTGCGCAGCCGGGCCGACATCGTGCAGGTCGTGTCCGCCTATGTGCCGCTGAAGAAGAACGGCCGGGACTACTGGGGCCTCTGCCCGTTCCACGGTGAAAAGACCGCCTCCTTCTCCGTCAGCCCCGAGAAGCAGATGTATTACTGCTTCGGCTGCAAGGCGGGGGGCAGCGTCATCAACTTCGTCATGGAGATGGAGCACCTGACCTACCCGGAGGCCGTCACCCTGCTGGCGGACCGGCTGCACATGACGGTCCCCGAGATGCAGGAGGACCCGGACTACCAGCGCAAGCGCGATCAGCGGGAACGCCTGCTGGCCGCCAACCGGGAGGCCGCCCGCTTCTACCACGAAACCCTCTTCACGGAAGAGGGAAAGCCCATGCTGGAGTATTTCAAGACCCGCGGGCTGTCGGACGGCGTGATCCGGCGCTTCGGCCTGGGGGCCGCGCCGGATCGCAAAGACGCCCTGACAAGCCATCTGCGGAGCATGGGCTACACGGAGGAGGAGCTGCGCCTGGCGGGGCTCACCCGGGTCTACGAGGCCGAGCCCGCCACGGAGGATCACCCCGCCCGTCCCCGGGCCCTGCGGGACTTTTTCCGGAACCGGGCCATGTTCCCGGTCATCGATCAGCACGACAGCGTGCTGGCCTTCGGCGGCCGGAGCCTGGACGGCAAGCCGCCCAAGTATCTGAACACCACCGACACCCCTGTCTTCAACAAGCGGCTGGGGGTCTACGGCGCCAACCTGCTGCGGAAGGAGCGGGGGCTGGACCGGGTGATCCTGGTGGAGGGCTACATGGACGTGGTGGCCCTGCAGCAGTTCGGCGTCCGGGGCGTGGTGGCCACCCTGGGCACCGCCCTGACCAACGAGCAGGCGCGGCTGCTGAAGCGTTACGCCCCGAAGGTCTACCTGGCCTATGACGGGGACTCCGCCGGCCAGCACGCCATTCTCCGGGGCCTGGACATCCTGGCGGCGGAGGGCATCCCCGCTCGGGTGCTGGACTTCCCCGACGGCCTGGACCCCGACGAGTTCATCCGCCGGGACGGGCCCGAGGGCTTCGCGAAACTGCCCGCCGTCTCCCCGGAGACCTACCGCATGGCCCGGATGGAGGAGGAGTACGACCTCAGCACCCAGGAGGGCCGCCTGGAATACGCCAAAGCCTGCGCGCCGCTGATGAAGCAGATGGATCCCGTCGACCTGGAGGTGCATCTGCAGCGGCTCACCGTGAAGACCGGCTTTTCCCGGGAGGTGCTGCTGGAGCAGATCGGCCGCACCGCGCCGGCCGCCAATCCCCGGCAGCCCCGCCGGCCCGTGCCCGGGGAAGCCGCCACCGACGGCGCGCTCCGGGCCCAGGAATCCCTGATCTCCATCCTCGCCACCGGACAGATTCCGAAAGATATCGTCACGCAAGAGGATTTTGACGACCCCGTGTTGAAAAGTCTATACAAGGCTCTCCTGCAGGGCGAATCCCCGGCCGCGCTCATCGAGGAAGCCCCGGACGGTCCGGAGCGCGCCCGGGTGGCCCGGCTGATGCAGCGGCCCAACGCCGAGGACACCAACGAACTGATCCGCATGGCGCAGGAGTGCCTGCAAACCCTGCGGAATGACCGCATCAACGAAGAAATCAGCCGTCTCCGCCAGCAGGTCGCGGAGCTCACCGATCCGGAAGCGCGCAGGCAGTGCCTGGCCCGGATCCTGGCATTGTCGGCCCAGACCCGCACCTGAACCCCGAAAGGAGCGATATCCTTGTCTTATACACCCGAATCCATCGAGCAGCGGCTGAACGAGCTCAGCGAAGCCAGCAAGGAAAAGGGCGCTGTATCCTACGGCGAGGTCATGAATCATCTGATGGACCTCGAGATGGACCCCGAGCAGCTGGAGAACGTCCTGGACCGCCTGGAGGCCATGGGCGTTCGTGTGGTGGCCGACACCGATCCCGTGCTGACCGGGAGCGGCGAGGAGACCGCCGCCGAGGAGGCCGCCGAGAAGCTCTCCGCCATCCCGGAGGTCAAGGTCTCCACCGGCGGCGAAGAGGTCAATATGTCGGACCCCATCCGCATGTACCTCAAGGAGATCGGCAAGATCCCCCTGCTCACCGCCGAGGAGGAAGTGGCCCTGGCCAAGCGCATCGAGCTGGGAACCAACGCCCAGGAAGCCCTGCGGAAGTACAAGGACGGCCAGAGCAGCGAGCACGCGGAGCGCATCGCCAGGGCCCGGGCCGCCCGGGAGACCCTGCTGGATGAGGCCGCCGCCGCGCAGCTCTCCGACGAGGAAAAGCAGCAGCTCCGGGCCGTGGTGGAGGACGGCAAGGCCGCCCAGAGCGAGCTGAAGGAAATGCCCGCCCTGGTGGCCGACGGCATCCTGGCGAAGGAGCAGCTCATCAAGGCCAACCTGCGCCTGGTGGTGTCCATCGCCGGCCATTACAACAACCGCGGCATGCTCTACCTGGACCTGATCCAGGAGGGCAACATGGGCCTGATCAAGGCCGCCGACAAGTTTGACTACTCCAAGGGCTTCAAGTTCTCCACCTACGCAACCTGGTGGATCCGGCAGTCCATCACCCGGGCCCTGGCGGACCAGGCCAGGACCATCCGGATCCCGGTGCACATGGTGGAGACCATCAACCGCCTGATCCGCACCAGCCGCCAGCTGATGCAGGAGTACGGCCGGGAGCCCACCACCGCCGAGCTGGCCGCGGCCATGCATCTCACGGAGCAGCGGGTGCAGGAGATCATCAAGATCGCCCAGGACCCCGTGAGCCTGGAGACCCCCATCGGCGAGGAGGAGGACAGCCACCTGGGCGACTTCATTCCCGACGAGACCGCTCCCGCCCCGGCGGACGCCGCCTTCTACACCCTGCAGCGCGAACAGCTGATGGAAGTGCTGGACACCCTGACAGAGCGCGAAAAGAAAGTGCTGATCCTGCGCTACGGCCTGGACGGCGGCCGCTCCTACACCCTGGAGGAGGTGGGCGAGAAGTTCCACGTCACCCGGGAGCGCATCCGTCAGATCGAGGCCAAAGCCCTGCGGAAGCTCCGGTCCAACCGCGCCATCCGCGCCCTTCACAGCTGATATGCTGGACGCGAGACTGTCTGTCGCGGCTTCCCTGTACATGCCCTGCTCCCTGGGGGCGGACATCGGAACAGACCACGGCCTGCTCCCCTGTGCCCTGCTGGAGCAGGGCGTTTGTGAGCGGATGATCCTGACGGACATCAGTGAAAAAGCCCTGGCCCACGCGGCGGCGGAGGTGCGCCGCAGGGGGCTGGAGGATCGGGCGGCCCTGGTGTGCGCCGACGGCCTGGAGGGGCTGGACGCACCCTGCGGCTGCGTCAGCGTCACCGGCGTGGGAGGCCGCACCATGGCGGGCATCCTGCGGCGGGGACAGGCCTTCCTCCACGGGGCCGCCCTGGTGCTGTGCGCCCACACCGAGCGGGCGGAGGTCCGGGCCTGCCTGCAGGAGATCGGGTACCGCATCCAGCGGGAGGAGCCCTGCATGTGCAACGGCCACGCCTACATCGTCTGGCGCGCCGTTCCCGGGGAGATGCGCCTGAGCCCCATGGAGCTGCTGTGCGGCCGGGAGCTGTTCGACTCCGCCTCCCCCATGCTGCTGCCCTATGTCCGCAGCCGGGTGGACACCCTGGAGCGCCGGCTGGACGGGCTGATGAAAGCCTCCAACCCGGACAAGGCCGCCATCGCCCTGACCCTGGCCATGCGGGATCACTATCTCACCATGACGGAGGAAGCATCCCATGACCGTTCGTGAAATCTTCGAGGAAATCAACCGGATCGCGCCCTTCGACACCCAGGCGGAGTTTGACAACAGCGGCCTGCTCCTGGGGCATCCCGACGCGGAGGTCACCGGCGTCCACTTTGCCCTGGACGTGACGGAGCGCGTGCTGGACGAGGCGGAGGCGGCCGGCGCCGGCCTGATCGTGACGCACCACCCCCTGATGTTCAGCCCGGTGCAGCGGCTGGTGGAGACCGACTATGAGACGCGCCTGATCGCCCGGATGATCCGCAGCCGGATCGCCCTCATCGCGGCCCACACCAACCTGGACGCGGCTCCCGGCGGCACCAACGAGACCCTGGCGGCGCTGCTGGGGCTCCGGAACGTCACCGGCGAGAGCTGGTGGCGGGTGGGCGACCTGCCGGAGGGCACCACCCTGGGCGGCCTCGTCGCCCTGACGGAAAACGCACTGCACACCCCGGTGCGGGTCTTCGGGCAATTTGCGCCGGAGAAACCGCTGCGGCGGCTGGGGATCTCCACCGGCGCCGGCAGCGACAGCTGGACCGACTGCGCGGCCCTGGGCGCCGACGCCTTCCTCACCGGCGAAATGAAGCACCACCACGCCCTGGCCATGGCGGACGCCGGCATCCCGGGCCTGGAGGCCGGGCATTTCGCCACGGAGGAGCCCGGGATCTTCGCGCTGGCGGACACTTTACAAAAGACCGCGGATGCGCTACAATGGGGCTTGCGCATCACAAGGTCGGCCTGCGGCGGCTACGCTCCGCCCGGGCCCTGACCGCAAGGAGGTACCTTGATGGACACATTGGAAATGCTCTGGAACTACATGCAAGCTGACATGAAGGCGGACCGGGTGAACAACGAGCTCCGCAATTCTCCCATCCGGATCAAGCTGGAGAAGACCCGGGATTACATCCTGGACCAGCAGAAAGTCTACCGGCAGATCGAGGAGCAGGTGGCCGTGCACACGGACCGCAAGGACGCGCTGCAGGACGCCGTGACCCGGGCCGAGGAACAGCTGAACAGCCTGATGGAGCGTTATGAGAAAGAGCCCCCCAGGGACGCGGACGAGGCCCGGGCCATGATCGCCGAAGCGGACAAGTGCCGCCGCACCCTGCTGAATTATGAGCAGGAAATGCGCCACATCCAGAAGGACGCCGCGGACTACACCACCCGCTCCACCGGCATCCGCAACGCCACCGCCAAGGCCCGTCGGGAATTCGAGCAGATGAAGGAGACCTACGGGGCCGAGAGCGAGGAGAAGAAGAAGGAGTACGCCGTCCTGCGCAAAGCCGCGGAGGCCAAGGCCGACGGCATCCCCGAGAACCTCATGGCCGTGTACAACTCCGTCAAGAAGCAGATTTCCCCGCCCATGGCCCGGCTGGTGAACGGGCAGTGCAGCGGCTGCAATACCAGCCAGCCCAGCGCTGCCCTCAGGAAGATCGACGCCGGCGGCGAGATCGTGGAGTGCGAGACCTGCGGAAGGATCCTCATCAAGTAAAGGTGTTCCGTTCCGGGCAGAGAAAACATTGACAAACCCCGTGGGCAGGAGATCATCCGACGCCCACGGGGTTTTGTTGTATCGGGAACGCACGATTCAACAAAGGGATTCCGCGCCTGCGGGCGCGGCCAGGGCTTTCCGTTCGCCCTGGACCTTCGGGCGCATACCCTTGCTTGACTTGTGATTCTTGGCTGAAAAACGGTAAAAACCTGCATCACAAGCCTCTTGGCTCCCCCTCAGGGGGAGCTGGCGCCGCAGCGCCTGAGAGGGCTCCCTGCTGCTTCAGAATACATAGTGTACGAAAGGCGTTCCGCGCCTGCGGGCGCGGCCAGGGCTTTCCGTTCGCCCTGGACCTTCGGGCGCATACCCCTTGCTTGGATTGTTATTCTTCACAGAGACTCATATAATTCCGAATTCCGAATTTCCTCACCTCACGACCCTGTACAGCTCATACGCCCCGGGCTGGGTGCGGACCTCAAAGACCGTCTCGCCGTTGCGGGCGTACAGGGGCGGGATCCGGAGGGGCCTGCCGGTTTTGCGGTCCTTGCGGACGGGCATCTCCAGGGCTTTCGCGTCCCCCCGGACGTGGAGGCGGATCATGGCGGGCTGGGATTCGCCCGTGGCGTAGGGGTACACGATGAAGGCGCCGTTGTCATAGGCGAAGAGGCTGATCCCGGCGCCGCACTCCAGGTAGACCCCGGCGGCGGGGAAATCGCTGCGAATGCGGGTCAGGGCCTCTGCCGGCAGTCTGTACAGGTCCGGCATGCTGTCGGGCACCGCCAGGGTGAGCATCTCGCCCTTTCCGTAGGTGTCCCGCAGCAGCAGGCCGAAGCTCTCCTCGGTGTCCGCCAGCTTCACCAGGGCCCAGGTGGCGTTGTTCCGGAACTCGCACACCGGGATGCCGATGTCGTCAGCGCCGCGAAGATACGCCACGGGATTCCACGGCCTGCCGTTGGTCTCCACGCGGTATCTGCGGCCCCGGACCCGGCGCCCGTCAAAGCGGATGGAGGTCATGCGCTGAATGCCCCGGTCCATGGCAGCCTCCAGGAAGCCGCTGGTCACCAGGGCCCTGCCGCCACCGGCCACGTAGGTCTCCAGCTTGTCCACCACATCGGGATCGCAGGCGGAAGCCCGGGTCAGCAGGATGGACGCGGCTCCCTCCGGCCAGTAAGGCGTACACACCACCGGCAGACCGCACATGCCCAGGAAGTCCTGCACATTGTCCTCCCCCGCGCTGTTGTCCGGCAGGTAGCAGACCGTGCCCACGGGGCTGCCGCAGTGGTCCAGCACCGCGTCCAGCTTGTCCAGGTGATAGCCCAGCGGCGGCACATACGGATGGTCCGCCAGGGCCTGGAAGCAGAACAGCATCATCTCCCGGGGCTTCGAGAAGGCCGTCAGGTACGCCTGCTCCAGGTACTGCTCCGTCAGGTGCAGGCTGAAGGGGTCGAACCAGCCGCCGCCGTTGTGCCCCGGCCACATAGCCTCGAAGTAGGTCATCAGCGAGAAGCTGAGATACCGCGGCAGATGCTGGTCGGACGTGGTGGTATCCCGCGCCTCGGTGCCGGTGTAGATCATGTCGAAGAGTTCCCGCTGCCGGGCGGGGTTGTAGCCCGTCTCCTGGTAGCTCTCAGCCCAGTTGGGGTACTTGATGGTGATCCTGCAGGCCGGATTGGCGGCTTTGGCCGGGCCGATGATGACGTCCCGGCTCACCCGCTCCATCAGGTCCAGGCGGTAGGCCTGCCAGCTGCCGTCCGGGATGCCGCGGGCGCGGTTGTATTCGTCCCGGCCCTTCCGGCAGGCCTCGCAGGTGCAGTTGGTGAAGAAGAAATCGTCGATGATGAACTCGTCGAAATGCCGGCCCAGGAAATCGCAGACCTCCCGCAGGCGGGCGATCATCTTTTCATCGTTGTAGCAGACGGTGTCGAAGAGGCGCTGCTTGGGCTCGTCCCCGTCCGGGGTGGGCATGGTGGTGGTGAGGCCGCCGGCCACCTCCACCCCGTGCTTCTCAAACAGCTCCCGGCACAGGGCCACGTGGTCCTCGTCGGCCATGATCCCGGAGCGGTAGGGCTCCAGGTACACCTTGTCCGGCCGCAGATACTTCCCGAAGAAGCGGATGTCCTTTTCCAGCTTCCGCTTCTCGGCGTTGGCGGTCCCGGCGGCCACGAAATAATAGACCAGCTTAAAGTTGCGATAATGGCTCATATGGAATTCTCCTTTCCCGGATGGCTCCCTGGTGCCATCATATCATATCCGCAGACGAATGCAAGCGTCCGGAAGTTCACAGGGAGAATTTTCCGGCCGATGAAAAAACCGGGCCGTCCCGGTCGTCTGTATGGGTGAACGGAGGTGAGGGCAGATGGAACATGCCGCGGTACCCGGCACGTCTTCGGAAGAGCTGCTGTCGGCGTGGATCGAGCGATACGCCGCCATGATCCTGAAGACCTGCTTTGTCTGCCTGTCCGACCGCGCCCAGGCGGAGGACGCCATGCAGGATACCTTCATCAAGGCCTGGCGCCACATGGAGGATTTCCGCCGGAAGGGCATCCGGAATGAAAAAGCCTGGCTGCTGCGGATCGCGGTGAACACCTGCCGGGACTACCGGCGCACCGCCTGGTTCCGCCACGTGGACACCCGGCAGGCCCTGGAGGATCTGCCGCCCCGGCTGATGGAGGCGGAGCCGGAGGACCACGACCTGATGCTCACGGTCTGCGGTCTGCCGGACCGGTACAAACAGGCGGTGCTGCTGTATTACTACCACGGACTGACCGAGCAGGAGACGGCGGAGGTCCTCTCCCTGTCCCTGGCCACGGTCCACCGGCGCCTCCGGAAAGCCGAAGCGCTTCTTCGCACCGCACTGGAGGGAGGTGATCGGGATGCGTGATGAGATGCTCCGAAGCAGGATCCGTCATGCCCTGGACGCGGAGCTGTCCGGCCTGTATCCCTCCGCCCTTCAGCGCGGTCAGCTGTTTGACAACACGATCGGAGGGAAGAGAGTGAAACGCAAACTGACCGTAGGTCTCGCCCTGGCCATCGCGCTGGTGCTGGTGACCGTCGCCGCCGTGGCCGTGACCCTGGCCCTGCTGACGCCCCAGGAGGTGGTGGAGCAGGTGGCCGTGCCCATGGCCCGGGGCAACGACAAGGAATGGCGCGTCACCACGGACTTTTCGCCGGAGGAGCTGGCAGCCTTCATCCGGGCCTGCTCCGAGAACGGCATCGACCTGGACGAGAACAACGCCATCATGGAAGCCCTTCGCAGCGGCGAGGGCTACGACGAGGAGGAGGCCATCATGGCCGTCTGCCGGGAGGCCTTCGGCGGGAACATCGGAGACTGGACCCTGGCGCAGCAGCACTGGTTCTGGGATGTGATGGTGGAGATCGGCTGGGCGTCCGAGAACAACGTGGACGTCCCCGGTCCCGACGACCTGACCGAGGAGGAAGCCCGGGCCCTAATGATCGCCGCCCTCCGCGCGGAATACGGCGGCGATATGCCCCTGGAGGACAGGGACCGGTTCGCCCTCCACCTGGGCTTCCTGGCCACCCCGATGGAAGCGGGCGAGACCTGGATCCTGAACGTCAACCCCGTGGCGGGAGACGCAGCCGGAGAAACAGCGCAGTACTACGCTTCGCTGGACAAAGCGGGCGGGACGGTGGAGGTCCGCGCGACACCCGTCCATGTCCCGGCCGCCCGAGAAAATCAGTCGGAAGTGACGTTTGCCCTCACCGAGGAGGAGGCCGTTCACCTGGCCGCGGAGGGCATCCGGGCCCGGACCGGCCGGGACGTGCCCCTGGAGGACCCGGAGAAATACCACAGTTTTGTCACCAGGCGGACCAACGGGCCCATGGGCTGGCAGATCAACTTCGTCAGCCACACCGCCGAATGGGGTTTCTGCTCCGTCTTTGTCAACGATGAGACCCGTGAAGTGACGGTGGACAGCGCGGACGTGGCAGACGTCACCGCGGATACGATCCTGGCCCGGTACCGCGCGCAGTACGGCTGGTACGACGCCTGGGACAGCACCGTCTGGGCGGAGATCGCCGCCCGGGCCGCAGACCTGCCCGAACCGCTCACCATGGAGGGCAAGGTCGTGAAAGCCACCCCCTGGATCGCCTGGCGGGACGGTCTGCTGACCCGGGAGGAGGCCGAGGAGCAGGCCTTCCGGCAAGCCGGCGTCCGCATGGGGGACGTGAACTGCGCCAGCCTCATCGACGCGGACCCCAACCCTGTCTGGAAGTTCCGCCTGCTGCCCTGGGACGGCACCTATGAGGACTCCATCGTGGTGGAGATCGACGCCGTCACCGGAGAGATGACGGACCTGGACATTTACAAGAGCGACCATTCCGAGCTGGAGCCCGGCTATCACATGGTGACCCTGCGCCGCATCTGGTCCCGGCTGGAGTACGAGGAGACCGGCCCCCTGTACGCCGCGCGGCTGGCGGTGCTCCACAAGTTTGCCGACAACACCCTGGACATGCCGGAAGTCGAGCTGCCCATCTTCGACCTGCGGTACTGGCAGCCCGAGATCGACGGGAACACCGTGCGCTTCGTCAGCCGGTGGTCCGACCTGCCGGACTACGAGGTCACCCTCGACGAAAACGGCGCGGCCGTCACGGTGGAAGAGAAGCCCTCCGGCGGCACGTCGCCCCTGCCGGAGAGCCTGCAGCTGGAGTGCATCGACGAAGCCCTGTACGGCGTCAACTACCGGGCCCTGGCCGAGGCTCAGGCGGCCTACGGCGCCAACGACACCCTCTGGCCCCTGGACGTGCAGAGGACGGTCTATCCCGAACAGCGGCGCACCGTGCCCCGGGAAAGGGAGATGACCCGGGAGGAGGCCGTTGCCTTCGCCAGAACCCAGCTGCCGCCGGATGCCGCCGGGTGGGCGGGAAACGCCACCGTCGGCGCGCTGCTCTACCGCTTCGACGAGGGCCTGCCGGAGGAGTTCACCCGCTGGACCGTCTTCTTCTACGGGGACCCGGATAGCGCCGAAGCCTGGCGCGTCACCTTCGTGGACAGGCACCCGGAGGGAGCGGAGTACCCGGTGGACGTGAAAGCCCCCGGAGAGGAAGGGAACGGATGATCCCGGAACACATTGAAAAAGCTCGGCGCGTCAGCCGGGCTCTTTCTCGTCCTCCTCGTCCTCCGAAAGCCGGACGCCCGCGATCAGGATGCTCCGGTATTCCGCGCCGTCCTTCACGCAGGCCATGCAGTTGTCGCAGATCTTCTCCGGGTCGTACTCGCAGCGGCAGTCCCCGCAGCCGATGTACGCCTCCCGGTCCTCATACAGGATACAGGGCTTTTCCATGTTTTCCTCCAGGTCCATTCGGATCACATAGGCCTGAACAACAAGTCAATCAACGGGTATGCATCCGAAGGGTCCAGGGGCGATCGGAAAGCCCCTGGCCACGTACAACTCACAGATCGATGAACTTCTCGAACTCCGGCAGGATGCCGATGCCGTCCGGGTAGTGGGCGGCGAACTGCGGCACCGCGTGGCTCGGGAAGGAATTCCCCTCGATAAAGGTTGGTCCGTCGGCGGTGATGGCCACGTCCCAGGCCACAAAGCGCATCTGGGGCACCTTCTTCGAGGCCTCCATGCACATGGCCTTGGCCTCTTCCCAGAAGGGAATCTTGAAGCCGATGATGTCCGTGCCGGTGATGGGGTGCTTCTCATAGCGGTTGCCGGCCTTGTCCGCGCCTACCGTCAGCAGCATGCCGCTGTCCAGGTCGATGCGGGCCGCCATGCCGCCGCAGTCCACGTTGTCCATCACCTTCCCGTTGCCGATGCGCAGGAAGGCGTACACGATGCCCTGTTTTTTGTCGCCCAGCAGGGTGGCGATGCGGCAGGTGTTGACAGAGGTGGGGCACATGCGGGCCATCTCCGGGTGCTGGACCACCAGCTCCTCCAGGATGCCGATGCCGTCGGCCCGCAGCTTCTTCAGGAAGGCCTCCGGGCCCTCCGCCCAGTCCGCCTTCGCGTACTTCTGGATGCCCTGGCCGCTGGAGCCCTCCAGGGGCTTGCCGATCAGGGCGTCGTGCTTCTCCGTCAGGGCCCGCAGCTTCTCCGGGTCCGTGCTGTCGTTGATCAGCAGCCAGTCCCGGGGGATCCACTCCCTGAACAGCTCGTTGAACTGGGTCTTGTCGTCGAAGAAGTGCCAGTACGCCTTGTCGTTCATCCGGCGGACGATGCTGTTGGAGATGCCCCGGGTGATGACCGTGCGGCGCTGGGCGTCGTTGAGGTTCCACATCTCGGCGATCTTGTAGTCCATGTAGCCCGCGTTGTATTTCACGGCGCAGCGCAGCATGTCGCACAGGAGGCTGACGCGGCCCTTTCCGCTGCGCTCCTTGATTACCTTGGTGGTGGCCCACATGCGCTTCCAGTCCAGGCGCACCAGGCGTTTGAAGAAGAATCCCAGACGGCTCACGGATGATCGCTCCCCTTATACATTGAACCGGAACAGCACGATGTCCCCGTCCTTCATCACATAGTCCTTGCCCTCGGAGCGCACCAGGCCCTTCTCCTTGCAGGCGGCCATGGAGCCCAGCTCCGCCAGGGTCTCGAAGGGCACCACTTCCGCCCGGATGAAGCCCCGCTCGAAGTCCGTGTGGATCTTGCCCGCGGCCTGGGGCGCCTTGGTGCCCCGCTTGATGGTCCAGGCCCGGCACTCGTCCTCGCCGCAGGTCAGGAAGGAGATCAGCCCCAGCAGATGATAGCAGGCGGTGATCATCCGCTCCATGCCCGAAGCGCCGATGCCCAGCTCCTCCAGGAACTCCGCCTTCTCCTCCGGGTCCATCTGGGAGATCTCCTCCTCGATGGCGGCGGAGATCACCAGCACTTCGGCGCCCTCGCTCTCGGCGATCTTCCGCACCTCCGGCAGGCCGGGCACCTGGTCCTCCGGCAGGGAGAGGGCGTCCTCGGCGATGTTGGCGGCATAGATGACGGGCTTGGCGGTCAGCAGGAACCAGCTGTCCAGGATGGCCTTTTCTTCTTCATCCATGTCCAGGTTCCGGGCCGGCTTGCCCTGCTCCAGGTGTTCGATCATGCGGCCGCAGAGTTCCAGCTCCTTCGCCGCGTTCTTGTCGCCGCCGTTCTTCTGGCGGGCGGCCTTGTCCCGGCGGCGCTGGACCGTGTCCAGGTCCGCGAAGATCAGCTCCAGGTTCACCGTCTCGATGTCGCTGACCGGATCCTTGGAGCACTCGTCCCGGATGATGTTCTCGTCCTCGAAGCAGCGCACCACATGGACGATGGCGTCCACCTCCCGGATGTGGGAGAGGAACTTGTTCCCAAGGCCCGCGCCGTGGCTGGCGCCCTTCACCAGGCCGGCGATGTCCACGAACTCCACCGTGGTGGGGGTGACCTTTTTCGGGTGATACATGTCCGCCAGCACGTCCAGCCGGTGGTCCGGCACCATCACCATGCCCGTGTTGGGCTCGATGGTGCAGAACGGGAAATTGGCCGCCTGCGCGTTGCTGGTCTGGGTGATGGCATTGAAAAGGGTGCTCTTGCCCACGTTGGGCAGGCCCACGACGCCGAGTTTCATTCCGACTCACATCTCCTTGTTCCCGGGGGATCCGGCATTGATCGGGCCGCTCCGCTTCCGGAACGCGCGTTTTCATGCAACAGGCCCATTGTAGCACGAAAGCGGCTTTTTCTCAATAGCGGCGCGCGCCATCCGGCCAGAAATTCCGCGCGAAAAACTTGTTCCGTTCCCTCCCGTCAGATTGTGTGGAGCCACCATCCGGCCACTGTCCCTTCGAAAGCCTCCGCCCACTAAACAAAGTACTTCTTCACCACGGGAATGCGGTTCAGGACAGCCGACACAAGGAATGACGCCGCGCAGACCAGAAGGAAGGCAAGCGGAATCGAGAGGAAGGGATTTAACGAATCCGCATGCAGATGAAGAAGCCGTTCTGCAGCCGTGATCATCAGCACATGAACCAAATACACGCCAAAGGTGTACCCGGAGAGCGCGCGAATGATCTTCTCCGCCTTTTCTCCGGGATGAAGCCCGCCAAAGCACTTTTTGAACAGGACAAACACCCCGACTGCCTGAAGGGCTACGTTCACCGTGTTGTCTCCGAAGATGTACTCGGCCGATGCGTTCTTCCGCAGGGAGACGGCATAATTCCCACAGATCGTTATGATAAATCCCGCCAGTCCAAGAATCAGGAGGATCCTCTCCGCCCTGCCGGACAGCTCCTTCCGGCTCAAGTAATGCCCCAGAACAAAGTAGAAGGTCAGGCCCAACGGGTAATGAAACCTTGCCCTGTCAATGATCTTCTGGGCCACATCCGCCAGCCCGGGGGATACATGCCGGATCAGGCTCACCGCTTCCGGTACGGCGAACGCCGCAGTAAAACTCAGGGCAAGAAAGTAAACCGTCAGCTTCTCATCCGCCGTGATCTTCCGCAAAAGAGGCACAATCGCATACATGCCGATGATCATCAGCAGGAACCACAGATGATAGTGCCCAGCTGCAAAATCCTTCAGGAACGAAACCATATTACGCTCTCTGATGTTGAACACAAAAGAATAGACAAAGGACCAGGCCATAAATGACAGCGCAATCCTCAGGATGTGCTTTTTCCAGATCTTTCTGACAGGCACGTCGCGGCCCAGGAACAGCGCGCCACTGATCATGACAAAAACCCCGACGCCCCACCTGGAAAAACCGTTGAAAAAGTTCTTCCCCATCCACCCTATGGTATGGACGTCTGTGCTGTTCTTGTTCCGACAGGCAATGTGGATGATGATCACCGCGCAGACAGCGGCGATCCTCAGCAAATCAAGATATAGGATCCTGCTGTTCTTTCCGGCCACCTTTTCTTTCTCTCCCAACATGTCGCTCGTCCTCATCTTTCTACTATCCTCAGTTCTCCGCTCAGCAGTGATGGCAGTGTATCACACCGCCGGTCGCACGTCAAGCAAACCTGCAAAGGGCCATCCGGTCCGGGAAGTGCAATTCTCCACAACCGTCTCGACCCCGCCTCCTGCGGGAGCGCGCCGAAAAACCGCTTTACTTTCCGACCCGCATCGGCTATAATGAGCCGCACCGAGTCGGGATCGGAGGTCGATATCATGTTTATCAAAGGCTATACATACGGTTATGACGGGCGCCGGGGCATGTACCGCACCCCGGAAGCCGCCCTGTCCATGCAGCGGATGGCCGCCCTGGGGGGCGACTGGGCCGCCCTGGCCTTCGCCGTGATGCAGGATTCCTTCAGCGCCACCCAGATCCGCCCGGACTACCGCTTCACCGTCACGGACCGGGACGTGGCCTCCGCCGTGGAACAGCTCCACGCCCTGGACCTGAAGGTCTGCATGAAGCCCATGGTCAACTGCGCCGACGGGGTCTGGCGGGCCAACATCCGCTTCCCGGAGCGGGAGTGGGGCGACGGGGATTACTGGCGGGACTGGTTCTCCTCCTACCGGGGCTTCCTCTGCCACTACGCGGAGATCGCGGAGGAGACGGGCTGCGAGATGTTCTGCGTGGGCTGCGAGATGCTGGGCACCGAACCCCGGGAAGCCCAGTGGCGGGAGACCATCGCCGCCGTCCGGGCCGTCTATCACGGACCCCTGGTGTACAACACCAATCACGGCAAAGAGGCCGGCGTGGCCTGGTGGGACGCGGTGGACTACATCGGCACCTCCGCGTATTACCGGGTCGCCTCGGCCCCCGGCGCAGGCCTGGAGGAGATGAAGGCCGCCTGGGACAGCCACAAGGCCCAGCTGGCGGACGTCTCCCGGGCCAACGGCGGCAAGCAGATCATCTTCATGGAGATCGGCTGCCGCAGCGCCCGGGGCTGCGCCATGATGCCCTATGACTTCTCCCACCGGGAATTCCCCTACGACGAGGACGAGCAGGCCAACTTCTACGAATCCTGTTTCCGCTCCCTCTGGGACGAGCCCTGGTTCGCGGGGTTCTTCTGGTGGGACTGGGGCACCTTCCTCCCCCGGCGCAGCCCCAACCTGGGCTTCGCCATCGCGGACAAGAAGGCGGAACAGGTGGTCAAGGCCTGGTACGCGAAAGAACGGCCCTGATCAGGCAGACACGCCCACGGCAGACAGCGGAGGTTCGGCCTCCGCTTTTTGCTGCGCGGAATCGCCGATGGCCAGCAGCAGCAGGGCGGCATAGAAGAGGAACATGTACGCCGCGTGGACCAGCGGGGTCTTCATCAGCAGGGCATAGAGCCCCAGCAGCGTGTCCGACAGCAGGAACAGCCTGGCGCTGTACCGGACGCGGACGGACTGGCCGCCGGCGCAGAAGTTCATCAGCAGCAGGACCGCGGCATACCCTGCCGCCGCCCAGCCCAACGCGCCCAGGCTCCGGACGGACAGCGCCACGATCAGCCCTCCGAAGAGCAGGGCCACCACCAGCCACTGGATCCACTTTCCCCGGGAGATGGGCGCCGTGCGCTGGAACCAGAGGATCAGTGCCAGATGGCAGAGCAGGAACAGCGCCATCCCCGCCGCGATTTGGGACGAGATCACCATGTCCCCGGCAAAAGCCAGCAGCAGGCCGGGCAGCGGGGATTTCAGCAGGTTCTCCTTCGGAGGATGCACCCGGAAGAGGATGAACAGCAGGCATACCGCGATGACGGCCTTCCACAGGGTCCGGGTCAGAGGCTGTTCCGCAAAGAACCAGAAAGCCAGCTCCGTCTCCAGGGCCGCCATGCCGAAGACGCACAGGACCATCCAGGTCAGGAAGCCGTACTGCTTTCTGCGGGAGGGTTTCCTGGAGGCCAGGACGCACAGCAGTACACAGATGGCCAGCCCGATCACTGCCACGGCCGCGGTCAGCGCCAGGCGCCAGTTGATCCCCAGGGACGCGATGCCCATGAACTGGGCCAGTTCCCGGGCGTCGAAGGTCTTCTCCGTGAAGCCCTCCGGAAGCACGTTGGCGCCGTCTTCCCGCACGTAGGCCTCGCCCGTGTCTCCCTCCTGCACCCGGATGGGCTCGGACATGGCGCCCTCGTACCGGGCGGAAACCCGGACGGAGTCCTCCACCTGAAGGCAGGTCACGGTCCCGCTCTTCTCGGCTGTCCAGATCACGCGATAATCCACGTCCTCGGGGACCGCCACCACCGTGACATCCCCGCACCGTTCCATGCAGAACATCCCCTGGAACTGCGACCGCAGTTCCTCGTCTTCATCAAAGAGATTCCAGGTCTCCCCGTTCGAGCAGATCCGGGCAAACGGTTCTGGTTCACCGCTGTCGCCTTCGGCGGCGATGGTAACGGTCACCGGTCCCCGGACCATCACATAGTGGGTCGTCAGATTCGCCTCGAAATACCCTGACTGGATCCAGTCCATGTTGGCCAGGTAGGAGTTTTCATTGTGCTCGTTGAAGAGCCGGTACATGGCCGTGGCGGAGTTCCGGTTATTTGCGCCCAGGCCGGAGCGGGTCATGCTGCCGCTGAAGACCCGGATCAGGTAATCCATCAGCTCATCCTCATTGACCCGCCGTTCGCGGGTCGTTCCCTTGAGCTCGATCATCAGCTCCCGCAGGGTGGTGAGGGTGTTGGGCAGGGTCTTGTCCTGCATGATGCCCACCAGCGCGGGCTGGAAGGTCTCGTTGAAGTGCTCCCGGCTCTCCGTCACGTCCAGCAGCAGAGAGATCAGCAGCCGGATGCGAAGGTTCAGCTCGGGGCTGTAGTTGTTCTCCACGCCGTAGACACTCCGGTCCGTCTCGGCCCGGGACTTGGTCAGCAAACCGCCCAGAAAGGAGGAGAACTCCGGCACCGGCAGGTAGCAATCCTTTCCATAGCGGCCATAGCCCCAGTCCGCCGGCATCACCTGGGGCACCGGGTCCGTTGGGCAGATGATGTTCCAGATGTGCTCATAGCCTTCCGTCGGCGGATCGTGCACCGCGGCCGGTGTGGCGAAGGTGTAGGCGTAGACGTCCTCCTTGGCCAGCCAGCCGGTGTCGGTGAGGGCTGCCGCCGTCAGGTTGGCTACCGCCGCGGCTCGGCTGAAGCCGGAGATCCAGACCTTGATCCGGCCCTTGATGCCCCGGGCGGCGATGTAGCCCGCCAGCCGGTCCAGCACCAGCTGGGACGCGGCCAGAAAGCCCTCGTGCACATCCCCGTCCCCGGGGGTCATGTTGGACTGCCACTCGTTCTGGTAGTTGCTCCCGCAGACGCCGATGGCGATGAGGGTGAAGGGCTCCTCCCCCTCCGCCTCCATGGTCCGCTGACCCATGGCGGTGGAGACCGTGTACATGGTGGGCACCTTCGAGTAGTCGTCCTTGCGGATGTCCGTGAACCCCGCCTCCGTCAGGAAGGACTGCAGGTTCGCGGCGGGATCCTCGTAGGAGGCGCTCACGGGGCGGCTGGCGCTCAGGGCCATGCCCAGGGACATCACCGCCAGGTTGCCGTCGTAGACCGTGGAAGGCTCCCAGAAGGGGTAGTCCAGGAATTCCACGTCAAAGCCGAATTCTTCCCGCTGCCCCTTGTCGTAATAGATCCCATGGACGGAGCGGCGGTCATGGCCGTTGACCTGAAGGACCTGCCCGTCCTCGTCCAAGGTGATGAGAGCCGGATCCGTCATATAGCGGAAAGCCAGTTCGGCCATCTCCGGATCCCAGTCCGGCTCCTCCGCCAGGGCAGCCAGGGCGGCGCAGGCCAGGCACAGGCACAAAAGCAGTGCCGGAAGGCGCTTCAGCGGAGATCTCACGGCAAATCCCCCTCCTCTTGTCTTTGGGCCCCTTTACTGTAAAATGTGGAGCATTTTCACTCATCGTGATCGCAATACTGTCGTATTGTGATGGACATTCAGCGTAGATACGGCCCGAAGAGCGGGTCCAGCACGTCCCGGTTCTCCACCAGGAACAGGGCCCCGTCCATGGGCGCCACAGGGGCGTCCCGGCCCAGAAGCTTCGCGTCGCAGTAGTCCAGGATCAGGCGGATGTCCTCCGGCAGGATCGCGTGGCCGTTGAGATGGATCAGCATCCGGAGCTGATCCCCGCAGTCCTGCAGCGCCCAGGCGGGCTTCGCGGCGGCATAGGCCAGGCACTGGCCCTCGGTGTTGTTCCAGCCCTCGGACTCGATGCCCGTCACGATGATGAGGTGCCGTTCCGGGGCCGCCGCCAGGGCGCAGAGCATGTGCTGGTCCACCGGCAGGTTCCGCACGCCGCGGATCTTCCCGAAATTCCCGCAGAACCAGTATCCCTCGCCGCCCCGGAGGTTGCCGAAGGGCTCGTTCCGCGACTCGTTCACCCAAGCCGCGCTGCCGCCGAGGCTCGTCAGGTCGTAGGTCTTGCCCTCGTTGCCCATGCGGTAGACCGCCACGCCTCCAGCCCCGGAGCAGGAGGGCACCGCCACCCGGATCCGGGGCTCATACACCGCCGCCACAGCCGCGCTCTTCCCGTAGCGGGAGACGCCGCCCACCACCGACAGGGCCGGGTTGATGCCCAGGGCCGCGCCGGCGCCGGCCTCCAGGGCGTCGATGACCTTGCTGACGCCCCAGGCCCAGGCCAGCAGCGTCCCCCTCTGTTTTCGCGGATCGGCAGGATCGTAGGGATACAGCGTGTAGAAAGCTCCCTCAAAGGCGGCCGAGTCCAGGGCAACCTGAGAGCAGTCGTAACTGATGCCCGCATAGCTCCTGGAGGCCGCACAGGCGCAGTTGGCAGGCACCGCCGTCACCCATTCCCCGGTGAACCAGTCCCGGTAGTGCCAGGGCATGTACTCCAGGTACCAGGGAAAGCCGCCCGCCGGCGCATCCCCCTCCGGCCGCACCGCCAGCACGGAGAAGGCGGCTTCCCTCCCACCCGCGGTGACCGTGATCCTCAGCAGGGCGCCGCCGGTCACCGGCTCGGCGTCCAGGCCCCAGGCCACTGTCTCTCCGGCGGGATCCGGCCACCACCCGTACATGTACTCGCTGTAGAGGGCCAGCAGTTCCGCCCGGCGCTTTTCCCAGTCCGACGCCGTCGTCACCGGGGTCCCGTCGTCCAGGCGCATGAGCTCGGGCAGACCGTCGATCTCCGGCAGCGCGGCCGGCGCGGGAAATCCGGTCCCCTCCGCCGCGGCCACGGGTGGCGTCTCCCATCGTTTCAGCATGTTTCCTCCGTTCCGCCCTCCGGCGTCGTGCCGTTTCTTTTTCCGTCCTCTGTTCACAGGCAGTGTATCACATCCCCGGCCTCCGGACAACCGATTCCGACGGTTTACGCCGGAAAAAAGATGTGGTATACTCTGCCCATCGGAAGCGACAAGGGGGGCATGACGATGCGGATGATTTTTGTCCGGCACGGCGAGCCGGACTACGCGAGGGACTGTCTGACGGACGCCGGGCGGCGGCAGGCGGAGGCCGTGGCGGAGCGGCTGGCCCGGGAGGGCATCTCGGAGGTCTACGCCTCCCCCATGGGCCGGGCCGCGGAGACCGCGTCTTACACCGCCGGGCGCCTGGGGCTGCCGGTGCGGACGCTGGACTTCATGCGCGAGGTGGTCTGGGGCGGCCCGGAGGTGCCGGACGACGGCCATCCCTGGACCCTCAGCAGCCGGATGTACGACGAGGACAACTTCGATTTCGCGCGGCAGGACTGGCGGCAGCACCCCTTCTTCCGGGACAACCCGGTGACAAAGGCGTGCGACCACGTGGCGGCCCGCATCGACGAATTCACCGCCGCCCAGGGCTACCGGCATGAGGGACGCCGCTACCTCTGCACAGCCGGCGAAGAAAAAACCGTCGCCGTCTTCAGCCACGGCGGCAGCGGCGCCTGCGCGCTGGCCCATCTGCTGTCCCTGCCCTTCCCTCTGGTCTGCACGGTCCTCCCCTACGGCCTCACCTCCGTCATCATCCTGGAGTTCCCGGTCCGCTTTGGCGAATACGTTCACCCGCGGATCGAACTGTTCAACGACATGGCGCACGTCCGGGAATGACGCCAAGCGAAAAGGGCAGCGCTCCTGCCCTTTTGTCGTGCGTGTTTTTCGATTCAGTTGGTGACCTCCAGGCGCAGCGTACACTCCTCCACCGTGCAGGTGGTGATGTACGCCAGGGCGTCGTCCCCGCAGCGCAGGGTGATGTAGCCGCCGGTGATGGCGATGTAACCCCGGTCGGGATCGTCCTTGTTGGTGGACTTGATGCCGTCCTTCCCAGCCGTCACCGTCAGGGTCCCGCCGGAGATCTCCACGAAGTCCTTGCCCTTCACTCCGTGGCGCGCGGCGTTCACCGTGATCCGGCCGTCCTTGATCTTCAGGTCATCCTTCGAGACGATGCCGTCCATGGCGCCGCTGGTGACGGTCAGGCTGCCGCTGCCCTCGATGGTCAGGTCGCTCTTGCTGAAGATCACGCCGTTAGGCTCGTCCCCGTCGGTGAAGACCAGGTTCGTGCCGTCGGACAGGGCGTTCTCGGTGCCCTCCACCAGGGAGATGCTCAGCCGGGGGCTGCACTGCCCGATCAGCAGGGCCGGGCCGGTGGCGTTGTGGATCGTCACGCCGTTCAGGTAGAGGGTCACCTTGCCCACGGCCGCGCAGTCCACCTCCACCTGGCCGTCGCTCAGGGCGCCTTCCAGCAGGTAGTCTCCCGGCGCGGTGATCTTCACGCCCCGGGCGGTGATCTCCGCCCCGCCGCCGGAAACCTCGCAGCCGTCATCCGACAGGCGCACGGACACCATGCCGTCCGCTAGCGCCACGGCGCAGGCCAGCACCATCAAGGCGCACAGGGCTGCCAGTACGATCTTCTTCATCTTGTCTCCTCCTCACGGCCCGCGCTGTGCGGAACCGGCTGTTTCAGTGAACTTCCACACCGTCAATGATGTCCACAGGCTCATCCGGATTCGGATTCGGCGTCGGCGTGGGCGGAGGGATGGTCACGGACGGCGCGGCGGGGGTCGGCGTCACGCCGGCGTCTCCCTCCGTCGTCTCCATGGTCTCTACCGAACCCCCGGCGGTTCCGTTCAATCCGGGGATGGGGATCACGCCCAGGGCGATCAGCACCCCCAGGGCGATCAGCACGATCACCAGCGTCAGGATCAGGGCGATTTTGAGCCCCCTGCGCTGGCGGCGTTTTTTGGACTCCCGCAGCGCGGCGTCCTTCCGGGCCGACTCCCGGCTGACCTCCCTTGTGAAGAGCTGCTGTTCCGGCGTCTTGCCGCTGAGGAATTCGTCTGCCTGGCGCAGGGAGGGCTGAAGGTGATCCGCCACCGCGGGGTCCAGGTCCGGGATCCGCGCCCGGATGGCCTCCGTCGCCAGCTTCATCTTCTTCGGGTCTTCCCTGTTGTACAGCGCGCTGAGCATGTTGCAGCAGTTCTGGTCCACCCGGGCCTCGTCGCCGGACTGGTAGGTGAACAGCACCGCGTGGCCCTCGGTCAGCGGTTTGCCGCAAAGGCAGCAGTAATCGGGCCGGACATAGATGCGTTTGCTGCGCGCCTCGGGGCCGGTCACCGCGACACCGCAGAAGGGGCAGGTCGCCGCTCCCTCCGTCACGGGTGATCCGCAGTTTTTACAGAACACGTCTTCATCCCCCTGCCTGATCAAGTTCCGGGTCCGGCGTGAAGAAAAACGGCAGGACGCGAACGATGCGCGCCTGCCGGACAGTGTCAGGATTACCTGTT
>JBGVCH010000123.1:0-25268 GCA_045226335.1 Christensenellales bacterium | reverse complement strand
CGGTGGATGAGGTCGTCCATCGGCCTGACGCGAAATCATTCCGTTAAGACTCCATTCACAGAATCTTCATTCATGCGTAAGCCCTGTTCGGACGCTTGTCCGATAATTCCCGGAAAGTGTACCGGATTTTTATAGGACAGTTGTCCGAGACAGTGCTATGATGGTACCAGCGGACCGCCTTCGGGCAACATTTGTGTTCTCAAATACCGCACGACCAAAGAAAGGGGTACATCCATGAAAAAGATCGCACTGCTGCTGGCTGTGGCGATGCTCTTTTCCTGCCTCGGGCTGACCGGGCTGGCGGAAGAGTCCGTCATCAAGGAAAGCGCGTCCGGCTTCTACTACATCGAAGCCAACGGCGACCAGCCCCGGCTGAGCGCCCTCAGCGCCGACAAGTTCTTCCAGGCCGAAGGGCTCTGGTTCAAGGACCTGAACGGCAACGGTGAGCTGGACATCTACGAAGACTGGCGCCTGGACAACGAGACCCGCGCCAAGGACCTGCTGAGCAAGATGACCCTGCAGGAGAAAGCCGGAACCCTGGCCTTCGGCGGCATCGCGGGCAACAACGGCTGCACCGTCACGGATATCGCCGGCAACACCGGCGGCGGCGGCGGTGGCGGCGACACCTCCTCCATCATCAACACCGAGCATCCCGCCATCACCGCCGGCGTCGACGTGGTGAGCGTGGAAGTCGGCACCAGCGTATACCCCGGCATGACCTATCAGATCCAGGTCATGGGGCAGACGGCCATGATCGCGGCCCTCACCGGCACGCCCAAGGATCAGCTGGATCTGCTCAACAAGCTGCAGGGCATCGCGGAGGGCGGCCGGCTGGGCATCCCCGTGGTGTTCTCCGGCGACCGCACCTACAACACCTGGGGCGGCATGATCGACGCGGCGCACTACGCCTTCGGCGTGGCCCGGGATCCCGACCTGCTGTATAACCTGATGAGCGAGTACGCCAAGGAATCCGTGGCCCTGGGCTATCACCAGGTGTTCCACGGCTACGGCAACGAGATCGGCTCCTTCTACGGCGACGATCCCGACTACATCGCGGAGATGTCCGCCATCGAAACCCGCGCCTATCAGGACAACGGTTTCGACGCGCACTCCAAGCATTTTATCGCCCGCGGTGGCCGCAGCACCTATGTGGAAGCCCGTTCCCCGGCTGACCTGATCGAATCCTGGAAGATCGGCTGGAAGGCGGTTGTGGACGCCGGCACCGAGTTCATCATGACCAACAACAACGTGGGCGTCACCCCCGGCCTGCAGGGCTACATGGACAAGGAGACCTACAAGATCCTCCGCGAGGACCTGGGCTATGACGGCGTCGTCTGCCTCGACTGGCCCCTGTCCGCCATCTCGCTGATGAACCAGACGGGTGTCACCGCCGACGGCATCGACGTGACCACCCTGACCCTCGGCGAGCACTACACCCTGATCCTGAACGCCGGCGTGGACATGTTCTCCTGCGAGCGCCTGCTGCCCGGCACCGAGTACAAGGTCACGGACGACGCGTTCGACCTGATCTACTTCCCCGACGTGCTGGTGGCCGAGGTGGAAGAGGGCCGCTACAGCGAGGAGGCCCTGGACGTGCACGTGCTGCGCGTACTGAAGAACAAGTTCCACCTGGGCATCTTCGAGAACCCCTACCGCGACTGGGAGGAGGCCGCGGCCCTGATCGCCGCCGATCCCGAGTATGTCACGGCCCAGACGATCCCGCTGAGCAACGCGGACATCGACGCCATCCGCCGCCCCGAGATCAAGGCGATGGAAGAGGACCTGATGGTCAAGTCCACCATCCTGTACAAGAACGACGGCATCCTGCCCCTGAGCGCCGACGCCAAGGTTTATGTTGACGCCAACGGCGGCACGAAGGACGCCATGGCCGCCGCCGTGGCCGGGAAGGCCACCGTGGTGGAGGACCTGGGAGAGGCGACGGTCGCCCTGTTCCATGTCACCAGCTTCAACGACGCCTATGACCTCATGATCGAGGACGCCAAGGAAGCGAAGGTCCCCGTCGTGGTGGTCTTTGAAGGCACCAACACCTCCGAGCCCGGCCTGCAGCAGTTCCTGGACGCCAACGCCCTGATGATGCAGACCTACCGCAACACCCCGGACCACGGCTCGTCCATCGGCTCCTTCTACCGCTATGTGAGCCCCGAGCTCACGGCCGACATGCTGTTCGGCGACAAGAAGCCCTCCGGCAAGACGCTGTTTGAGATCGGCTATGCCGCGGACGCCAAGGCCCTGTCCTGGGGCGAACTCCAGGATGACATCGGCGTAACCGACGCCGTGCGGCTCTACATGGCCATGCTGGCCAAGGAGAACCCCGCTATCGACATGCCCAACAACCTGGGCGACGTGATCGTGACGGACGATTACGGTATCCTGTACAGCAAGGCGGCCGACATTCGGCTGAGCATGCTCACCGTGCCGCGGGAGGCCATCACGGAGGTCCAGGATTACGGCGGCTGGACCGTCACCAAGACGCAGATCAACAACAAGGCCAAGGCGGGTCAGCCCTTTGATGTCACCTTCATGGCCAAAAACGAAGGCGAGGGCGACGGCCTAATCACCGTGCCCGTGCTGGTCAACGGCGAAGTCGCGGTGGAAAAGCCCATCGGCCTCAACGCCGGCCAGTTCCGCGCCATCAGCGTGAAACTGACGCTGGAAGCCGGTGAGTACACCATCACCGTGGGCGACATGACCACGAACCTCACCGTCGAATGATCTCCGAACCGGATTCCCGAAGGGGGCTGCCGCGGCAGCTCCCTTTTTGGGCGGTATAATTGGAAGATTCTCCACATTCCGGTGTTGTCAACCCGGCCCGGATGTGCTATACTGATATTTGGATTGTTATATCCCGTCGACACAGAGGAGACCGGCCGGCGCGCAGGCGAGAGCGGCCAGCCGCGCCCTGTCCGACACACTATGAGGAGGGAAGCCATGATGAAAGGCAGGACCCGGCGTTTTCTGGCCATGCTGCTCAGCTTTGCCATGCTGCTGAGCTGTGTTGGCGTGACCGCCTTCGCGGAAGAGGAAGAGCTTCCGCTGGAGCCGGTGGAGATGGAGATCCCGGCGGAGGAAGAGCCTGCGCCCGCTCCCGCGGAGGAGATCCCCGCGGCCGGCGCCGAGGAAACCGCCCCGGAGGATGAGGAGCCCGCGGCCGCGGAGGAAGAGCCCGCCGCGGTTGAGGAAGATCTCCCCGAGGTGTTCTCCGGCAGCGTGACAGCCGCGCTGCGGAACAGCGGAGAGATCCTCGAAGGGGACGACCTCGTCTGGGTGGCCCGGATCCAGGGCAACGCTTCCCTGGTGACCGTCCGCTGGCAGGTGAAGGCCGAGGATGAGGCCACCGGCGAGGCCGTGTGGGAAACCGTCGGCACCGGCGAGACCTTCACCCTGACCGCCACCCCCGAGAACCTGGCGAAGACCTACCGTGTGGTGCTGCTGAATGCGGCGGGCGCGGTGGCGGCCTCTGCGCCGGTGATCCTGCCGGAAGTGGCCGAAGCGGAAGCGCTCATCGAGCTGGAGCCCATCGAGGAGGAGATCCCGGAGGAGGCGCCCGTTGAGGCCGATCCCGTCGGGGAAGCCCTGGCCGCGGAGGAAGAGCCCGCCGATGAAGATGCGGCGGACGTGGAAACCGCGGACGACTCCGGCACCGGCATGGAATGGGATGCACTCCGGGAAAGGCTTGCCGGGATAACCGGCAGCGCCAATGTGACCATTTCGATCGACTCGGTGTCCGCCGTTCCGGAGACAAACGCCCCGCTGGTCGTCAAGTCCGGAACAAGCGTCACCCTGAACATCACCGGCACCCTTGATCGCGCCCTCACCGCTTCCACGTCAAAGGCGGATGGCTGTGTGATTTATGTGGAATCCGGCGCAACCCTGACCCTGCGGGGCGGTGGCACCGTCACCGGCGGCGGCAACAGCGGGAACGGCGGCGGCATCTACAATGAAGGAACGCTGGTCCTCGCGGGCATCAATATCAGCAACAACTTCAGCGGTTCGCGCGGCGGCGGCATCTACAATGTGGGAACGGTGGTTGTTCAGGGCAATAACACCATCGCCGGCAACCGCTGCACGGAGGACGGCGGCGGCCTCTGCAACTACGGCGGTACGGTGAATATGACAGGCGGCAGCATCACCGGGAACACCGCAGGCGCGCAGGGCGGCGGCATTTGTCACGTCTTGGACGGCGAAATCAATTTGGTCGGCGGTTCCATCACAGAGAACACATCCACCTACGAGGGCGGCGGTATCTTTGTGAGGAGCCAAATCAGCCAGCTGAACATGGCTTCGTCGGTCACCATCTGCGACAACAAATGCCTGCGGACCGACAGTTCGACCAAAGCGGGCAGCAACCTGTATCTGGATGATACGGCCGTCATCACGTTGATCGGCTCTTTCGGCAGCAGCACAAACGTGTATGTCGACGCCGCCGCAAAGCAAACAGGCGGGCCCATCACCAGCGGATACCGCGAAAAGACCGCCACGATGATTCCCTCCGCCTGTCTCCACGCGGATGATACGGGATATACGGTTGACCTGGACGCCAACGGAGAAGTCCAGCTGGTGAACAAGAACTACATTTATGACATCCTCGACACGGCGTCCTTCAACATCGGCGAAGGTGAGACAGAAATCTCCTGCTGCTTCTCGCAGGACATGAAGAACGACAACGACCACCTGGAGGGTTTCACCTTCACCTATTACGCCGGACGGCTGGGCGACGCCGGCACGAGTCCTTTCTTCACCGTGGGAGCGGATCACGGCTACACGGCGGTTTACGAGGATAACGGCGGCAGCTTCGGCACGAACGGCTATTCCTTCAACCTCACGACCTATGTCGAGCCGGACCTGCCCATCGGCGAGTATATCGGCTACATGAATTACTGGGCCACCTGGACGGACGCTTCCGGCAATACCCAGTCCCGCACCGGAACCATCCGCCTCCAGCTGGACGTCGTCGGCTACGAGATCAGCGGGACCGGGGAGCTGAGCGGCGGCACGATCGCCGTGGACCCGGCGACTGAGGTGAAGGCCGGCACGCCCATCACCCTGACCGCTTATCCGGCCAACAACAGCAAGGCCCTGACCGGCATTCAGGTTAAGAACGTCCAGACCAACACGGCTGTTTCTCTGGCCAATCCCGAACCCTTCGTGTACACGTTTGAAATGCCCGCGTCGAACGTTCAGGTGAACGCCACCTTCGGCGACTCGGTCATCTACGTCGACGCCCAGGGCGAGCCCCTGGTCCTGCAGGAGCCTTACACGGTGGTCAGCTCCACCGAGGATGAATGGTCCTCCGGGTGGTATGTCCTGAAAAACAGCTGTTCTTTCTCCCCCTATGCAATCCGTATCGACGGAAACGTGAACCTGATCCTCTGCGACGGCAAGCAGCTGTCCGCTTCCAACGTTTTCGTCGGAGGGAACGACAGCCTGACCATCTGGGCGCAGAGCAACCAAACCGGCAAACTGAGCATCACCACCTCGGACCAGTACAGCGGGGCCGGCATCGGCGCACAATTCAGCTCCGACAGCGCCGGCACCCTCACCGTCAACGGCGGCGAGATCACGGTCAGCAGCACCAACACCCGCAGCTCGGCGATCGGCGGTTACGACAGCTACGGCGGCCATGTGACCATCAACGCGGGCAAGGTCACGGCGACAGTCAGCGGGGTCGGCCATACCCCGGGCATCGGCGGCAACGGAGGCAGCGTCACCATCAACGGCGGCACGGTGACGGCCCAGGGCGGGAATACGGCCTCCAACGGTGCCGTCCTCAAAGACATTGGCGGCGGCGGGGTGACCGTGACCATCACCGGCGGCACGGTCAACGCGACCTCGCAGGGCATCCTGGGCTCCACCGTCACCATCAGCGGCGGCACGGTCAACGCAAGCAGCACCGGCCAGTACGCCAGCCTTGACATCAAGGCCACGACCGTGGACATCAGCGGCGGCAAGGTCAACGCCACCAAGCACGGCATCAACGCCACCACCGTCAACCTGTCCTACGCGGACGGCGCCACGGCGGATGACATCACCGTCAAGGCCAAGTCCATCAGCGGCACGGTGAACATGGCCGATGCCTTCATGGACAGCGCCAACGTTCAGTTCTACACGGCACAGGATTATCCCGGCAGCGACCTGGGCAGCGATGTGGAACTGGTTCCCCTGGCGTTCACCTGGGCCACCCTGCAGTCCATGATCAACGCGGCGGCGGACGGCAGCACCATCGCTCTGCTGGACGACTGCACGGCAACCGCGACGGACACGGCCCTGACCGTTCCCGCGGGCAAGACCCTGACCCTGGACCTGAACGGTTACGTCCTGGACCGCGGCCTTGATTCCGCGGCAGAAGGCGGCAACGTTATCACCAATAACGGCACGCTGACCATTAAGAGCAGCACGGACGGCGGCGTCATCACCGGCGGCTACAACACCGGCAGCGGTGGCGGCATCGTCAACAACGGCACGCTGACCGTCGAGAGCGGCTCCATCTCGGGGAACGGCGCAAAAGAAGGCGGCGGCGTCTGCAACGCGGCATCGGCGACCATGACGGTCACCGGCGGCGTGTTTGGCAAAAACACGGCCACCCAATACGGCGGAGGCGGCATCGTCAACTTCGGCACCCTGACCGTGACGGGCGGCACGATCACCCGTAACAGCGTGCCCATGAACGGCGCCGGCATCTGGAACGGCGGCACCTTGAACCTCGAGGGCGGCAGAATCATGGCCAACCAGGCCGGCAGCGGCCAGAACGGCGGTGGCATCTACTTCACCGGCGACAACGCGGTGCTGAACATCGAGGGCTCGCCGATGATCACCGGCAACACCCCGAACAACCTGTTCTTCAACGAAGGCAAGGTCGCCACGGCCACAGGCGCGTTTGGGAGTGACATGGTGCTGCACCTGTCTTCCAAGACGGCCCCCACGGCTTCGACACCCGTGACCCTGATCACCGGTGTGACCGGCAGCACGTCGGGATTGCACAGCGACAACACCGCTTACATGCTCGTGAATGACGGCGGCGCCGTGAAGCTCTGTGCGCCTGTGACCGTCACCTTCGATCCCGGCGACGAGAATGCCACCGGGGACATGGACGCCGAGGAAGTGGGCGGCGGCCTCGAATACATCCTGCCGGACTGCGATTATGAAGTGACCGGCAAGGCCTTCGTCGGCTGGCTGGTGGGCAGCGATACGGAACCCACGGCGGCAGGCGAGTCCGTCACCGTGACCGGCGATACCACCCTGACGGCCGCCTGGCAGAGCCTGTGGAGCGCGCTGCAGCAGCAGATCAACCAGGCCGCGGACGGCGACACCATCGTCGTGCGTGAAACCATCACGGCGTGCGAGGACGACATCGGGCTGGTCATCCCGAGCGGCAAGACCGTCAAGCTGACCATCCTGAGCGACGGCACCCTGGACCGCAGCCTGAGCGGCAGCGAAGCGCAGACCAAGGGATACGCGATCGCCGTGCTGGGCACGCTGTACATCCAGGGCTCCGGCGTCATCACCGGGGCCAGCGACCCCCACGGCGCGGTGGTGGTGGATAACGGCGGTACGCTCTATCTGAGCGGCGGCAGCATCACGGGCAACGAATGCGCGGGCCTGTACCTGCTGAACAATTCCGTCTCCGTCGTGAGCGGCGGCAGCATCACAGCCAACACCGGCTCAGGCCTGGTCGTGGACCACAACGCCACGCTCAGCATCAGCGACGGCAGCATCACGGGCAACAGCGAATACGGCATCCTGGCCGTGGGCGAATACAGATATCCGGCGCCGCCCGCGAGTGTCGTGAAGCTCTCCGGCAATCCGAACGTCAGCGGCAATACGGCCGGCAATGTGGCGCTCGTCAAAGCGGACGCCATCAGCTATCCGGTCATCGAAATCACAGGCGCGCTGACCGGCAACGCGCCCATCGGCATCACGATCGATCCGGCGCCCACGGCGGACAGCCCCATCGTGTTCACCGACGGCCTCTCCGGCAGGGGCACCGCGGCGAACTTCACCAGCGACGTTTCGGGCTATGTGGTGGACGTCAACGAAGACGGCGAGGCCATGCTCTGCGTCCCGCCCGTCATCACCATCAACGGCGTCAGCGGCTCCTTCAACGAAAAGATCAAGCTGAACTTCTACTTCGACATCCCCGAGACGTTCCTGGAGGACGAGGACGCCTACGTGACCCTCACCAACGAGGCCACCGGGTATTCGGTCAACCTGCCCATCGCGGAAGCGGAACAGGTGGAAGGCAAAGGCAGCAAGTTCAGCATCCCGCTGGCGGCCAAGGAAGCCAGCGACACCATCACCGCACGGGTGTTTGACGGCCAGGACAACGCCCTGACCATTCTGGGCGACAGCGGCACGGACTACACCGAGAGCGGCGTGCAGCGCACCCTGATGCAGTACTTCGCTTGGCTCGCGGAAGAAGGTCCTGTTGACGAAAGAGCCCTGGGCGCGGCGGCAAAGGACTACTGCGCGGCGGCTCAGATCTACTTCAACTACAACGCGGACGGTCTGAGCGTGAGCAGCGCGGTGAACGCGGTCACGGCGGAGGACCTGGACGATTACATCGCGGGCCGCGAGGGCACCCTGCCGAAGGGCGTCAGCGTCGCCGGCATCACGGCCATGCTGGAGTCCGACAACACCATCCGGCTGTACCTGAAGTTCAAGAAGGTCGATCCCGGCAGCCTGACCTTCCAGATCGACGGAGAGAGCGCGACCCTGCACCAGCGCTCGGACGGCATGTACTACCTGGCTCTGGGCACCGGCGTTTGGTCGAACCACCTGCAGGACAACCACGACTACACCGTGTCCGACGGCACGAACGAATTCACCATTACCGCTTCAGTGCTGACCTACGCACGGGCCTGTGTCGTCAACGGAAACGAGACCGACATCAACCTGGGCAAGGCCCTCTACCTTTACAACCAGGCCGCCTGTGACCTGTTCGGCAATAACTGATCATCACGCTCACAAGTCAAGAAAGGAGAATCACCATGAAGGAGACCTATCAAGAGCTGGAAATGGAAGTCATCCCCTTCGACGCTGAAGATGTCATCGTCACGTCCGATTCGGATGATAACGAAACCGGGATGCAGACAAATTTCTAATCGTCAGAATCAGGGCTGTCCCCCGCCTTCCGGAAGGCAGCCTCAACCGAAATCCACAGCCCCCCTGCGCGTGCGCGGAGGGGCTTTTCAATGCGGGAATCACCCTGCAGGCGCGGCATCCGGACTTCACCGGAAATGAAAAAGCCTCACGCCCGTGAGGTTTTCTCATGATCCGGATCCGTCACCTTTGCAGGTGCTTGACCTGCTTGCGGAACTGGCTCGGGGAAGTGCCCATCAGCTTGCGGAACATGCGGAGGAAGTTGGAATAGTCGTTGAAGCCGCACTGGTAAGCGATGGCGTTCAGGGACAGGTCCGTCATCATCATCTGCCGTGCCAGCATCACCCGGCGGTACAGGATGTAGTCGTACACGCTGCGGTTGGTGAACTTCTGGAACTCATGGCTGAGATAGCTGACGCTGATGCCGAACTGCTTGGCCAGCTGCTCCGTGTTCAGGGGCTGGGTGTAGTTGCTGTTGATGTAGGTCAGCACTTCCTGGATGATGCTGTTGGGCAGCACGTTGCTGGTGACGGGGTGCGCCTGGCGCAGGGCCTGGCACAGCCTGTACAGGATGTCGATGAGGTAGCCGCACTTGCGGAAGTCCTCCAGCACATCGTTCTTCCTGGGCGTGTCCAGCTTGCGGATCAGGTCCACGCACTCCCCCGCATCCTGGGGCATGAGCTGGAAGGTGTACTGCCCCTGGGAGGTGTAGGAGCGGAAGAAGGAGTCCAGGTCGATCTGTCCGCAGCCCAGGACCCGGAGCATGTCCGGCGCCAGATTCAGATAGCCCCGGCTGTAGTCCCGGATATCGGAGGTGGCGGAGAGGCCGTGCATGCAGAAGGGCGGGATAATGAAGATCTGGTTCGGCTTGAGCATGTACAGGTTGTTGTCCAGGCCGAAGTACTGCCCGCCGTGGACGTGGATGTAGAACTCGTAGAAGTCGTGGCAGTGGTATTCCGTATTGTCCATCCACTCATCATAGGAATACCGGGCCTCGTACTTGCGGCCGGTCTCCATGGTGGTGAGAATGGGCTTGCTGACCGTCGGTGCGCGTTCCACGGAATCCCCCCTCTGCCGTCTCTTCTCCTCTGATGAAGAGGGCACCGGCCGGAGCCGGTGCCCTCCGCGGTTCGGTAATCAATGCGTCGGATTACTCGAGATAGTCGATGCCGTAGATCGCGAGCAGCAGGTCGATGCGCTCCTCGATGATCTCCTGGCCGCCGGCCGCCATGTACTGCTCGATGTAAGCGTCATACACGCTGTCGAACTGGTCCACGGGCGCGGTGACAGCCTTGGTGAAGAGCTCGTCGCGCAGGCTGGTCAGGCTGGAGCCCACCTTGGTCTCGGACTCGATGGTGCCCACATTGTAGTGCTTGGGGAAGCGGCCGTTGTTCTGGCCGTACTCGTTGGCCTTGATGACCACGTCGGCGGGGATGCCGGGATAGCTCAGCGCGGTGCTGGCCGCGGTGGCTTCGCCCAGATACAGGCCGTTGCAGGTCATGGTGTAGTCGATGTTGTTGCCGGAGTTCTTGACCCACTCGCCGGTGGCGGGCAGGATCTTGATGGCACCGTCTTCCTGAATCTCGAAGTTGGTGCCTTCCAGACCGGTCTGGAGGTAGTAGATGGTCTCGGCGCTGGAGATGAAGTTCACATACAGCAGGGAGGCCAGGGGCTCATCGTTGGTGGACGGGAAGAAGATCTTGCGGTCGCTGCCCACGGCGGCGCCCATGAACTTGCGGGTGATGCCGGCGTCGTTCGGGAAGCAGTCGATGGCCACGAACATGGCGTCTTCGCCCACATTGCGGGCCAGGTTGGCGTTGATGCAGTCATTGCCGTTGCGGAAAGGATAGTCCCAGTTGTGCATGAAGGCGCCCACATAGCCGGCCTTCATGTTGTTGTCTTCCACGGTGCTGTCGTCATACAGGCCGAAGTCCTTCCAGATCAGGCCCTCGTTGTACCACTGGTTCAGCACACGGACGCCCTCGTCATAGCCGGGATAGAGCAGGTGACGATCGTCGTAGCCATAGACGAACAGGGTCTCGTCGTCCACATCTTCCGGAACGAAGCTCACGCAGAGCAGGTCGTTGCGCCAGCCGATGTCGGTGGAGGTGGTGTAGGGGATCATGCGGTCGGCGTCGGCGCCCAGCAGCAGCTCGGCGTTGTCGCGGAAGGCCACCAGGCAGTCATGGAATCCTTCCAGGGTGGTGGGCTCTTCCAGGCCCAGCTTGTCCAGCCAGTCCTTGCGGATGAAGGTGGTGATACGGGACACGTCCGCGCGGCGGCCTTCGATCATCCAGACGGCACCGGTGGCGGGATCCTGGTCATAGTAGAGGTTCTCTTCGCCCAGCAGCGCGATCAGGTCGCCCAGCTGATCCTTGTAGGTCTCCAGATAGGGAGCCAGGTTGATGATGCCGGGGTTGCCGTTGGCATCGATCATGTTGGCATAGGTGACGACCATGTTGCCGCCGTAGGTGTAGCAAACGTCAGGCGCGTTGCCCGCGGCCAGCAGGTTGTTCATGTCGTCGGTCTCGGTCCAGCGGCCCACGGACACGAAGGTCACGTCCACATTGTACCGCTCCAGCATCTGTTCCTTGATGTACTTGGTCCACACGTTGTCGGTGGGATCGGTGCCGCCGTCGTTGTTGCGGTTGTAGATCTCAACGGTGATGGAACGGGTTTCGGTGAACTTGCCGTCCACGAAGCCGGGGTCTTCCACGTCCGCAACCGCGACCGTGGCGAAGACGGTTGCCAGCAGAGCCAGAGACAGGATCAGGGTCAGGATACGTTTCATGGGTCTTTCCTCCTCTTTATTTTCAGGGTGCTTGCGCCCTGAAGAATCAACCTTTGACGGCGCCGATGGTGACGCCTGCGACGAAGTAGCGCTGCAGCCACGGATACACCAGCAGGATCGGCACCGTGGCGAACATGACGGTGGCCATCTGAATGGTCTGGGAGACGCCGTTCTCGAAGGAGCCTTCCTGGGCCGCCTGTTCCACGCTCTGGACGGAGTTCTTGATGAGGTTGTACAGCAGCATCTGGATCGGCCAGAAGGTCTCGGCGTTCCGCATGTACATCAGGGCGTCGGAGAAGCCATTCCAGCGGCCCACGGCATAGAAGAGGCTCAGGGTGGCGATGACGGGAAGGCTCAGGGGCAGATACACCTGGACCAGCACCCGGATGGGGCCCGCGCCGTCGATCTCCGCGGCTTCCCGGAGGCTGTCCGGCACGCCGTAGAAGAAGGACCGCATGATGATGATGTTGAACACGCTGATGCAGTTGGGGATGATCAGCGCGTAGGGCGTGTCCAGGAAGCCGATGTCATGCATCAGCAGGTAGTTGGGGATGGTGCCCGCGCTGAAGTACATGGTGAGGATCATGAAGAGGCTGATGAACCGGCCGCCCTTGAGGTTCGGATAGATCAGGGGATAGGCCGCGCAGATGGTCAGGGTGATGGACAGGACGGTGCAGATCACCGTGAGGATCGCCGTCCAGCCCAGGGACCACACATACTTGTGGGTGGTCATGACTGTCTTGTAGGCTTCGATGTTCCACCCCTTGGGCACCAGGAACACGTCGTTGCGCACCAGGGCGTCGGCGGAGGACAGACTGCTGGCCAGCACGTGGACCATGGGCAGCAGGCACACCAGGATCAGGACAAAGCAGATCACGGCAATGACCCAGTCGCCCACCCGGGTGCTCCGGGACTTGATCATGCCGTCCCGCAGCCGCTTCCCGCCCTGCATTTCGGCTTTGTTGGTAACGCTCATCGCTGACACCTCCTCACCAGATGCCGCGCTCGCCGAACTTCTTCGACAGCGTATTGGACGCCACGAGGAAGATGACGCAGACAACACTTTGGAACAGGCCCACAGCCGTGCTCAGGGAGAACTGGCCTCCGTTGATGCCCCGCTCGTAAACGAAGATGGAGATCGTTGTACTGGCCCCCAGGACCTGGGTATTGCCCAGGGTGTAAGGCCGGTCGAAGTCGGAGCCCAGGATGCGGCCGAGGTTCATGATCAGCAGGACGATGATGGTGGGGCGGATGCCGGGCAGGGTCACGTGCCAGATCTTCTTCAGGCGGCTCGCGCCGTCCACCTCCGCGGCCTCGTACAGCTCCGCGTTGATGCCTGTCAGCGCCGCCAGGTAGATGATGGTGTTCCAGCCGCACTCCTTCCAGATGCCCAGGAAGATATACATGCCACGCCAGAGGCTGTTCTCCTCCAGGAACTTGATGTTGGTCCCCAGCGCCTGGTTCACGATGCCGTAAGTGGTTCCGAAGAGCCGCTTGGCGATGGTGGCGATGATGACCCAGCTCAGGAAGTGCGGGAGATACAGGATGGTCTGGGTGATCCGCTTGTATTTCGGGAAGGACAGCTCATTGAGCAGCAGCGCCATGATGATGGGCATGGGCATGCCGATGACCAGGTCCAGGAGGTTCAGGAAGATGGTATTGAACAGGGCTTCCAGGAATTTGACGTCCCCGAAGGCCTGCAGGAAGTGCTCCATGCCGCCCTGGGCCGCCAGCTCCAGCCGCCAGGGGTGCATCAGCGTGTTGTTCTGCTTGAAGGCCAGGGAGATGTATGACATGGGATAATAACGGAAGAGAGCGAAGAAGACGATGGGAAGGAAGAGCAGCGCGTACAGGGTCCAGTAGCGCTTGAAATACGTTTTGAAGGAGTAGCCGGTGCCCCGGATCACCGTGGCGTTGCGGAGGATCAGCAGCGCCCAGATCACGGCCAGCGTCCTGGGGATCATCAGCGCGCCGGCTTCCGGCACCAGCTTCGCCAGGATCGTGGCCGGGAGGGAGAAGATCACCGCCACGGTCAGGGCCGTGGGCAGATGGCGGAAAGCCGTCTCCGTCTGCGCGGTCCTGCGCCAGAGGACAATGCTGATAACGCCCATGCAGGCCGGGAACACGTTGCGCAGGATCATCCAGAAGATGGATGCCTCGCCGCTGACCCACTCGTTGAAGGGGGCGTAGCACACGGCAGCGGCCACACCGAAGAGCACATAGATCGCATGTTCGGCCCGGCGCCATTTCTTATCTTTGGAAGCGCCTACCCGACGCTGACGGTAGATCTCCAGCAGCAGGAAGAAGCCCGCCCGGCTCAGGGTGCTGATCAGCTGGCCGATGCCCAGGGCCATGGACTGGTCTGCCCAGGGCTGGAAGAACGGCGCCAGCGCCTCCACGATCCGTGGGATCAGGCGGTAGGCCTCGCCCATCAGCAGCACCAGCACCGCCGCGCCCAGGACCTTGGCCCCGCGCCCTTCCTGGAAGCACAGCCACAGGCCGATGACCGCGATCAGCAGCAGATACGGCACGATCAGGATGGGCTCGGCGGAATGCCACGCATTGGAAATCGGTGCGCTCAGCCAGCTGACGGCCTCCGTCAGGCCCCGGATGATGACCATTCAAACGCGCCTCCAATCGGGTCAGGATCGTGCGCCACCGGAACACAGCTTTCTTGTCCGATGGACCTGTACAGGATCCGCGCATAAGCCGCCTTTACAGGCAGACCGCCGCAAAACCCACCAAGACAGGTCGACACACCCTCTGATGCCTATCATTCTATCCATCCCTCCCGCTCTCTTCTATGCAAATTCTGCTTAATAATAGGCTTATCCTGCATAATGTCTGCACATATTTTGCTCCTGCATGGAGATTTAGGCAAATTCTGCTGCCGAAAAAGCCCACAAATCAAGGCTTTTCAGCCATCGTCAGCCCCCGGGAAAACCGTCACGCGGCATCCGCAGGTCCGTGTCCCGCCGCGTGAACCTTAGAAAGAAAAAAGAAATATTCTGTTCCGTGCAGCAGGAAAATGTCCATCCGCACCGAATCAGAGAAGTTAAACAGATTTAGCCCAGATTCAGCAAGCAACGGAGGCGTGGCACATGACCAAGGAAAAGGACGCTCTGATGAACAAGGACGAGACCACCGGCCGGAAACACCGCAACCTCCGGCTCAAGATCGGCATCACCCTGATCCTCCTGGCGGTCGCCTTCACGCTGATCGTCACCATCACCATGCGCCAGCGCATCGAGGCGGCGGATGAAGCCGCTAAGCCCCTCCTGTGGCGCGGTCTGCAGAACGACCTCATCGTCTGCACGGGCTTGCTGATCGTGACCATCGGCTTCACCTTCGACTTCCTGACCAAATCGCGGCTGAAGGGCGTCCGGATCCTGGGCTACGTGATCTTCGGCATCGGCGTGCTCATCGCCGCGGAAGCCCTGTTCATGAGCGGCCGGATCGTCATCCGGGATATGAAGCGGGACGCCGCGCCGGAGGCCCCCTACGTGGTGGTTCTGGGCACGGAGCTGGGGGAAGGCAACACCGCCACGCTGGACCTCTCGGCCCGGCTTGACACCGCCCTGACCTGGTGGAAGGACCATCCGGACACCACCCTGGTGGTCACCGGCGGCGGCGAGGCCACCAAGGCCAAAGCGGCAAAATATCAGACCAGAGGCGCCTCCACCAGCAACAAGCGCAAGAGCGCGGTGGACACCATCGGAAGCCTGATGGCCGACCGCGTCACCGTCGTGCTGATGGAGAGAGCGGGCTTGGTGATCGACGAATCCATGGAAGCCGAGGACAGCAAGGCGAGCAAGCGGAAGGAAGAGTTCAAGAACCAGGCGGAGGCCATGATCGTCAAGGTCGGCCAGTCCGAGACCGCGGAGGAGGCCTTCGCGAACCTGCTGACCCAGCGCGGCTTCGAAACGGATACCCTGATCGTCCTGGTCACCAACAATTACGATATGGAAGAGGCCGTTCTGGCCGCGGAGGCCGCGGGCTTCACCAATGTCACCCGTCTCCCCGCGCCCTCGGACTTCTGGCAGTACGGCACCAACGTCCTCTGGGAAGTCTGGAAGGAGTACGACCCGGCCGTCAGCCCGGCTGCGGACGCGGCCTGAAACCGTCACCCTGATCCCCGGAACACCGCCGTCCCGTCTCGGGGCGGCTTTCCTTTTCGGCGGGAGGGCAGCGGTCCACGGACGATCCCTGCCCAAGAGGAACGCCGCGGAGTCGTTTTCCCGAACTTTTATGCTCCCTGGCAAGAAAAGCTTCGCCATTTCGCCGCGAGGACTGTATTTTCTGCGAATTTTCTCTTGTAATCTTCGTCAAAACGCGCTATAATGACGCCGAATCCTCGGGATTGGATGGTTTTCCGGATGACAGGAGGCGCTCCATGGAGGAACTGAAGCAGGCCATTCGCGAGCGGGGCATCGGCATCGGCACGGACATCGTCAAGGTGGACAGCTTTCTGAACCACCGGATCGACGTGGGCCTCGCGACCCGCATGGGCCGGGCCGTGGCGGACGCGTTCGCCGGCGACCGGGTGGACTGCATCCTCACGGTGGAGGCCAGCGGCATCACCGTGGCGGTCACCGCGGCCCAGGCCATGGGCTTCATCCCCGTGGTCTTCGCCAAAAAAGGCGGCCACGCCAACGTGGGCAGCGACGTCTTCACCGCGGAGGTCTACTCCTTCACGCAGCGGAAAACCAACACCATCCGGGTGAGCAAAGCCTACCTGCCGGAAGGCATGCGGGTGCTGATCGTGGACGATTTTCTGGCCAACGGCGGCGCGGTGGAAGGGCTGAGGGAAATCCTTCGGCAGGCGCGCTGCGAGCTGGCGGGTGTCGCGATCTGTGTGGAGAAGGGCTTCCAGGACGGGGGCAAAAAGCTCCGCGCCGAAGGCGTGAAGCTGGTGTCCCTGGCCATCGTGGATGCCATCGAAGACGGGACCATCATCCTGCGGGACGACTGAACCGTCTTCCGGCGGCGGAGAGAGCGGGCTGGCGCGCACGGCGCGCCGGGGCTCTGCGGCGCGAGTCTCCTTCCTTTCGACAACATGGATTGAAGCGTCCTTGTCCGATCCGTTGTCTGGGCGCAGCGGACGGGTGACCGGAGCGGAAGTCCATGTTTTTTTGTTGCATACGCGCCGGCCATGTGGTACGATGGAGAAAACGGATCGCGGGATGCGGAGGTCTGCCCCGATGCGGCGCGGAACGGTGCGCGGCGGGATCGGTCTACCTCCGGGATCGGAGGACGGGAGAGCGGCATGGATTTTCAAGGGATTGACTGTCTGGGCATCCACCGCGTGCTGAAGCGCGGCACCGGCGAGATCCTCTTTGCGCAGGAAGACGCGCTGCTGGTCCGCGACACCGTCAGCGGCGCGTACATGCTGGCTTGCGAAGACCCGGCCGTGGGGCTCCCCCTGCTGGACCGATGGATCGGCCGGGGCTGTGATCTGCTGATGGTCACCGATCGCTCGCTGGGGCTGACCGCGTATGAGCGGTACGGCTTTTCGGTGAAGCTCGAGTGCTTTCAGTCCGTCTATTTCGCTGCTGAGCCACCGCCCGACCCCGGGCTGACCGTCCGGACGGCGGACGAAAGCGATCTCCCCATGCTGACAAGGCACTACCGGCTCATCAGTCCGGCGGATCTCGAAAAGGTGGTCACGCGGAAATCCATGCTCATCGGATCCGACGGGGATCGGACCGTCGGCTTCATGGGCGAACACCTGGACGGGAGCATGGGGCTGCTGTACGTCTTTCCCGAATGCCGGCGCAGAGGCTACGGCGCCGCGCTTCAAAGCTGTCTCATCGCAAAAACGATGGCTGAAGGATTCATTCCCCTTTGCCAGGTGGAGAAGGAAAACCTGGCTTCCCTGAACCTGCAGAAAAAGCTCGGCATGACCCTTTCCGACCGCCCGATGGTATGGATGTGGAACGAGCCCTGACCGGGGCAAATTACCGGCGGCGCGCCAAGATAGAAAAAACGCCGCAAAGACAGCGGCGCAGCGTTGAAAGCGCAGATCACGGAAAGATCTGAACAGCGGCCGGGGCCACCCGAAAGCCCAGGCCGCTTTTGTTTCGCCGTGAAGCCACGGATCCCGGCTCACCCCGTGCACCAGCGGACGGCGTTCCGCAGCAGGCGGACATAGGCCGGGAAGACGAGGTTGGGGGTCACGTGCCCGGGGGTCACGCAGCAGATCCGCCCCCGGCCGCAGCTGTGGGCCCACAGGCCGGGCTGGCTGCCGTGCTGAGACCAGGTCTCCCCCAGGATCTCCGTGCCCTCAGGCGCCAGCATGTCCATCACATAGTGCTCGTCGTTCTCCGGCAGGGTGAAGGCCTCGACCCCCTCGGTGACGGGATGGGCCCGGGTGGGCACAAAGGTCACCGGGCACTGCGCCGGGTGGCGGACAAAGACGCTGAGGAGCAGATCCCGGGCCATGGGGTGATCCCGCCCCAGATCCGCCAGGGCGGCGTGGATGGCCAGAAAGCCCATACCGTCGGCCACCCAGGCTTTCACCGTGCCGGTCCAGGCGTCATCGCACCAGGGCGGCGTGGGGATCTGGTTGTTCTCCACCGGGTCCTTCAGGCTCACAAGCAGATCGGGCCGCTCCGCCATGGCCGTCAGCGCGGCGGGGTCCGTCGTGACCGTCACGGCCCACGCGTCCTCCGGGAGCAGCAGCGATGCCAGCGGCGCGATGGTGTCCGGATCATGCCAGTAGTCCCCCATCAGAAAGAACGCCTTTTTCTTCATCATCCCCGGTATCCCTCCCTTTCTCCTTTTCACTCCGGTCTGTCGGGGACAGTATACCATCAAACCGGGGCCATGGGAAGGGAGTGCGGAAATTGGGAAACCGGCGACAAAAAATGGGCCCTTCCAAACCCTCTTTACCTATGTTATAATGGTTCAGCCAACATGATGAACGGAGGAAAATGCATGAAACGGACGGTTGTTCACACCGGCACGCGGTCCCCGGAGATGTCCCAGCGGGAGGTCGACCACCGCGCCATCGCCCGGAGAGCGGCGGCGGAAGGCATTGTTCTGCTGAAAAACGACGGCGTGCTGCCCCTGCGGGAAGGCGCCTGCGTGGGCCTCTACGGCGCGGGCGCGCGGCACATGATCCTCGGCGGCACGGGCTCCGGCTCCGTGAACTGCCGGCCCGGAGTCACCCCTTGCCAGGGCCTGCTGGACGCGGGCATCCGCGTGGCCAGCACCGGCTGGCTGGACGCCCTGGACCGGGCCTACGCGTCGGCCTATGAGGCGTGGAAGCAGAAGATCTACGCTATGAGCACGCCCGGGGACTTCGACAGCCTCTACCGGACCCACTGCGCCAATCCCATGCAGACGCCGGAGGGCGATCCCATCCTGAAGGAGCCGGATGCCGACATCGCCGTCTACGTCATCAGCCGGGTCTCCGGCGAAGGCGCGGACCGGCACCCCGTCAAGGGCGACTATGAACTCTCCGACGCCGAGGAACGGCAGCTGCGGGAAGTCTGCGAAGCCTATGAAAAGGTCGTCGTGGTGCTGAACGTGGGCGGCGTCATCGACTTGGGCTTCATGGACCGGTATCCCATCTCGGCCCTGGTGCTGCTGAGCCAGCCGGGCATGGAGGGCGGCCACGCCCTGGCGGACGTCCTCACCGGCCGGGTGAACCCCTCCGGACGCCTCAGCGAGACCTGGGCCATGCGCTATGAGGACTATCCCTGCGCGGACACCTTCTCCCACATGAACGGCAACCTCATGGAGGAGAAATACCGCGAGGGCATCTACGTGGGCTACCGGTGGTTCGACGCCTTTGAAATCAAGCCGCGCTATCCCTTCGGCTGCGGGCTCAGCTACACAGACTTCGACGCCGCCGTCTCCCCCGCCGGCGCGGCGCTGAAAGGGAAAGCCGTCGAGGTGCCGGTGACGGTCACCAACACCGGCAAGGTCCCGGGAAAGGCGGTGTACTTCCTCTTCGCGGCCTGCCCCGACGGCCTGCGCCGCAAGGAGCGCAAGCGCCTCATCGCCTACGGGAAGACCCCGCTGCTGCAGCCCGGCGCGTCCGCCGTCCTGACGCTGAAGGCCGGCCTTGAGCAGCTGGCCTCCTGGCACGCCGGCAAATCCGCCTGGTACCTGGACAAGGGCCGCTACCGCCTGCTCCTGGGGTCCGACGCAGAGAACCTTCGCGGCGTAGCCACCCTGACCCTGGCGGACATGGTCTGGGGCGGCCGGCAGCACCGGCTCTGCCCCCTGACGGACGCCCTGCCCGAGTTCAGGCCCACGGACGAGGCCGACGCCCGCTGGGCGGAGAAGCTCGACGCCCTGTTCGGCGGCCCGCTGCCCGTGCTGGCTATGGACGGCGCGGCGGAAGAAGCCCTGGAGGCCTACTCAAAGCCCGCGGATCTCCCGGCCCCCCACGATCCGCTGGTGGAGAAGCTGACCCTGGAGGAAAAGGCCTGCCTGGTCTGCGGCCGTTCCAGGTTCGGCGAGGCGTCCTTCATCGGCGACGCCGCCGTCCAGGTCCCAGGCGCCGCCGCGGAGACCACCCCGCTGCTGGAAAAGCACGGCATCCCGGCCACCGTCCTGGCGGACGGTCCCGCGGGCATCCGCATCGATCAGCGCTACGAGATCAACCCCGCAGACGGTTCCGTCTGGATGCCGGAGCGCTATCAGGCCCTGGAGAGCCGGATCTTCGGCAAGGAGATCCGCCACGAGGGCGCGGAGGTGTACTACCAGTTCTGCACCGCCGTCCCGGTGGGCATGGTACTGGCCCAGACCTTTGACCCCGGCGTGGCGGAAGAGATCGGCGCCCTGATCGCCCGGGAGATGGAGGAATTCGGCGTCACCTGGTGGCTGGCTCCCGGCATGAACATCAAGCGGAATCCCCTGTGCGGCCGCAACTTCGAGTATTTCTCCGAGGATCCGCTCCACGTGGGCCGCACCGCCGCCGCCCTGACCCGGGGCGTGCAGGCGCATCCCGGCGCCGCCGTCACCGTCAAGCACTTCGCCTGCAACAACCAGGAGGACAACCGCCGCGGCGTGTCCAGCATCGTCTCGGAGCGGGCGCTGCGGGAGATCTACCTGAAGGGCTTCGAGATCGCCGTCCGGGAGGCCTCCCCCTGGGCCATCATGACCTCCTACAACAAGATCAACGGCGTCCACACCGCCAACAGCCGGGACCTGTGCACCCTGGCTGCCCGGGAGGAGTGGGGCTTCCGGGGCGTCATCATGACCGACTGGACCACCACCAACCGCGAGGGCGGCGCCTCCGCGGCCAAGTGCGTGGCGGCGGGCAACGACCTGACCATGCCCGGCCTCGCCTCGGACATCCGGGAGATCATTGACGCGGTGAACGAGGACAACGACCAGTCCCTGGCCGTGACAGACCTGGACGCCTGCTGCGCCCGGATCCTGACCGTGATCCGGCATCTCTGCTGAAGTCGGAAACCCGAAGAAAGGAAGAAGGAAAAATGGAGTTCATTCAGGATCACGGCGCGCTGATTTGCCGCCGTCAGGGTGAGACCCTGCGCATCGAGCCCTGGGGAAAGGATTCCCTGCGGGTGCGCGCCACCATGTTTCCCGCCTTCTGCGGCCAGGACTGGGCTCTGACCGAGCCGGTGGAGCCCTCGGAGGCCGCCGTCGTCCTCGGCACCGACCCCTGGCGGGAGGGAGACGGCAACATCTCCCAATACCCCTGTGCCACCGTCACCAACGGCCGGATCAGCGCCAAGGTCAACAAGTCCGGCGTGGTGACCGTCTTCCGGGACGGCAAGCCCATCCTCCACGAGCAGTACCGCTTCTACGACGGCCTGGTCACCCGGGAGAGCCACTGCCAGAAGAAGCTGGCCCGGGAGTGGGTCCCCTATGTGGGCGGCGATTACAAGCTGTCCCTGCGCTTTGAGCCCAACGACGGGGAGAAGATCTTCGGCATGGGCACCTATCAGCAGCCCTACATGGACCTGAAGGGCTGTCTGCTGGACCTCAGCCAGAAGAACAGCCAGACCACCGTCCCCTTCGCCGTGTCCAGCCTGGGCTACGGCTTCCTGTGGAACAATCCCGCCGTGGGCCAGGTGACCTTCGGCAAGAACATGACAGAGTGGGTGGCCCTGGCCTGCAAGGACATGGACTACTGGGTGACCGTGGCCGACACGCCGAAGGAGCTGCTGTACAACTACACCGCCGTCACCGGCCGCGCCCCCATGATGCCGGAGGACGCCATGGGCTTCTGGCAGTGCAAGCTGCGCTACCGCACCCAGGAGGAAGTCCTGGCGGTGGCCCGGAAGTACCATGAGATGGGCATTCAGCTGGACACCATCGTCATCGACTTCTTCCACTGGACCGTGCAGGGCGACTGGAAGTTCGACAAGACCTACTGGCCGGATCCCAAGGCCATGGTGGACGAGCTTCACAGCATGGGCATCAAGGTCATGGTCTCCGTGTGGCCCAGCGTGGACCGCCGCAGCGAGAACTTCGGCGAGATGGCGGAGCGGGGCCTGCTGATGCGCACCGAGCGCGGCGCCATGCAGACCTATGACTTCCAGGGCGACTGCGTGCAGCTGGACCCCTTCAACCCCGAGACCCGGGCCTACGTCTGGCAGAAGTGCAAGGAGCACTACCTTGATCTGGGCATCGACTACTTCTGGCTGGATAATTCCGAGCCCGACCTGACCAAGTACGACTTCGACAACTTCCGCTACTGGGCCGGCCCCGCCCTGGAGGTCGGCAACCTGTATCCCCAGTGGTATTCCCGGGCCTACTACGAGCCCATGACCGCCCTGGGGAAACCGGCGGTGAACCTGCTGCGCTCCGGCTGGGCAGGCAGCCAGAAGTACGGCAACGTCCTCTGGTCCGGCGACGTGCCCTCCTCCTGGGAATCCCTGCGGGATCAGGTGCAGATCGGTCTGAACATGGGCCTGGCGGGCATTCCCTGGTGGAACACCGACATCGGCGGCTTCATGGAGGGCAATGTCTACGACCCGGACTTCAAAGAACTGCTGATCCGCTGGTATGAGTGGGCGGTGTTCGAGCCCGTCATGCGCCTCCACGGCGACCGGGAGCCCTTCACCATCCCCGCCCTGGACGACCGCGACTGGGGCGGCGGCTACCTTCACACGGGCCAGGACAACGAGATGTGGTCCTACGGCCCGGAGGTGCAGGACATCATGGTGAAGCACTATCAGCTGCGCCGCTCCTTGCTGCCTTACCTGAAGGAAATCTACGCCGAGGCTCACGAGAACGGCAGCCCCCTGATGCGAGCCATGTTCTACGAGTTCCCGGAGGACCCGAAGTGCTGGGAACTCAGCGACCAGTACATGTTCGGCCCGGACTACCTGGTGGCCCCGGTGCTGACCGCGGGCGCCACCGCCAGGGACGTGTACCTCCCCGCCGGCCGGTGGCAGGACATCCGCTCCGGCGAGGTGCTGGAGGGCGGCCGGACGGTCAGGGCGGACGCGCCCATCGAATCCATCCCGGTGTTCAAGCGGGTGAAGTAAACCGTCACGAAGCAAAAGGCTTCCCTGAGACGATCTGTCCCGGGGAAGTCTTTTTGCTTGGTTTCGCAGGCTTGTTCTTTTTCGCAGGCCTTCTGCGCGGATTTGTTCCCACACGCTCGCGGGACGACAGCCAACCTTGCCTCTCCCTCTGGGAGAGGTGCCGCCCACGGCGGCGGAGAGGGCTCTCGTCGGCGGGAGCGACGTGGATTGCAAACCAGAGGGTCAGCCCGCGAGGAGCCCTCTCAGGCGCTGCGGCGCCAGCTCCCCCAGAGGGGGAGCGAGGGGGGTGTGCTTCAGGTTTTTGCCGTTTTTTGCCAGGAATAACAGGTCAAGCAAGGGGCACGTGCCCGAAGGTCCAGGGCGATCGGAAAGCCCTGGTCGCGGTCCGCAGACCGCGAAATCCCCTTGTCACACATATCATTCTGTGTAGAGATCTGAGTTACTCTTCCTTATACACCCGCAGCATGAGAGACGCCAGCACCATGTACACCACCATCAGGATGGCCATCCACCCGCCGAAGGCCGGGGCCATCACCGGCAGGCCGAAGAGCCCGGAGAGGCCCGTGAAGCCGATCAGCAGCGTGACCAGCACCACCAGCGAGGTGGAGAGATACAGCTGCTTCGACGCGTTGTCCTGGATAAAGGGCAGCTTCGGGGTGCGGATGGTGTGGATGACAATGGTCTGGGAGATGACGCCGAACATGAACCAGCCACACTGGAAGAACCCGGCCTTGCCCACATTGTCGAACCCGAAGACATACCACAGCACCAGGAAGCACAGCACGTCCAGCAGGGTGCTCAGCAGGCCGAACCAGACCATGAACTTCCGGATCCCCCTCGTGCTCCACCGGATGGGCTTCTGAATGTACTCGTCCTCCACATGGTCGAAGGGCATGCCCAGCTGGGCGAAGTCGTTCAGGATGTTCTGCACCAGGATGTGCAGCGGCAGCATGGGCAGGAAGGGCAGGAACAGGCTGGCGATCAGCACCGAGAACATGTTGCCGAAGTTGCCGCTGACGGACATCTTGAGGTACTTGGTCATGTTGGTGAAGGTCTTCCGGCCCTCGATCACGCCCTGGTCCAGCACATTCAGGTCCTTCTCCAGCAGGATGATGTCCGCGACCTCTTTGGCGATGTCCACCGCCGTGTCCACGGAGATGCCCACATCCGACTGCTTCAGCGGCAGGCTGTCGTTGATGCCATCGCCCATGTAGCCCACCGTGTGGCCGTTGGCCTGGAAGGCTTTGACCACCCGCTGCTTCTGATAGGGGGAGAGCTTCGAGAAGATGTGGCAGCGCTCACAGGCGTCCTTCAGCCGTTCGTCGTCCATCTCCTCCACCTGGGCGCCGGTCAGGGTGTAGTCCGTGGGGATGCCCAGGCGGCCGCAGATGTTGATGGCCACGCCCTCGGTGTCGCCGGTCAGCACCACGGTCCGCACGCCGTTCTTCGTCAGCGCGGCGATGGCCGGTCCGGCGGAGGGCTTGGGCGGATCCAGGAAGCCCACGAAGCCGATCAGGACAATGTCCCGCTCGTCCTCCACGCTGAACTTCCCCGCCTCGCGCACATCGTTCTTCTGCGCCACGGCGATGACCCGGATGCCCTCCAGGTTGTTCTCCCGGGCGATCTTCTGGGCGTTGTCGATCAGCTCCGCGGTGATGGGCTTCACCTGGCCGTCGATCTCGATGAAACCGCAGATGGACAGGATCTCCTCCACCGCGCCCTTGGTGATCAGCTGGCGCTTGCCGTTGGCGTCCTCCAGCACCACGCTCATCCGGCGGCGGCTGAAGTCGAAGGGGATCTCGTCCTCGCGGACGTAGGCCTCCTTCAGGTACGAAAGCTCCTCCTTCTCCGCGCGGTTGATGATGGCGACGTCCATCAGGTTCTTG
>JBGVCH010000122.1:0-16565 GCA_045226335.1 Christensenellales bacterium | reverse complement strand
CTCAACGGGATGCTTCGCGTCAGCCTGATGGACGACCTCATCCACCGCTGCGGCGGTCCCCCTTCCCCTAAAGGGGAAGGCAAGGGTAATTAAGTAAACAAAAGCCTTCCCCTTCAGGGGAAGGTGGCCTGCGCACATGGACTTTTACATGACAGCTTTGCTTGCTCGCGCAGGCCGGATGAGGTCGTTGCGGCGGTTGCGATCACTGTTCTGTTCATGCGTAAGCCCTGATCACTTCACGGCGTCCCCTTGACAATCACCCCTCCAGCCCTTACAATACCGATGATATCAAGTGTTGCCGACAATCCGGAAGGGCGGAAGACCCATTGATGCGTTTTCGCGTCCTTCAGGATTGAGGGATTCGTTTGAGCAACAGACAAAAAGCACGCGTCAGTCAATAAGCGCGGACGGGCTGTTGGGCTGCTGTTTCAAAGCAGCTTCTTTCAGGAGGTAAGACAATTCAAAGAGGAGGTATACACGATGGCCATCAACTTCAATTCCGGCGGAACTTTTAACCTTAAGCCGATTCCGATCAGTTCGGTTCGCGCAGAAGTTGCGGGTTTGCTGATCAAGGGAGAAGAATCTCTTCTCGCATTCCAGACGATCCGCGATCAGCTTGTTTTCACCAACAAACGGATTATTTCCATTGATGTTCAGGGACTGACCGGAAGAAGAAAATCGTATGCAAGTCTGCCTTATTCCAAAATCCAGTATTTCGCGGTTCAAACTCCGGGCTTTGCGGAGATTATTCCTGATTCGGAGCTGTTCCTGATGTTCTCAAACGGAATGACAGCAACCTTTGACTTCAAGGGAAACACCGATATTGGCGCAATCAGCCGAATGATTGCGGAGTATGTACTGTAATCGCGAGACGAAGTCAGGGCGTGCCGGCGGCCTGCTGAGATGCGTCCCGGAAGCGATCGGAGTTGGTCACGATGGCATGCGTTCCCTTCCGCCTGTCCATCCAGGGAAAGATGGTCCCCGTGGAAATGCCCCATTGCCGCGACAGCACCCTGCGGGAGCTGCGCAAACTGGGGACGCACGTGGCACTTCTGCCGCTGGCGCGATATCGCGGAGAGCTGTATGATCTGAGGCCGGTCAAGCCCCCGCTGTTTGATCTGGTTCATGCCCGTGATGCAGTGCGCCGCGTGGCGCTGCGCGAGGTGGAGGCGGTCTTCGCGGGCCGCTTTGAGGTGCGCTTTCAGGGAAACTGGTACACTTGCAGCATGGTTGGCGGCCGAAGCGAAGCGGATATCTGTGTCATTGCGGAGGATCCGGACAACAGGACGAAGCTCTCCTCCCCTCACAGCAGGTACATGTGGGGCAGCGGCGTCGAACTGAACCGTGACCAGATCGAAGCGGTAAGGCTGTGGCTGAGCGATCCGATGGATCCCGTGGCTTTTGAGGAGCGGGATCCGCGCTGGCCGGGCGGAGCGGTTTCTTCGTAAAGGAAGCGCTGCCTGACAATCAACGTTGAAAGGACAGACGAGAAAATGGACAAAGTGCAAAGCATCCGTGATCCGGCAGCCTGGGTCAGCCGCGATTTGAGCGGCCGCTTCCTGAAAAGCGTATACCGGCTGAAGCCGGAATGTGAGCACCTTTGCGGCCCGCTGTACCCGATGCAGTATATCCTCACGGCCCCTATGAGCTACGGCGTCATTCTGAAAACGGTCCGGCAAATCGAAAAAGGCGCCGTGAGCAGAATCAGCGCGGCCGTATGCTATGGGATCGGGGAGCCGGAAGTCCCGATTTCGGGCACGGGGGATTTGTCGCCGGACATGGAGGCGCGTTCCGTGATCGTTTCCGGGCAGTTTGAGCTGAACCTGGCCCCCATGCGGTTTGAATTCTTCAACCAATCCGATTGTGTCTCGGTGAGCCTCTTCAAGTTCATGAATCTGCCCGTTGATCCCCTTCGGGTCGATGCGTTCCTGGAAAGGCAGATGAACCTGGCGTTCCCGCGGACGGGCGCCGTCCCGAACGCGCAGGAGGCGGCCCGGGAAACAAGCGATATGAATCATTTCTACAGCCCGAAGGCAGGATACCTGCGCCGGTCCGAGCCGGCCAGGATTGAGCGGAGGGTCAGCCTGCCGTCGTCCAAGGATCCTAACACGCTCTGGTCGGACGATTATCTCTTCAAGCTGAATGGAAAATGGTATGAGCACCACGAAGGTGAGTGGCGCATGGGCGGCCATAACGACGGCGGGGCCTCCACGTGGGAACGCAGGGACCTGGACGACGAAAAGGTGGACGCGCTGATCCGGGAGGGCAGGGCCGGGAAGCCCTGATGCCCGGAGGCCGCGTCGCGCGGTTATCGGATCCATTTATCCGCCGGGGTCGGCTCGGGGAAGCCCCAGTCCTCGTCGACGGCGTGGTTGACCAGCGTGAATCCGTTTTTCTGAAGCACATGGGCGGACGCCCGGTTTTCCAGCATGGTGCTGGCGGTGATGATCTCGATCCCGTGCGCGGTCAGCAGTTCGCGGACCACCATCCGCAGGGACGCCGTGGCGATCCCCTTACCCCATTCCTCCCGCAGCAGTCTGTATCCGACGCTGGCCTTGCGGATCGGCGCCCTGTAACCGTACACCTCCGCCAGACCGCAGAAGGCCTCGCCCCTGAAGACGCCGAGGATCAGGGAATCCTCCAGGCCCTCGTCGTACATGCGCGGGATCGCGTCTTCCGCCCGCTCGTATTTCTTTTCAAACAGGAAGGTGGGCAGGTAACGGTAAACCGCGTCCTGCCGTGTCAGTTTCCCCAGGTCCTCCGCATCCGCGGCCGCCAGCGGCCTCAGGCAGAGGGTGCCGTCGGCCAGGACCGGCGGCTCGGGGAAGAGCTCCTTCATGTTGTCTGTCCGTTCTATGTACATGCCATCCTCCCGACAGAAAGTTGGATTAAAAGCCCCTCTGCATGATAGCACACATGGGCCGTTCCCGTAAACACCGGAAACATATCCCTGCTGCCTCCGCGCACGATCTCCGATGGAACGCCGAGGAAAAACAAACGCAGTACAAGCCGCGGGGCGAGCTCCGCTTGACAAGCGGGGGCTTTTGTTATAGGATGACGGTGACTCGACGGACGTCGGGTCGCCATATGAAAAGCGATGACGGCACTATGGGCATGCGCTCTCCCTTCAGAGAACCGGCGGTCGGTGTGAGCCGGTGGCGGTGCATGGCCAGTCTCCTGCCAGAGCTGACTTCCTGAAGGCCAAGGCGGTAGGGAAGTCCGGACGCCCCGTTACCACGGCAAAGCGCTTGATGGAGCGCCAAAGCGGCCGTTTTTACGGCAATCCGGGTGGTACCGCGGTTGAAAGATCGTCCCAGAGTTCAGATGAATCCTGGGTTTTTTTCTGCCAACGTCCGCCGTTTTCCATCTCATCCCGCCATATGATCCGAATGGGAGTGACCGCATATGAAGACCATCCAGCTGATCGACCGCACCCTCCGCGACGCGGCGGAAAACAGGGACATCGCCCTGACCTTCCGGGAGAAACTCGAAATGGCCCGGAGCCTGGACCGGATGAAGGTGGATCGCATCGAACTGCCGCCCATCGGGGACAGCAAGGCGGACCAGCTCTTCAACAAGAGCGCGGCGGCGGCCCTGGCCACACCCCTGTGCGCCGTGGTGCCCGTGAACGACACCCGGGTGGAGACCATCTGGGACAGCATCCATGCCGCGAAGCAGCCGAGCCTCAGCGTGGAGGCCCCCTGCTCCCCGGTGCAGATGGAGTACGTGGCCCACATGAAGGGCCCGGCCCTGCTGGAGGCCATCGGCGCCCGGGTCCGGGCCTGCAAAGCCCTGTGCGCGGACGTGGGCTTTACCGCCATGGACGCCACCCGGGCCGAGCGCAGCTTCCTGACGGCCGCGATCCGCGCGGCGGCGGAGGCCGGCGCGTCCCGGGTCACCCTCTGCGACACCGCCGGCGTGATGTTCCCGGACGAGTTCGCGGCCTTTGCCCGGTCGGTGAAGGCGGAAGCCTGTGCCCCGGAAACCGTGGCCTGGGCCGTCCAGATCAACGACGCCATGCACATGGCCTGCGCCGGCGCGGTGGCCGCGGTGGGCGAGGGCATGGACGGCCTGGTCTGCACTGCCCTGGGCGGCAACGCGGTCCCCGTGGGCCAGCTGGCGGACTTCATCCGGCTGCGGGGAGACGACCTGCACATCGCCGTGGGCCTGAGGACCACGGAACTCCGTCGGACCCTGGGCCAGCTGCAGTGGCTGATGAACAGCCGCCGGGCGGACGGCGCCATGCTCCCCCGGGCCGCGGCCAGGGAGGAGAACGCCGGCGTGACCCTGACGGCCGGCGACGAGGCGGCCGATGTGGCCGAGGTGGTCCGTCAGCTGGGCTATGACCTGGCGGAGGAGGACATGGCCCGGGTCTACGAAGCCTTCCGCCGGGTGGCGGTGAAGAAGAGCCATGTGGGCACCCGGGAGCTGGACGCCATCGTGGCCTCCACGGCCATGCAGGTGCCCCCCACCTACCGGATCGAGAGCTATGTGATCAACAGCGGCAACGTCATCACGGCCACCGCCAACGTGACCCTGGACCGGAACGGCACCCAGCTGCGGGGCGTCTCCGTGGGGGACGGCCCCATCGACGCGGCCTTCCTGGCCATCGAGCAGGTCATCGGCCACCACTATGAGTTGGACGACTTCCAGATCCAGTCCGTCACCGAGGGCCGGGAAGCCATGGGCAGCGCCTTGGTGAAACTCCGGGCCGACGGCCGGGTCTACGCGGGCAACGGCATCTCCACGGACATCATCGGCGCCGCCATCCGCGCCTACATCAGCGCGCTGAACAAGATCGTGTACGAGGGGGTGTAAGGGATGAAGCTCTCTTTCTCCATCCGCGACTGGAAGACCCTCGGCTGGCAGGATCTCTGCGGGCTGGCGGCCACCACGGAGATGAGCGGCATTGAGCTGCAGGATGTCCAGGCCCCAATCTTCCAGGGGAAGACCGGCCTGGCCAACCCGGAGCTGTCCGCGGTGATCCGCCGGGGCCTGGCGGAGCAGAAGCTGACCATCCCCTGCATCGACACCGCCCGGGACTTCACCGCCCCGGACTTTCCGCAGGAGCTCCAGGCCAGCGCCGAGCTGTGCGCCAGCCTGGGCATCCCCTGCATCGTGATCCACACCGAGAGCGACCGGCAGGACGCCTGCGTGGAGCGCCTGGGCCAGCTGATGGCCGGCCTCACCCACCCCGTGACCCTGCTGGTGGACACGGTGGGGGCCTACGCCGACACGGCGAAGCTGCGGGACCTGCTGAACCACTTCGCCGACGACGAGCGCCTCTCGGCCTGCTGGGACATGCACGAGACCTGCGTCAACGGCGGGGAGGACGGCGAGACCTCCATCACCAACCTGGGAGCCTATGTCCGCCACGTCCACGTCCACGATTTCCGACGGACGGATCACGGCGCCGTGCCGGAACTCATCGGCGAGGGCGAGCTGCCTCTTCGGGAGCTGATGAACGCCCTGCGCTCCGTGAACTACGACGGCTTTATCTCCCTGGAGTGGGATCCCCGCTGGATGCGGGATCTGGATGACCCGGAGATCATCCTGACCCACTTCGCCAACTATCTGTCCACTTTCGCCAGCACCCGCCTCAACCGGAAGCACCTCTACATCAACAACCGCGGCACCGGCTACTACCTCTGGAAGAAGGAGACCCTCATCGAGAAGACCTTCTCCCAGGTGCTGGACGACGTCTGCGCGGAGTTCCCGGATCAGCTGGCCATCAAGTACACCACCCTGGACTACACCCGGACCTACACGGAATTCCGGGACGACGTGGACCAGTTCGCCCGGGCGCTGGTGTCCCTGGGGGTGAAGGCCGGCTCGAAGGTGACCATCTGGGCCACCAACGTGATGCAGTGGTATGTGACCTTCTGGGCCACCACCAAGATCGGCGCCGTGCTGGTGACCATGAACACCGCCTACAAGATCCACGAGGCGGAGTACCTGCTGCGGCAGTCCGACACCCACACCCTGGTGATGATCGACGGCTACCGGGACTCCAACTACCGGGAGATCATGAACGAGCTGTGCCCGGAGCTGGCGGACCACAGGGCCGGCGATCCCCTGCACGCCCGCCGGCTGCCCTTCCTGCGCAATGTGATCACGGTGGGCTTCCGTCAGCCGGGCTGCCTGACCTGGGAGGACGCCCTGACCTACGCCGACCGCACGCCCATCGAGGAGGTGCGGCGCATGGCGGCGGCGGTGGATGTCAACGACGTGTGCAACATGCAGTACACCTCCGGCACCACCGGCTTCCCCAAGGGCGTGATGCTGACCCACTACAACATCGTCAACGACGGCAAGTGCATCGGCGACGGCATGGACCTGTCCACCGCGGACCGGATGATGATCCAGGTGCCCATGTTCCACTGCTTCGGCATGGTGCTGGCCATGACGGCCACCATGACCCACGCCGGCACCATCCTGCCCCTGCCCTACTTCTCGCCCAAGTCCTCCCTGGCCTGCATCCACAACGAGCACATCACCGCCTTCCACGGCGTGCCCACCATGTTTATCGCCATGCTGTCCCACCCGGACTTTGAGCGGACCGATTTCAGCTACATGCGCACCGGCATCATGGCCGGCAGCCCGTGCCCCATCGCCGTGATGCGGGACGTGGTGGACAAGATGCACATGACGGAGATCGTCATCGTCTACGGCCAGACGGAGGCTTCCCCCGGCTGCACCATGAGCCGCACCACCGATCCGCTGGAGGTCCGGGTGGCCACCGTGGGCCGCGCCTTCCCCGAGGTGGAGTGCAAGATCGTGGACCCCGAGACCGGCGAGGACTGCCCGGACGAGGTCATCGGCGAGTTCGTGGCCCGGGGCTACAACATCATGAAGGGCTACTACAAGATGCCCAAGGCCACCGCGGCGGCCATCGACAAGGACGGCTGGCTCCACACCGGCGATCTGGCCTGCCGCACCCCGGAGGGCAACTACCGGATCACCGGCCGCCTGAAGGACATGATCATCCGCGGCGGCGAGAACATCTACCCCAAGGAGATCGAGGAGTTCATCTACACCCATCCGAAGGTCTCGGACGTGCAGGTCATCGGTGTGCCGGACAAGGCCATGGGCGAGGAGATCATGGCCTGCATCATCCTTAAGGAGGGGGAGACCTGCACGGTGGACGAGATCCGCAAGTTCGTCCTGGACCACATGGCCAAGCACAAGGTGCCCAAGTACATCGAGTTTGTGGACGGCTTCCCCATGAACGACGCCGGCAAGATCCAGAAGTTCAGGATGCGGGAGATGGCCGTGGAGAAGCTGGGCCTGCAGCAGGCCGCGAAGATCGAGACCGCCTGATCGAGGAGCGCCATGACAAGAATCATCGACTGCCACTGTCATATCTATCCGGAGAAGATCGCCCTGAAGGCCGTGGAAAGCGTGGAGTCCTTCTACGAACGACTGCCGCGCCAACCCTGGAACGGAACAGCCATGGAGCTGGTCCGCTCAGGCCGGGAGGCAGGCATCAGCCACTTCATCGTCTTTTCCGTGGCCACGAGCCCGCACCAGGTCTCCCGTATCAACGCCTTCATCGCCCGCTCAGTACAGGAAAGCGGCGGCTGCATGACAGGCCTGGGGGCCATGCACCCGGACAGCGACGACTTTGCCCGGGACTTGGATGAAATTGAAGCGCTGGGCCTGAGAGGCGTGAAGCTGCATCCGGACATCCAGGGCTTTCCCGCGGACGACCCCCGGGCTATGGAGATCTACCGGCTGTGTGAGGCGCGGGGCCTTCCTGTGTGCATCCACGCCGGGGATCATCGCTACGACTACTCCAACCCGGACCGGATCGCCGTAATCCTGCGGGCTTTTCCCGAACTGAAGGTCGAGGCGGCTCACCTGGGCGGCTGGAGCGTGTGGCAGGAGGCCGTGGAGAAGCTGAAATCCTTCCCGAACCTTATGGTGGACTGCAGCTCTTCCCTCTACTGGCTGAAGCCGGAGATTGCAAAGGCCATCATCCTGGGCTACGGAACGGACCGGGTGCTCTTCGGAACCGACTATCCCTTCTGGCCCCAGAAGCGGGAGCTGGAAGACCTGTTCGCCCTGGGGCTTGAACAGGAGGATTATGAGCGGATCTGCTGGCGCAACGCCGCCAGATTCTACGGCCTGCGCTTTGACGACGAGAAACAGGAGGACATCGCCGATGTCTGATCAGAAGAAGACCTGGGTCACCGTGGACGGCAACGAGGCGGCGGCGTACATCGCCTACGCCTTCACCGAGATCGCCGCCATCTACCCCATCACCCCGTCCTCGCCCATGGCGGGCAAGACGGACTATTGGTCCGCCCGGGGAAAGAAGAACCTGTTCGGACAGACGGTGCAGCTGACAGAGATGCAGTCCGAGGCCGGCGCGGTGGCGGCGGTGCACGGAGCCCTCGAAACAGGCGCCCTGGCGGCCAGCTTCACCTCCTCCCAGGGCCTGATGCTGATGATCCCCGTGATGCATCGCATCGCCGGGGAGCGGCTGCCCGGCGTCCTGCACGTGGCGGCCCGCACCGTGGGCACCCACGCCCTGTCCATCTTCGGCGACCATTCCGACGTGATGAACTGCCGGCAGACGGGCTTTGCCATGCTGTCCACCGGCAGCGTGCAGGAAGTCATGGACCTGGCGGGGGTGGCGCACTTGGCGGCCATCAAGGGCCGGGTGCCCTTCCTGCACTTCTTCGACGGCTTCCGCACCTCCCACGAGATCACCAAGGTGGAGCAGCTGTCCTATGACGACCTGAAGGCCATGCTGGATTATGACGCTCTTCAGGCCTTCCGCGACCACGCCCTGAACCCGGAGCACCCCATGCTCCGGGCCACCGTCCAGAACCCGGACATCTACTTCCAGGTCCGGGAGGCCAGCAACGGGGACTACGCCGCCCTGCCGGACATCGTGGAAGGGTACATGGCGAAGATCAACGCCGTCACCGGGCGGGATTACCACGTCTTCAACTATTACGGCGCACCGGACGCGGACCGGGTGATCGTGGCCATGGGCTCGGTTAGCGGCTGCGCGGAGCAGGTTGTGGACACCCTGAACGCCGCGGGGGAGAAGGTGGGCTTCCTGCAGGTGCACCTCTTCCGGCCCTTCGACACCGCGAGATTCGTGGCGGCCCTGCCGGAGACCGTGAAAAAGATCGCCGTGCTGGACCGCACCAAGGAGATGGGCAGCGCCGGCGAACCCCTGTATCAGGACGTGTGCACCGCCCTGTGCGGCCGCGCGGACCTGACGGTGGTGGGCGGCCGCTACGGCCTCTCGTCGAAGGACACCACCCCCGCCCAGATCGCCGCCGTCTTTGAGAACCTGAAGCGGGAAAAGCCTCTGAACAGCTTCACCGTCGGCATTCACGACGACGTGACCCACCTGTCCCTGCCCGAGGACCCGGCCTTCGCCGTGGCGGACGCGGGGACCGTCAGCTGCAAGTTCTGGGGCCTGGGTTCCGACGGCACGGTGGGCGCCAACAAGAACACCGTGGAGATCATCAACAGCCACACGGACCAGTTCGCCCAGGCGTACTTCGAGTACGACGCCAAGAAGTCCTACGGCATTACGAAGTCGCACCTGCGCTTCGGCAGCCGGCCCATCCGCTCCTCCTACTACGTGAAGCAGGCGGAGTTCGTGGCCTGTCATCACCCCAGCTACATGGCGCAGTACGACATCGCCGAGGAAGTGAAGCCCGGCGGGATCCTGCTGATCAACTGCCCCTGGGACGACGAGGCGCTGGACCGGCACCTGCCCGCCCACGCGAAGCGGGAGATCGCCCGGAAGGGCCTGCGGCTCTGCACCATTGACGCGGTGAAGGTGGCGGAATCCCTGGGCCTGGGCAGCCACTTCAACATGGTGCTGCAGTCGGCCTTCTTCCACCTGATGCCGGTGATCCCCACCGACGACGCGGTGGCCTACATGAAGGCGGCGGCGGAGAAGACCTACTTCGCCAAGGGCGACGAGGTGGTGCGCCGGAACCTGGCCGCCATCGACGCCGGCGGAGAACACCTGCACTGGGTGAAGGTGCCCGCCGAATGGGCGGAAGCGCAGGACGAGCCGAAGCCCCGGCGGGACGTGCCCCGGGTGGTGACGGACCTGCTGGAGCCCATCAACGCCCAGAAGGGCGACGACCTGCCCGTCAGCGCCTTCCGGGACTACAAGGACGGCGTCATGGACATGGGCATGACGGCCTATGAGAAGCGCGGCATCGCGGTGCGGGTCCCGGTGTGGGACAGCACCAAATGCCTGCAGTGCAACAAGTGCGCCTTTGTCTGCCCCCACGCGGTGATCCGGCCCTACCTTCTGACGGAGGCGGAGGCCGCCGCCGCGCCGGAGGGCACGCAGACGGCGTCGGCCAACGGCAAACAGGCCGCGGGATTGCGCTACACCCTTCAGGTCAGCGCCCCGGACTGCACCGGCTGCGGAAGCTGCGCCGCCTGCTGTCCGGCGAAGGAGAAGGCCCTGACCATGACCCCCGTGGCGGAAATCCCCGACACGTCGGCGGCCTGGGCCTACACCCTGTCGCTGCCGGACAAGGGGGACGTCTTCGATCCCTACACCGTCAAGGGCAGCCAGTTCCGCCGCCCGCTGGTGGAGTTCTCGGCGGCCTGCGCGGGCTGCGGCGAGACTCCCTACGCCAAGCTGCTGACCCAGCTCTACGGCGACCGGATCTACTGGGCCAACGCCACGGGCTGCTCCCAGGCCTGGGGCGCGGCCATGCCCGGCATCCCCTACACCGTGAACCGGCGGGGTCAGGGCCCGGCCTGGTCCAACTCCCTGTTCGAGAACAACGCCGAGTTCAGCCTCGGCATGGTGCTCTCCGTGCGCCAGCAGCGGGAGGCGCTGAAGATGAAAATCGAGGCGTACCGCGAGGCCTGCGCCGATCCGGCCGCCTGCGCCGCCATGGACGCGTGGCTGACGGGCTATGACGACTTCGAGGGCTCCCAGGCCGTGACGGACGCGCTGATCGAGGCCCTGGAGGCTTGCGGGGATGAGCAGGCGGAAGAAATCCTCCGCAGAAAGGACCAGCTCAGCAAGAAGACCTTCTGGATGTACGGCGGCGACGGCTGGGCCTATGACATCGGCTTCGGCGGCCTGGACCACGTGCTGGCCAGCGGCGAGGACGTGAACGTCCTCATCGTGGACACCGAGGTGTATTCCAACACCGGCGGCCAGTCCTCCAAGGCCACCCAGATCGGCGCCGTGGCGCAGTTCGCCTCGGCGGGCAAGAAGCGGCCCAAGAAGGACCTGGGCGGCATGTTGATGACCTACGGCAATGTGTACGTGGCCCAGGTGGCCATGGGGGCCGACAACGCCCAGCTGGTGAAGGCCCTGAAGGAGGCCCAGGCCTTCCGCGGCCCCAGCGTCATCATCGCCTACGCCCCCTGCTCCGCCCACGGCCTCAAGTGCGGCATGGACAAGGTACAGGACGAGATGAAGCGCGCGGTGGAGGCCGGGTACTGGTCCCTGTACCGCTACAATCCCGCGGAGGAGCACCCCTTCCATCTGGACTGCAAGGCGCCCACCATGCCCTACGAGGACTTCCTGGACGGCGAGGTCCGCTTTGCCGCCCTGCGCCGCACCTTCCCGGAGAACGCGAAGACCCTCTTCGCTGAAGGCGCGAAACTGGCACAGGAGCGCTACGAAAAACTGAAGGGACTCACCTGACGAGCTGAAAAAGAACCGACGACAAACGGCGTTTCCGGCCGCTGAACAGGCGGAGGGAGACGCTGTTTGTCGCTGAAGGAACGAAGGTGGGGGAGAGACGCCGGGGCCGGTCCGCGAACAAAGCCTTCCAGGAAACGCAAATTCTTGTTGAAGATTTTCGCCGGATCGGGTATAGTGTACATATCGGGATCCGGTCAACGGACAGACAATCGGAGACAAGAGAAGGAGTGTCGGATATGTCGAATGAACAGGCGTTTGTCGGCGCGGCGGGCATGAAAGTCGCTTTCATCGGCTCGGAGTGCTATCCTTTCGTCAAGACGGGCGGTCTCGGAGACGTGATGTACGCCCTTCCCCGGGCGCTGCTGCGGCAGGGCTGCGAGGTGCGCGTGATCATGCCCTGCTACCGGTGCATTCCGGAGAAATTCCGGGATCGGATGACCTACATCGGTTCCTTCATGATGGACCTGACCCGGGACGGACGGACCTTCTATGTGGGCATCATGGAGGCGGAGCTGGACGGGGTGACCTATGACTTCATCGACAACCGGGATTTCTTCGACTGGGGGAATCCCTACACCGGCCTGTGGGAGGACATCCCCAAGTACTGCTATTTCTCGAAGGCGTCCCTGGCGGCCCTCAATTATCTCAACTGGATCCCGGATGTGATCCACTGCCACGACTGGCAGGCGGCTCCGGTTCCCGTGTATCTGCGCACGCAGTTCGACGGGACCCCCGTCGGCGCCGCCCGGAGCGTCCTCACCATCCACAACCTGCGGTTCCAGGGCATCTGCAGCATCGAACACCTGAAATACTGGACCGGGCTGCCGGACTTCCTGTTCGACTACGCCGTGTTCAAGGTCAACGACCGGGAGGCCAACATGTTCAAGGGCGGCCTCGCCTACGCGGACCGGATCACGACGGTCAGCGGCACTTATGCCGGGGAGATCCAGACGGACTTCTACGGAGAAGGCCTCAACGGCCATCTCTGGTATCACCGGGCCAAGCTGACGGGCATCGTGAACGGCATCGACATCGACATCTGGAACAGCAGGACGGACAAGCTGCTGCCCGCCACCTACGGCGAGGAGAATGTGCTGGACGCCAAGCGCGAGAACAAGAAAGCCCTGCAGGCCCGGCTGGGGCTCACGGTGGACGACGGGAAATTCGTGCTGGGCCTGATCTCCCGCCTGACGGATCAGAAGGGCCTCGACCTGATCAACGCCGTCTTCACCCAGATCGTGGACGAAGACGTCCAGGTGGTGATCCTGGGCACCGGCGATCCCCGCTACGAGGACGCCTTCCGGTACTACGAGAACGCTTACCGGGGCAAGGTCTGCGCCTACATCAAGTACGACGAAAGCCTGGCCCACCAGATCTACGCCGGGTCCGACGCCCTGCTGGTGCCCAGCCTTTTTGAGCCCTGCGGCCTGACCCAGCTGATCGCCATGCGCTATGGCACCGTGCCGATCGTGCGGGAGACCGGCGGCCTCAAGGACACGGTGGAGCCCTACAACGAGTACACCGGCGAGGGCAACGGCTTCACCTTCGACCAGTATCGTGCGGACCTGCTGCTGGACGCCGTCCGGCGGGCGGAACGGGTGTACTTCGGGGACCGCGGCCGCTGGGACGCCATCGTGACCCGGGATATGGAGAAGGACGTCTCCTGGGAGCATTCCGCCGACCTGTACATGAAGCTCTACGGGGAGCTGAAGGGGTAAGCGGCTGTTCCGGCCTGTGAACGATGCGCACGGCGTGTTTCGCGTGATAGAACCGGTTTTCGCCGCCGCACATAAAACGACAGCACGGTACATTGCGCCGTGCTGCCGTTTTGTTTGTCCTCAGACCGGGTCTGCGGGCTCCTCGCTGAAATCCGTGTCCATCGTCACCTGCAGCGTGTAGTCGGGGTACACCTTCTGGACGGTTTCGCAGACGTCCCGATAGACCTGCTTCCGATCCTTCGCGTCGAAGCTCACCACGATGTCGAACCGCAGCGTCTTCTCCGCCTTGTCCAGGTAGAAGCCGTGCATTTGCAGGACGTCCGGGTTCCCGGTGACGAGCTGGGCCACGTTTACTCTTGCCTCCGCCGCCTCGGGATCCTTCGTGTTGCAGGAGTAGACGCCGATGGCGGTCAGGATCACATGATGCTTCTGATAAACCTCGACGGAGACCTTCCGGATCAGTTTGTCCAGGTCGTCCGCGGACAGGGTGTCCGGGACCTCGATGTGGACGGAGCCCTGATAGGCGTCCGGGCCGTAGTTGTGGAGGACCAGGTCATAGGCGCCGCTGATCTCCGGATGCCCGGTGACGGTGGCCTTGATCTCCCGGGCCAGTTCCGCGTCCGCCCGTTCGCCCAGGATCCTGGACAGCGTTTCGCTGAGCATCTCCAGGCCGGATTTGATGATCAGCAGGGCAATCACCGCGCCCAGCCAGGCCTCCAGGGAGACGTGGAAAAGCAGGAAGATCGCGGCGGCCGCCAGGGTCGAGGCGGAGATCACGGCGTCCAGCAGGGCGTCCTTGCCGGAATTGATCAGGGAATCGGAGTTCACCTTTTTCCCGACGCCGTGCACAAACCGGCCCAGGAGGATCTTGACCAGCACCGCTACCGCCACGATGATCAGCGCCGCCGCGGAGTAGTCCGGTACGTCCGGGTGAATGATCTTCTTCACGGACTCCACCAGGGCGGTGACGCCGGCGTAGAGCACCAGCATGGAGATGAGCATGGCGCTGAGGTATTCGACCCGGCCGTAGCCGAAGGGGTGCTTTTTGTCCGGCTCTCTGCCGGCCAGCTTCGTTCCGACGATGGTGATGACCGAGCTGGCCGCGTCCGACAGGTTGTTCACCGCGTCCATCACGATGGCGATGGAGTTGGCCGTCAGCCCGACGATCGCCTTGAAGGCCGCCAGAAACACATTGGCCAGGATCCCGATGATGCTGGTCCGGATGATGGTCCGGTCACGGCTGATCTGCTCACTCATGGCTCATCTCTCCAATTCCGCGGCCACCGCGGCCTTGACTTCCTGCATATCGGTTGTGGGCTCGAACCGGGCGACGACGCGGCCTTCGCGGTCGATCAGGAACTTGGTGAAGTTCCAGCCGATGTTGGTCTTGTCGCCGTATTTCTTGTTGTTCATGGCGGCGAACTTGCCCAGGGCGGCGTTTTTGAGGCCCTTGCCGAAGCCGTTGAAGGGTTTCTCTTCGGCCAGATACACGAACAGCGGATCGGCGTTCTCCCCGTTGACGTCGATCTTGGCGAACTGCGGGAATTCCGTGCCGAACTTCATGGTGCAGAAGCTGTGGATCTCCTCCGCGTCCCCCGGCGCCTGGTTGGCGAACTGGTTGCAGGGGAAGTCCAGGATCTCGAAGCCCCGCTCCCTGAATTCCCTGTACATCGCCTCCAGCGGATCGTAGTGGGGCGTAAACCCGCAGCCCGTCGCCGTGTTGACGATGAGCAGCACCTTCCCGGCATACTCGCTCAGACGGACCTCGTTCCCTTTCCGGTCCTTTACCGTGAAATCATAAACCGTTGCCATGGTCATGCTCCTTCCTTCTCTTCGTTCGATTCCATGTGCCGCAGCGCCTTGTAGGTCAGCGCGTACAGCGTCCTGAACTCCTCCGCCGACAGGCCCATGCAGGCCGCGATGGCCGGGGGGATGGAGACCGCTTTCGCTTTGAGCGCCAGCCCCGCGTCTGTCAGGGAGATCGTCAGCAGCCGCTCGTCCTCCGCCGCCCGCTTCCGGGTCAGGTATCCCGCCTGATCCAGCCGTTTCAGCACCGGCGTCAGGGTGCCGTAGTCCAGGTGGAGGCATTCGGCCAGGTCTCTGGAGGAAACCGTCCTCCGCTCCCACAGCACCATCATCACGATGTACTGGGTGTAGGTCAGGTTCAGCTCCTTCAGGTACGGCCCGTACTGCCGCACCAGTTCCTTGGAGCAGGCGTACAGCGGGAAACACACCTGGTTCCGCAGCTTCAGCGCGTCATCGTCCGCCAATGGCCTCGTCACCTCCGGCCTGATTGATTTTGCGCTATTTGATTGCGCACAATCAATATAGCACGGACTGAGTGATCTGTCAAGGGGAGATTTGAACCTGAATCGTTATCGCCCGATGAATCCGGTCATGATCCCACGCGGACAGCGCATACCTCGTAGAGGAATATGATCCTCGCTGTCATATCCCACAAATCCGTATTGATCCTCCATCACCACCAAAACCCCGGATCCTCATCCTCCGCATCCCGGCAGGCCTGCTGCCATTCGGCCACGGAGCGCTTGAACAGATCGCACAAAGCCTGATAGGCAGAGGCTTCAATGTAGCCGTGCTCCATCATGCAGCGGTAGAACTTCTTGATGCTTGCGGCGGTTGTTTTCAGATTGTTGGGTGTGCTCCACAGGCATTCGTTGATGTAGTAATCTCCGAAGAACGCTCTAAGGTTTGTGGGGGACACTCCATCCACCATGGTCCAGCCTTCGGAATAACGTGGAACAAAATTGTCTATGTAGTAGGACGCGTTGTCCACATGGCGTTCGATGGTATTCTCGCTGAGTGCAGCCGCTCGCAGATCCGATTCAAACAGCTTCAGGTATTCCTGATTCGCCTGACGCAGAGGGAAAAGATCCTCGTTATCGTCATGATCATCCCACTCGTCTTCCTCGTCTTCCTCATCATAATTCGGATACTGCTCCACGTAACCGGCGAACCCGGTCACAACAGGCTTCGTCCTGGGGGTGTCGGTGATCTGCTCCACCCGGATCGCGAACATCCAGTCGTCGCCAAAGTCATAATGCAGCGAGAAAATCTGCCCCTCGGAAAGCCCCAGCGCGTCAATCTTTGTGTTGGTGGACGGCTGGCCGCGCTCCTCCGGCTCGACCATATAGTTTTTGCGATGGTACATCTGGTTTGTCATGCAG
>JBGVCH010000121.1:0-56912 GCA_045226335.1 Christensenellales bacterium | reverse complement strand
ATAGACCGGCCGCCGCAGACACAGGAACCACAGGATGATGACCGCCAGCATGATTGCCAGATAGAGCAATGCGGTTGGCATGTTTGGTTTCCCTCCCTTAATCATTTGTGGTACGATTTACGGAATGCCGATGCGCCGGGCTTGTCCGGCGCAAAAAGCAAGACGCTATGGTATTGCCATATCACAATAGCAACCATAACGTCTTAATTATATGCCCCTGCCGGCAAATGTCAACCCCTAAATGCTGCTTACCATTCGATTTCTTTGATCATGCGCTTCAGATCTTCGGCAGCCTTTGACAGCAGCCGGTCTTTTCGCCAGATGACCACCACCCTGCGCCGTGGCAAAGGCTGCCGCAGGGAGTAGAAGGTTACCTCGCGGCTGCCGCCCTTGTTGCAGAAGCGCTCAATGCCGGAGGGAACCAAAGCCATGCCCATGCCGGCCTTGACCATTTCGATCTGTGCGGTGAGGCTTTTGACCACCACGGAGGGGCGGACGGTCAGATCATACTTGGTTAGAAGGCCGGTCAGCTGCCGCTGCATATACTGGGTTTCCGTAAGCATTACCATATCCGCGTGATTCAGGACTAAGGCGTCCACGGCCGGGAATTTCCTGTCGGCCATGCTTTCCGCGGCAAACGGGGGATAGCCGGCGGGAACGGCCAGCACCAGTTCTTCCGTCATGACGGTTTCAGCACGGAAGAGCCGCTGATCCACGGGGGACAGAGTCAGGCAGAGGTCATACTCGCCGCGGGCCATGCCTTCCTCCAGCTCCGCGGTGGTTCCCTCCTGCACGGCCAGGTGCATGCCGGGATAGAGACCGTGAAATCTTTCCGCAATGGCGGGCATCATGGAAGCCGCCCTGTAAGGCGCGGTCCCGATGATCAGGGAACCGGTTTTGCTCTCCTTGAGGTCCGATAGCCTGATTTCCATCTGGTGTTCGGCATCGAGAATGCGCTGACCGGTTTCCACATAAATCCGGCCCGCGTCCGTCAGCTTCACGCGCCCATTGGCCCGGTCGAAGATTTCCAGGCCGAGGGAACTCTCGATCTTTTTGATGTACTGGGACAGGGAAGGCTGGCTGATGCTCAGCTTTTCCGCTGCCCGGGAAAAGGAGCCCTCCTGGACCAGAACAAGGACGTACTGCAGTTGCTTGGTGTTCATGTTTGACATATTCCTGTCTTTCGTCTCCGCAGACAAAGGAGGATCCGGCTCGTTATTCACGTACCGGATCCTCCCTTCAGTGCTTACGGTTGATGACCCGCGGTCATGATCGATCAGTCGTGATTCGTCATGTTCGCAAGATTCGTGCATCCAGCGAAGGCCCGTGCACGGATCGCCGTGATGCTGTTGGGAAGGGAAATGGATGTGAGGGTCGTGTTGCCGGCGAAAGCCGCTTCACCGATTTCCGTCACGCTATAGCCCTTGGCGGTGGTCGGGATCACCAGTGTCGACAGAGAAGTATCGGCCAGACCCACAACGCTGACGGACACGTTATTTTCCAGGATGTGGTAGATCACGCCGTCCAACGTGAAATCTGTCTGCAGGTTCACTGTTACAACATTCGTATCCAGAGCGCTTCCAAGGTTGTCCGCGATATGGCAGTAGTACTTATACCCATCGTACTTTGCGGCAACAACAATTGTCAGGGTGCTGGTATTATACCCGTTGGACATTGTGGCTTTCCATGTAGCACCGCCGTCGGTACTGACATACCACTTATAGGTCAGGCTGCTGCCTGTTGCGTCGACGTGCAGGTCGTACGAATTACCGATGACAGCGTTGGTGATGTCAGTGGGCTGACTGGTGATGACGATCGGATCGCCACTGGCAAGGTGCACGACAGCAACTGAGGAGTCAAGCGTGCTGCCCGCGGCATTCGCAATGTGGCAGTAGTACCTGTACCCATCGTACTTTGCGGCGATAACGATCGTCAGGGTGCTTGTATTATACCCGTTGGATCTTGTGGCCTTCCACGTGGAACCGCCGTCAGTGCTGACATACCAACTATAGGTCAGACTGCCGCCCGTAGCTTCAACGTGCAACTGATACGAATTGCCGATGATCGCACTGTCGATATCCGTCGGCTGCTGACTGATGGTGATTTGGAGGTGTACTGTGGCGACTGAGGAGTCAAGCGTATTGCCGGCTGCATCTGTGATATGGCAGTAGTACTTGTATCCCTCATACTTTTTGGCCACGACAAGTGTAAGCGTGCTGGTGTTGTACCCGTTGGACATTGTGGCTTTCCATGTGGAACCGCCGTCGGTACTGACATACCACTTGTAGGTCAGACCGGTGCCTGTGGCTTCAACGTGCAGGTCATATGAATTGCCGATGACCGCGCTGTCGATATTTGCCGGCTGCCCACTGATGGTGATGGCATCCCCGCCCCCGAGGTGCACGGTGGCAACTGCGGAGTCAAGCGTATTGCCGGAGATGTCTGTGATATGGCAATAGTACTTGTATCCCTCATACTTGGCGGCTACAACGATTGTCAGTGTGTCGGTGTTATAGCCAACAGATTTTGTGGCTTTCCATGTGGAACCATCATCAGTGCTGACATACCACTTGTAGGTCAGGCCGGTGCCTGTGGCTTCAACGTGCAGGTCATACGAGCTGCCGACGATTGCATTGTTGATGCTTGCCGGCTGCTCGCTGATAGCAAGCGGTTCATCATTCTCAAGACTCACGGTCACAACCGCAGAGTCGCGAGTACTGCCGGTTGAATCCGTGATACGGCAGTAGTATTGATACCCTTCATACTTTGCAGCCACAACAATCGTCAATGTGTCGGTGTTATAGCCGACAGATTTTGTGGCTTTCCATGTGGAACCATCATCAGTGCTGACATACCAGCGATATGACAGACCACTGCCAGTTGCCGCGACATGCAAATCATAAGAATTGCCGATAATCGCAGGAACGATATCCGTCGGCTGATCGTTGATTGCGATTGGGTCGCCGCTTCCCAGATGCACGGTAGAAACCGCGGAGTCACGCGTATTGCCAGCTGCATCTGCGATATGGCAGTAGTACTGATATCCCTCGTACTTGGCGGCCACAACGATTGTCAGCGTGTCGGTGTTATAACCCGCGGACTTCGTGGCCTTCCAAGTGACGCCGCTGTCCGTGCTGACATACCAGCGGTAGGTCAAGCTGTTTCCGATGGCAGTGACATGCAGGTCGTAAGAATGGCCAACGACCGGATTATTGAGATCAACCGGCTGTGCGGTGATAGTGATCGGGATGGCGTCCGCAAACTCCACATCGGAAACAGCGGACGGCTCCTCAACTTCGGCTGGATACGGTTCCGGCTCCGGTTGTTCTTCGGCTTCAAGTTCCTCTGCTGCGGGTTCTTCCGTCAGCTGCACCGCTTCCGGCTCCTCGACGATCCAATCCTCGATCGCGATTTCCTCATCAGCCTCTTCCGCGACAGCAGTGTAGTCCACCGGATCCAGCATGGCGTCGCCGTACAGGATACCGTTCTCATGCTCAGCGGACGTATAGGCCGCGGCTTGTTCTTCGGTCAGCCATGTCAAGCGGGCAAATTGAACGCAGAAGGACTTGGCAGCGCCGTCGATGTTGGCGACGACTTGGATCGCGTCCTGACTGGAAAGTTCGCCTTCACCGGAAGCGCGCGCGACCGCATACACGACTGCGCTGCTGTTCAGCATGCCGGCGGGTTCCCTGAACCACTTGTCAGCAAACAGGTTACCAGCGGTCAGCGTCGCCAGACCGGCCATAAATGTGGGTTCTTCAGGTTCGCCTTCTTCGGGCTCGACAGGTTCCGGTTCCGTGATTTCGGGCTCTGTGACTACAGGCTCCGTGATTTCGGGCTCTGTGACTACAGGCTCCGTGACTTCGGGCTCTGTGACCTCAAGCTCAATGACTTCAAGCTCAATGATCTCGGGCTCAGGGTCAGCTGGAGGAGCGGGCTCCGGATCAGATGCCGGGGCAGGCTCCGGATCGGCCGCGGGGGCAGATTCCGCGAATTCCACCACCGGTGCGTCTTCTCCCTCGTCGGCCAGGATGCCGGCGGGAACCACCAGTGTAAACAGCATTGCCAGTGCCAGCACAAGGCCCATCAGGCGCCGTTTGCTCATTTTGTTTTCTCCTTTCCTGAATGCGGTTTATGTTGCTGCGACTCGCCGCATCAGGGAAAGAACCTCGATCGTACGTTGAGGGAACGGTGGCCCACGCAAGCCTCCGCTTTCACTTCGCCGGGCTGCCTTGCGGCAGGCCGGAAGATTCTGCCGCCGGAAACTTCTGTATCGGCGGCGCCTTCCACGGGACCGCGGATGGGCAGGGCCTTCCTGTGACGGACGTTCGCGGTCCAAGTCGCGGTGGGCATCAGACGGTATCCGTTGGCGCGGGCCCAGTTCGCGGCTTCGCTGCCCTCCGATGCGACCACGATCGCCAGTTCACTTCCGGCCAGGATGTCCCGGCCGAAGACCTGTACGGATCCGGGTACGGTGATCGTCTCCAGCGCGGACATGCGGGCGAAGGCTTCATCTCCGATTTCCAGGAGGCCCTCCGGCAGTTCCGCATGGCGGATGGCCGTGCCCTCGAAGACGCCGGTTTCGATGAGGGTCAGCCTCTCCGGCAATGCCGCCGTCTGCGCTTGCTTGACTGCCACGGAGATGTTCCCGCCCGGCATCATCGAGGACGCCGCCTGGGCAAGACCCGAGATGAGCACTGCGATTGCTGTCAGCAAAGCAAACACACGGATTCTCCGGGTCACAGCACTCACCTCCTTTGGCATCATCTGCTAACTGCTAAACATTCGACTCCCGACTCTTTGATCCTGCAAGGGATTCGGTTAATTTTCGAAAACTTCTGTGTCAGACGGTGCCTCGGTTTCCGTACATCTTCTCGTAGTAGTTCTGATACTCGCCGGAGACGATTTCCTCCCACCAGTCCCGGTGCTCCAGGTACCAGGCGATGGTTTTCCGGATGCCGTCTTCAAACCGTGTTTCCGGGAGCCAGCCGAGCTCACGGTGGATCTTGGCGGGATCGATGGCATAGCGCATGTCGTGGCCTTTGCGGTCGGTCACGTAGGTGATCAGGCTTTCCGGCTTCCCGAGTTCCCGGCAGATGAGTTTGACGATATCGATGTTGCGCATCTCGTTGTGGCCGCCGATGTTGTACACCTCGCCGACCCGGCCCTCCCGGAGGATCAGGTCGATTGCCTTGCAGTGGTCGTCCACGAAGAGCCAATCCCGGACGTTCAGCCCCTGGCCGTAAACCGGAAGCGGCTTGTCATTCAGGCAGTTGGCGATCATCAGCGGGATCAGCTTCTCCGGGAACTGGTAGGGGCCGTAGTTGTTGGAACAGCGGCTGATGGTCACCGGCAGGCCGAAGGTCCGGTGATAGGCCATGACCAGAAGATCCGCGCCTGCTTTGGAGGAGGAGTAGGGAGAGCTGGTGTGGATCGGAGTTTCCTCCGTGAAGAACAGGTCGGGGCGGTCCAGCGGCAGATCGCCGTACACCTCGTCTGTACCCACCTGGTGAAAACGGCGGATGCCGTACTTGCGGCAGGCGTCCATCAGCACGGCGGTGCCGATGATATTTGTCTGAAGGAAGACGGCGGGATCCTCGATGGAGCGGTCCACATGACTCTCGGCGGCAAAGTTCACCACCACGTCGGGGTGCTCCTCCTCAAAGAGGCGGTACACGTCGTCCCGGTCGCAGATATCCAGCTTCACAAAGCGGAAACCAGGCTTGTCCATGACGCTCTTCAGCGTGGAGAGATTGCCGGCGTATGTCAGCTTGTCCAGACAGACGATCCGGTCCTCCGGGTGCTGTTTCAGCATGTAGAAGATGAAGTTTGAGCCGATGAATCCGGCGCCGCCGGTGACAATGATGGTCATCTCATTTGCCCTCCCTTGTCAGGGCCAGCAGATACTGGCCGTAATCGGTCATTTTCAGTTCCTCGCCGAGGGCCTTCAACTGCTCCGTGGTGATGAAGCCCCGGCGCCACGCGATCTCCTCGATGCAGGAGATATAGAAGCCCTGGCGGTCCTGTACGGCTTCCACAAACTCAGCTGCCTTCAGCATGTTGCCGGGGGTACCGGTATCCAGCCAGGCCATTCCGCGTCCCAGAAGGGTCACGTTCAGTTCGCCCATCTCGAGGTAGGCGTTGTTGATGGCTGTGATCTCGATCTCACCCCGGGCGGAGGGCTTTACATTCCGGGCGATCTCCACGACCCGATTGTCGTAAAAGTAGAGGCCCGGCACGGCGTAATTGCTCTTGGGATGCTCCGGCTTTTCCTCGATAGAGATGACCTTGTAATCATGGTCGAACTCCACCACACCGAAGGAGCGCGCATCTTTGACCGGGTAGCCGAAGATCGTTGCACCGGTCTTGCGCTCCATTGCCTTATGCAGCACGCGGGTCATATCCTGGCCAAAGAACACGTTGTCGCCCAGGATCAGGCACACGCTGTCGTCCGCGATGAAGTCCGCGCCGAGGATGAAGGCGTCCGCCAGGCCCCGGGGTGTCTCCTGGACGGTGTAGCACAGGCGCATGCCCAGCCGTGCGCCGTCACCCAGCAGGCGCTCGTACACCGGCGTGTCCTCCGGTGTCGAGATGATCAGCACCTCCCGGATTCCGGCAAGCATCAGCACGGACAAAGGATAGTAGATGAGCGGCTTATCATAGATGGGCAGCAGCTGCTTGGATACTGCCTTGGTCATTGGGTACAGGCGTGTGCCCTTTCCGCCGGCGAGGATGATGCCTTTCATCTTGTTGCCTCCTTTACTTACCGAACGCCCGTTGCCAGGATGATATCGCAGATTCGGTCCACATCCGCCAGATCAAGATCAGCGTACAGCGGCAGCGTCAGCACACGGTCCGCCAGATTTGCGGCGACAGGCGTCTTTTCCGCCCCGGCCGTCGGCAGATCCCGATAGCATTCGAAGCTGTTGGTCAGTGGAAAGAAATACTTCCGGGCCGTGATGCCGTTTGCTGACAGGGCGTCAAAGACTTCGTCACGGGTAGCACTGAAGCCGTTTAAAACAACCGGGAAGTATGCATAGTTTGGCTCTGTGTCTGTCTGCGGCTCACAGAGTTTCAGCTCTTTGACACCCTCCAGGTGCTCACGGTAGCGCGCAACGACCCGTCTGCGCTTAGCGATCTCCTCAGGCAAATGTCGCAGGTTGCAGATCCCCATGGCTGCCTGAAACTCATTCATCTTGGCGTTCCCGCCCACAAACACAATGCTCTCCGGTCCGCGGATGCCGAAGTTTTTCATGTCGTTGAGTGTCTGCACCAACGCGTCGTCCCGGAAGCATACCGCGCCGCCTTCAATTGTGTTAAAGACCTTGGTGGCGTGAAAGGAAAACATGGACGCGTCACCAAAGTTGGCAGACGAGATGCCTTTATACTTTACACCAAAGGCATGAGCTGCGTCGTAGATGACTTTCAAGCCGTGCTTTTTCGCGATGGCATCGATAGCCTCAACCTCACATAGGTTGCCATAGACATGTACAGGAACGATGGCGACCGTTTTTTCTGTAATCAGTGCCTCGATCTTGTTCGCGTCAATGGTGTAGTCCCGCTGGTTTACGTCGCAAAACACCGGCATCAGGCCATTGCGGACGATGGCGTGGGTGGTGGAGGCAAAGGTAAAGGGCGTGGTGATGACTTCGGATCCGACGGGAAACTGCATGGCTGCAAGGATGTTCTCCAAGGCCAGGTGACCGTTGGTATACAGTGTCACATGCGGACAACCCAGATACGCCTCCAGTTGCTGCTGCAATTCCTTGTGCTTCACACCCATGTTGGTCAGCCAATGGCTGTCCCACAGGTTACGAATCTCCTCACAGTACTCCTCATAGGAGGGCATTGAAGAACGGGTAACGAGAATCGGTTCCATATGCGTATTCCTTTCAACTCATCATTTCATCTGTGTCAAACTGCCGGAAAAGCATATTCTCCCCCTTCTCATTGAGCATCTCGGCGTTTGTCTGACAGTAATGGATCAAGTCGGCCATTTCTCCTTTCGAAGTTGCCGAGAGTTTGAAGGTGTATGCGCACTGCTGTGTTGTTCCGTCCTCGCGAACCGTCATGCCAGGTGCCTTTTTGATGTGTATATCTTCCAGACCCTGCCGGTCAGTGCTGCCATGGAACAGGATTTTTCCCACTGTCCCACCGTGAGCGTACAGCAGGAAATTTGCGTAATACCGGCTAAACCTGGGATTGTCAAGCGAGAGATCGCCCATCATGCTGCCTGTCAGGGAATGGGCGATCAGCATCTTCATGTAACTGATCCCGTTCTCCTTCTCAGTGATGAAGTAGTCATTTCCTCCGTTCAGGCGGTACCCCATCTCAAAAACTACAGCACGGTCGTCGGAGATGATGCCCTGGAAAAACGCGACACCGTCTCGTGCGCCTATCCCCTTCAGGAATGCTTTGATCGGTCTGTCGCAGGACGCAATGTACGCATCCAAATACTTTGATGGTGAAAGCGCAAGATCGCACAAGCCAGAGGAAGAGCTCTCTTTGTCCAGGTACTTTTCATTAAAGCACGAGAGACTGTATCCGCCATCTTTCAGAGTATATACCGCTACGAATTCCCTGCCGACGACATACTCTTCGATGATAATGGTTTTACTGATGGAGTATGACCTAGCCAGTTTTACTGCCGCGTTCAGTTGTTCCGGACCCCAGCAGATTGTGATACCCTTGCGGCCTGCGGCATCCGTTGGCTTAACGATGACCGGGAAGCGCAACGCCGTAATGTCCACGGGGTCATCGGCGTTCTCCAGTTTGTAGTCTTCAGGCACAGCGACGCCGAATTGTCTGCATGTATCTTTGAAGAGCCGCTTGTTTCTGGTGAGTTCAATCTGCTCTTCTGTCGCATAAAAAGGCCTGCCGATGTACTTGGCCACTTTGCAAGCGGCTGCGACACGGAACTCGCTGTATCCCGCAAGCACGCCGTCCACGCCTTCCTCAATGCACTTCTGTCCCAATGCTTCTGTATTTGTGTAATCAATATCCCACGACAGGTCTGCTGCATTTTTGGCAAAGGTTGCTGCGGACTTTGGGATACCGTCTGCTACGATGACAAATACACCCATCTCATGCGCTGCAGCCACAATATTTACATCGATTTCTTCTGATCCGATGACGAGCAGTTTCTTTCCCCGAAAATCCTCATACATGTTTCCGAACCTCCTCGGTGATATTGAGCATATCCTCGGTCGTGTACCGCTGATCCACCGGCAGCGGCAGAATGTTCGCGCTGTAGTCGGCCGCCGTTCCGCCGAAGCGGATCGCCTCCGGCCACAGGGTGGGGATGTAGATCTTCCGGGCGATCAGCGCCTGCCGGATCTGTGGCCCGCCGGCGTAGTAGAAGGGATACATGTAGGGACCGACGGGACAGGTCAGGTCGAGACGGTTCCTGCTCCCCAGCGCTTCATGCAGAAAACGGAAGTTCTCCTCTCTCCGCAGGCGTGCTGTTTCATAATCAATGGCGCCCAGCAGATTGTGTGTCAGACGTGACATCTGCCGCAGCTCCAGATCGTAGAAAGCCTCCTCGTTCTCCGTGTACGCCCCGTAATAGTCCTGCGCCGCGCCTTCAAAGCGTCCCAGCACATGCTTCATCCGCGCGCCGGACTGATCCTGCGGCAACGCTTCAGACAGGTGCGCCGTGGTGGCCAGATAGGCGCCGTCAGGCACCCCGAAGAACTTCCGGCACGAATAAATCGTGTCCGCACCGGCCAGCGGCCTCCGGAAGAAGGCCTGCACGTTGTCGATGATGACGGCTTCGTAACGGCGCCTGATTTCCGCCAGGGTGTCATCTGTCAGCAGCCCGTAGTAGTTGACCACATAGAGGGATTCTCTGGGTCCGAGCTCCCGGTCAAACACTGGCAGGAAATCCGGGCCTACGGGATAATACGCGAAGGCATAACCCTCCCGTTCACAGACCCGCGCCACCGTGTCACAGAGGTAATCCGGGATGAACAGCCGGGTGATCCCACGGGCTTTCAAGAGATAGATGAGGGCGTTCCGGGCGCTGTTGAGGGCGGTCAGGCCCTCGTGATATTCGTGGTGGACAAGCGTGTCCAGTTCAAAGTACCCGCCGATCCCTTCTGCTCTCATGACTGCAGCACCACGCGGACATAGGACCCTGCGTCTTTCAGCACCCGCTCCATCGTCTCCGGGTCATCGAACCGCAGCACCAGCGTGCCAATGGCCTCGTTGGCCGCGCTGAAGCCGCCCACCTCAGTGCCCGGGGTGATCCAGAGGTCCCGCTCCACCACATTGTCCCGGATGCGCTCGTCGACCCACAGGGAGTCAAACACGCCCGGTTTAGTGCTGTGCAGGATGACCTCCGCCCAGCATCCGACATAGGGTTGCTGCTCGATCCCCACGACCGGCATGCCAACTGCTGCCCGGACCGCGTTCTCCACCAGTTTTACACCCGTGGCGTACTCAAGGCACTCGGCCAGCCGGTTTCCGCCTCCCCGGGGAGAGCATTCCATGATGTACGCTTTCCCATCCGTGCCCTCCCGGGTTTCGATGTTGTAGATGGAGGTGCCGAGCCCCAGGAGCCGGATCAGGCGCTGGATTTCCTGCGCGAGCTCACGCTGGTGCTCGTTCGAGATGGTGGCAGGCCAACTGTAAGCAGCCGGCGTGTAGGGGTTTTCGGCAGCCGGATCAAACCGCTGGGCGTTAAAGGAGACAAACTTCAGCTCGCCGTCCACCGAGAAGCTGTCCGTATCGGAGGAACAGCCTTTCTGGGTGATAAAGTCTTCCACGATGAACTCACGGCTCCGGGAAAAGGACAGCGCATGCTCGATGGCTTCCCGCAGCCGGTCGGGGTCGTCCACCCGCGTCACGCCCTTGCTTCCGGCGGAATCCGTGGGCTTTACGATGACGGGCCAGTGGAACAGATCCTTTTCTTCCAGCGCCGCCCCGATCTCCGTGTATCCCCGTGCGGTGGGAACGTTGAAGCCGTTATCGGTGAGAAACTTGCGGAACCTGCCCTTGTTCTGCAGCAGTGACACGGCCTCGTAAGAGCCGACGGAGGGCAGCCCCATCTTTTCCGCCACGTAAGCGGCGGTGACCACGCCCGGATCACAAGCGAAGGATATGACCCCGTCGATTTTCTGCTCCTGTGCGGCGCGCAGGGTCGCGTCCTGATCGACAATGCTGACATTGCAATATGCGTCAGAGTACTTGTGCGCGATATTGTCCGGCAGATAGTCGGCGGTGATCACATGCAGTCCCAGGTCATGGGCTGCCCGAATCACGGGCAGGGCATATCTGGATCCGCCCAGAATCATCAGCTTTTTCATTGGTTTGCCTCCCCTCGTTTCTCACGATGCAGCAGTTTTCTTGCCAGACTGTAGACATATCCCAGACTTTCCATTTCCAGCAGCTTGGCCAAACCGATATAGATGACGGCACCCAGTACGACCTGGATCGGCAGTTCCAGGATGTCCGGCAGTCCGATCAGATCAACGGACATGATCATGACGCCCATGGCGGTGGCCAGTAGGATCGGCGGCAGGATATCCTTCAACTGATCGATGTATTTGTAATCCAGCAGCTTCCGGTTGGGCCAGCTGTTGATAACCTGGAAGATCACATTCGTCAGCAGCACGCTGTAGGCCATGGCCATGACACTGATATTGACCGTGATGACCAGCGCGGTGATGCCGATTGTCTTTTTAAGGATCTCCAGAATCAGGAACAGATCACTGCGACCCATGGCTTTGATGGCGTTGAGGTTTGCCGTATGGATGGGCTGGAACATGAAGCTGATGCAGAAGATTCGCAGGTAGGGGATGCAGGGCAGCCACTTGTTCGTCAGAATCAGTCGGATGAAGGGTTCGGCAGTGAAGGCCAATCCCATCAGAAGCGGTGCCATGATGAAGGAACTGGTTTTGATGGCCCGCCGCGTCATGGCTCGGACCCGGGATGCGCGGTCCTGCTCTTTGGACATGGTTGGCAAGAGCACAGAATCAATGGAAGTGTTGATGTTGCTGACGAAGAGGTGGGGAAGCGACTTTCCGCGGTTGTAAAACGCCAGATCCTTGTCGGAATAAATCTTGCCGATCAGCAGCTGCCGGATTTCACCGTAGAGTTTGTCAATCAGGGACGACAGCAGGATCTTCCACCCGAAGGAGAAGAGGCGCTTCAGGCGCCGAAAGGAGAACTGAAACTTTGGCCGCCATTTAACGGTGATCCATAGAATGATGGTGTCGATCAGTGTGTTGAACAGGTGTTGAGCGACCAAGGCCCACACACCGTAACCATTCATGGCCATCCAGATGCCGATCACTGCTGCGCCGATGGTGCCGCCTAACGTTGCGAAGAAGAACCGCCGGAAGAGCATGTGTCTTGAGACATAGGCCAGCTGGGTGTTCTTAACACCGGAGACAATCAGCTGCAAGCCAAGGACGCGCAGGACATCTGTGATTTCTGGGATGCCATAGAAGCGCGCGACCAATGGCGCAGCCGCGAATAAGATGCCGTAGAGCAGGAAACTCATGACGACGTTGAACCAGAATACGGTGGAAAAGTCGAGAACGTCGGTATCTTTCTTTTGAATCAGCGCCGTGCCCATGCCGCTACTGATGAAGACGCTCAGGAGTGAGATGAAAACCGTGACCAGTGCAATCAGCCCATAATGATCCGGGTCGAGTTTGCGAGCCAGTACCAGTTCAACCACCAGGTTGACACCCTGGGCGCCGACTCGTTCGGCAAAGCGCCACGCAAAATTGCTCCCGACTTTTTTGCCTGTCTGCATGTGCGGAATCCTTCCTTACCGAGAATGGAACCTGGGCTTGATGATCTTTGATACAAAGGGGAATGCAGCGCATAACCGCACATAGGTCCGCTTCGGGAACGAAAGGCGCTTCAGGCGTTTACGGTACTCAGGCTTGCATAATTCCCTGAAATCCTCGTTGAGCAGATAATGCTGGAACCGGTAATCGATCAGATGGCAGTCCACAGACGGCCCGACATACGCACTGAACCGTTCCATCATTGTAACTTTGGCCTTCACATAGGTCTTTTTCCTTTCCAGGTTGTTGTGCGTGAGGGTGCTCCAGCTCCCCGGGGCAAAACGCCTGTAGCAGGACATGCTTCTCTTGATAAAGTATCCGTCCCCTTTGGAGAGCATATACATGCACAGTGGTCGGTCACCGATGTTGATACATTTGGCGAACTCAGGTTTGTTGTACAGATAATCCCGATACAGGTCGGTACGGAACATATAGCAGGATGTCTGGAACGGATAGCCGCGATAGTCCAGATACCGCTGAAGGGTAATGATGCCTTCAGCGGCCAATCGCGCCTTGGGGTTGGGCAGTACTGCGTACAACGTATTCATGTCCGCAGCATAACGCTCATCTACAAAATGGAAGCAGATTGTGAGATCCGGATGTGCTTTGAAGACATCATATTGCCGTTGCAGTTTGGATGGGTCAGTCCAGAAATCATCTCCTTCGCACATGGCCAGGTAGGTCCCCCGGGTCTTTTCATCAATCATGATCGAAATCGTGCCGTCTCTTTTCGAGTAATGGTTTTCGCTTCGATAGATCGGATGGATGATATTGGGAAACTTTTCCTCATAGAGGCGGATGATGTCAGCGGTAGAATCTGTCGAAAAGTCATCGTGGATGACAATCTCAAAAGGGAAGTCTGTCTCCTGGCACAGGATGCTGTCGATGGCTTCTTGAATAAACTTCTCGTGGTTGTACGCCGTCATCTTGACTGTCACGATGGGGTGGTCCGGATCGCCCTGCCAGGTACTCATGATCTGTGCTTCGGTTTTGTCTATCATGCTGTGCCTCCGGATATTTTCATAGCGTTCGGATGGTGTAAGAATGCTTTGGGACTTGTTTCTCCGGAGGCGGCAGGACCATGTAATCGCCATAGGCGACCCTGAGCACTTCGTCCCATTTGGCCGGCACGCGGAAAGGGGAGCCCTCGAATTCGAGGTATGCCGGTTCCGAGCCGTCCTCGTACTGATCGTACCGCCAGACGCACTGATACGTATCGACCACGTAGAAAGCGTGCGTCGGCTCGCCAGCGCTGGCCAATGCGATCTTTTCATCCATGTCGCGGTATTCACGGTACAGATAATCCAGTTTTGGACTCAGCGTGTGCCAGTAAACATGGCGCACCACGCGCTTGATCCTGTTGACGGTCCCCGACCTGAGAATGGCGTAGGGCTGGACCTTCTTGACGGTCTGAATATACCGGTGATAGATTTCATCGCGGTTGCGAACCGCTTCCTCTTCGGTCCCGCTGAAGTAGTCCAGGGGGAACAGGTCGAGGGACGGTCCGTACAGGAAGCCGGTCTCGAAACGGGACGGCAGGAGCTTGTTTTTCCGGTAGCACAGTTTGGGATAGGGGAAGCAGTAGCCGGGCGTTTTTTCGTAGCAGCAGAGCTCCCAGTCCTCGCTGCGCAGCGCGTCCGACATGGCGATCATTTTGTTCAAACTGTCCCTGGGGATCAGCAGGTCGATATCGTCGTCCCAGGGAATATAGCCCTTGTGTCTGGCGGCACCGATCAACGTCCCGAAGGCGAGAAAATAGGTCAGCCCGTTCTTCTCGCAAAACTCCCGGAGATAATGCAGCCCTTCCAGACAGAGCTTTTTGACCAGCGCGGTCTCTTCCTCGTGCGTCATCGCGATCCTCCTCCGTGATTGGCCTTGCGATCCAGTTCCTTCAGCAGGAAGCCGCATATGCGCCGGCTGCTGTCGGCGCACTGGCGAAGGCCGAACCGCTTCTCAAATGCCTCAACCCTGCCTTGGCTGAGGGAAGGGTCGTACCTACCCATTCTATCACAAAGCGCGTCCATCGTCAAACAGCAGTCAAAGGGCAGCTCATCCATGGTGAAGTAAGTTCCCCTGCCGGCTTCATACTGATCCAGATCGGGGCAATACAGGAAAACGGGCCTGCCGGCTTCCATGGCGTCAAACATGCAGCTGGAATAGTCGGTGATCAGGACTTCCGACGCCATGATTTGTTCGCTGATCCGGGGATCATCGCTGCCGTTGAGGACGCGGTCCGTGTAGCGGAGGGCCCCGGCCTGAGCCTGAATGTTCGGGTGCAGGCGAATCAGCATGACCCAGCGGCCCGGCTGGCGCTTTTCGAGGCACGCCAGCGCGCGCTCCGGGTCGAAGCCCAGCAGGGAGAAGGGCTGCCCGTCGCGGAAAGTTGGCGCGAAGAGCGCGATCCTTGTGTCTTCGGGGAGGTGATGCCGCTCACAGACCTGCCTGTGGAACTCCGCGGGATCCTCGTGGAGTATGTCGGCGCGGGGAACGCCGTATTCCAGGATCTCGCCGCTGTAATAAAACGCGCGGCGGTACAGATCGCTGGTCCAGGATGAACCGGACAGAAACCAGTCGGCCATGGCCGAGTCGTTTTTGCAACTGCGGATATAGCTTGCGGGGAGCTGATCCTCGATGTCCTTCTCAATCTTTTTCAGCGCGATGGCGCCGTGCCAGGTCTGGACATACAGCTGGTCTTTTCTCTTGGTGCACCAGTTCCCCTTGCGCTTGTTGTCGATCCAGAGCCCGGCGGTGGCCAGTTCCCGGATCTCAGACAGGGATCCGGCGCGAACGCCCCGGCTGCCGGCGGGGGCTTTTGACGGGTCGTTCAGGATCCAGACCAGGTCTTTGCCGGGCGCCATATCGCGGAACGCCTCAAACAGGGCGAAGGGGCTGTCGCTGCAGTTCTGGCCCCGGTCGCTCTTGAACACGATTTTGCCATACCTGACGGGTAGGACGCGGCAAGCCAGCATCCAAAGCCTCAGGAGGAAATCGATCACTGAACGAAGCATATACATCTCTCCGTGTTGCGCGGCGGTGGTTTTTCCCGGGCCTGGCCGCGATGCTTATTCCGGCGGGAACGGTCCGCCGCCTGTCACAGGATGATGGACACGGCCTGGCCGAACAAAGTGAAACCGTTTGTCAGCACCATTTCCTGAGCAAAGTATGCGATGTTCACATCGTCCAGGGTGGTGTCGATCCTCAGCATGATACTGATGATGCTGTAGGCCAGGAGCCCCAGCTTCAGGCCGTAGGGAACGCGCTTGATCGTCGTTTTTCCGGAGAGGATGTTGATATACATGGGGATGTTCGCGATGGAGAGGGCGGTGGAGAAACGCCAGTAAGCCGGCGCGTTGAAAGTGTTGCAGGAGAGGGCCAGGATCGCCAGGATATACGTATAGGCCTTGAACCCGGACAGGGGCTTCTCTTCCCTCATCTCCATGTAGATGATCGCGGTGGTGAAGGCGAGGCGCGACATGCCGATCAAGCGCTTGATCAGCGCGTTGGTGCTGGCGGCCTGGGACTGAGAGTACGCGCTTTCGCCGGCCAGATAGTTGTGAGCGGAATAGACCAACCGCCGGATGATGGTGCCGACGGAGCCTGAGAACGGCAGGCTGTTCACGTTGGCGTAAGCGAACTCGATGATGGCCGGAAGGGTAAACACCAGGGCTAGCGTCAGGATCCGGTGGCGCTTTACCAGCGGGACCAGCAGGCGCACGACGATCAGGATGATGCCGTTCGCGTGGATGAAGATGGGCAGGATATACAGGATCAGGGTCAGGAGGTTCCGTTTTTTCTGCTTGACTTCGCGATAGACGGCCAGAACCGCGACGGCAAACGCGGAGACGTTCCGGATGTTGTTGGCCAGGTTGGAGAGGGTGCTTCTGGCAAGCATCAGCAGGAGAACAGGAGCCAGATACTTGTACATGTCCTTGTCATGTGCGTAGTCGCAGGCGATGTAGGCCATGACGCCCATGACCAGGGCGACCGGTGCGCCGGTCATCAGATGCGGCATGTCCAGCCGTGCCGAGAGCCAGAAGAAGAAATCCTTGACATAGAGGCTGTCGCCCTGCCATTCGACGGCTTCGGACAGGCTCATGTACTTCAATTCCTCGATCTGGGCAAAATAACGGGTCATGTCGGTGACGCGGCTGGATTCAATGCAGAACCCGATCATGAACAGCACGTAGATATAGACAGGCAGGAATTTGCGCCATTGACGCGGGTATTTGAAAAAGCCGACGTAGCTGAAGATGAATCCAAGCACCGTTGAGACGAGCGCGATCAAGGTGCCAATTGCCAGAACCACCGGTGATCACGCTCCTGTCTCACAGTGTGTTTTCAGCAGCTCGTAAACCCGCTGCGCGTTGTGATCGTCAAAGGGGACAAACTCTTTGCCGTGGGCTTCCAGGAAGCCGTCGCTCACCGCGAAGCCGGAAGCGGCGACCTGGTCCAGTGCGCGGAGAACGCCCGCCGCGTCGGCCTGACTTTCCGCGAAGGGATTGGCGTGGTAATCGAACCAGCCCTCCTCGTAGTGGTGCGCGCGGAACTCCTGCTCGTCAAACTGGTAAAAGATCACCGGCTTTTTCATGTAGAACATGTCGAAATATACGCTGGACCAGTCGGTGATCATGACGGCCGCGCTCTTCAGTGCGTCCTGGATATCCATTTCCTCGCTGCTGACCACCCGGACGGCGGGATTGGTGATCCTGAACTGGTCCATAAAGGGCTGCAGTTGGCGATGCGGATAGAACAGGAGTTCCAGGGCATGCTCCCGGGCGATGCGTTCCAGCTCGGGGCTGTTGAGCAGCTCCAGCCAGCATCGCATAAACTGGGAATGCGCCAGATCCGATTCCCCCGTGACGCCCCTGGAAGAGTTGTTGCACAGCCAGGTCCGCCAGGTGGGCATGATCAGCACGCGGTTGGGGACCGTTTTGTTGTCGTGCAGATTGTCATAGCGCGGAAAGCCGGTCAGATGAACGACGCCGTCCCTGTAGCCGAAGGCCTTTGAGACAAAAGCCTGTTCGCTGACGGTGGCGGTGATCAGGTAGGTGAAGCAGCACTTGTCCGCCATCAGCCAGGAATTCCGGTCCTTGGTGACGCCGTGCTGCAGAAAGACAAAGCGCGGTTTGATCACGTGGTTCAGTTCCAGGAAATTGCACATGGCGGCGTTGGGCTTTCCGCCCTTCTGGGATGAGACGGTCCACCGGCAGGTGAAATACCGAAGCCAGTGCCGCACGCTGCCGGTCTTTACGGTGGGGCCCAGCCGGGCGATCTTCGGGTAATCGTGCGCCTTTTTCGAGATGAAGTAGACACAGGGCTGCTCCGGGTGTTCCGTGCGCATATACCGGAAAAAGTGATAGCCGTTGTCCCGGGCTTCGTCGTTCGCTTCCCCGATCAGCCAGGTGTCAGCGTACTTTTTCTTTTTGAACGGAACCGCCGTCAGGGCGGCCAGCATCGGAAACACGGAAAAGAGATCCCGGAGCTTGACATCCCGGATCTTCCTGAAAAAGTAATTCGCACGAATCATGGAGCGCAGTCTTCCTTTCCGTGTCAGGCCGCGGAGGCCCCGGCGCCGCTGTCGCGCTTTCCGATCCCGCGCCCCAGCAGGAACGGGAACCAGCGGTTGACGATCATGGCGCACGCGACGGTGATCAGCATCACGGCGGCAAACTCGGCGGCGTATCCAGGCAGACTGTCCGGTATCGACCAGTGGATCATGGACAGTCCTTTGCGCAGAGCGGATCTGACATAGCCGTGAAGGAGATAGATGATCAGCGTGTTCTTCCCGATATAGCAGAGCCAGGACGGGAAGCGGCCTGTTTTGTCGGCGGCGGTCATGAGCGTGATCAGCCCGGATGCGATCAGGACGGCACAGAGCGGGATGCTGTAGTATCTGGAGACGTGCACATCCAGGCAGCGCCCCGGGTAATAGATCATGCTCGCGGCGATCCCCAGCGCGTAAACGGCGATGCCGGCGGGGATGATCCAGCGCCACGCCTGATCCTGCACGACCTTCCTGTGATCCCGGTAAGTCCGGCCGAGCAGGATGAATCCCTGCGCGGTGCAGGCCACATGGAACATGGCGAACGTGGCCACCTTGAAATGTCCCAGCACCAGCCCCAGGACTGTGAACAGCAGGGATACAGTGACCTGCAGGGCCTTGCCGGGGACATACTTGCGGATGGCGAAGAGGATGCACTCCGCCAGAATGCAGCAGGGCATATACCAGTGCGTCTTTCCGGAGATGAATCCGTAAAACGCGGTCCAGGCGTTCCCGGGGCGGCCGCTGACCACGGCGTATCCCATCTTCAGCCAGACGAGGGAAAAGACAAACCAGGGGATAACGATCCGGAAGAAGGTTTTCTTCAGAAAGCGGCTCCACCGAAGATCCCGGTCGTTGAACACAAAGCCCGTGATGGCGAAGAACAGGGGGATCTTGACAGGACTGGTCAGGACGAAGTACGTGGTGTTCTGCTTTGCGTGGATGTGCCCCCACACCACCAGCACCATGGCCAGGGCCCGCAGGGCGTCGATCCAGTCGAGGCGGCTCTTGGCCTGAGGACGAACGACCACCGTATGCAACCTCCTTCTGAAGTTTGTGACGACGCCTGAAGGGTCACCGGTTATGACAAAAGTCCCAGCGCTCATCCTGGCGGACCGTCACAGATATTCCGGGCTTTTCTATTGAAGAGGCGAGGGATCAGGCGTGCACGACCCGCTCGTCTGGACTGGAAGCGTCCTTCCTGACTTCAGCCGAAAAGACCTTATTTGCGCAGCTTCTTTTCAAACAGGGCCTTTCGGATCCCGTTGGGCAGCATGCTTGAAACGCCGCGGACCACGATGCTGCTTTGGCAGGACGCCCGGGAGATCATGCCCTGACTGCGCATGTAGCGGAAGAGGCGGGCTTGTGACTTCGCATATTTCCATCCGGCCCGGCGTTTGTACATGTCGCTGCCGGCCCGCATCCACAGGATCGGCTCCTGAAGATTGTACCCATGCGCACCCTGCTGGAGCATTCGGATCCAGAGGTAGTAATCCTCCAGAAGATAGAAGTCCTGATATCCGCCCGCGGCCTCGACCGCTTCCTTCCGGTACATGACGCACGGATGGTTGAAGGGATTGCGCTTTTTGACAAACGCGAGGATATCATCCTGCGTCTCGGGCGGGACACGGCGATTCTCGATCACGTCCGGCGTCGTGCTGAATTCCTCCACGATGCCGCTGCAAATGTCAAGGTCGGGCTGAGCGTCAAACAGCGCCAGCTGTTTTTCGCATCGATCGGGATAGGAGATGTCGTCGGAGTCCATTCTGGCGATCAGGGAGTGCCTGCAGTGTTTCATGCCGGTGTTCAGCGCGCGGCCGAGTCCCTGATTCTTTTCCAGCCTGATCACATGAAGACGATCACCGAAAGCCGTCTGCATCCCGGCGATCACGTCGTCCAGACCGCTGTTCAGGGGACCGTCGCAGACAAGCACGAAATCGTCGGTCTTCACGCTCTGGTTCAGGATGCTGGTCATGCTTGTCAGGAGATGGTCCGGTTTCTCCTTGAAGTACACGCTCATCAGGACCGAGTAGGCTTGCACGAATCTCCAACCTGCCTTATCTTTCGTGAATTCCTGTTGCCGCCGGGCCGGGCGGGAAACTTGTCATACCGATTGCGGCTTCAGCTCGTCCCATATGCGGACACGCGGCCCGGCCGCCGATCATTTCCCCAGATCCTTCTTGATCTGCGTGGTAGAGATTTCCGGCGTCCGGGCCAGATAGACCACCTCGCAGCCCTCGTCCTTCAGGAAGTCAAACCGGCCCGTCCAGTCGTCGCCGATGACGAAGGTGTCGATGTGGTACTCGTGGACGTCGGTCTTCTTCTGCTCCCAGCTCTCCTCCGGGATCACCAGGTCCACGTAGCGGATGGACTCCAGCAGGGCTTTGCGCTGCTCGTAAGTGAAGTAGCACTTCTTGCCCTTCTCGCGCCAGTTGAACTCGTCGGTGGAGAGAGCCACCACCAGGTAATCCCCCAGCGCCTTGGCCCGGCGGAGGAGATTGATGTGGCCGTAGTGCAGAAGATCGAAGGTCCCGTAGGTGATAACCCGCTTCATGGCAGCGTCTCCTTTCGTGCTGCGCAGTGCGTTCTCGATGATGGCCTGTTCGTAGGCCGCTTCCTCGGGCCGCTTGTCCATCTCGCTTCGCCCGTCCCGGAGCATCAGATCCCGGACGGCGTCCCTGGCGGATGTGCCCCCGCGGATCACAGCGTCCACGGCTTCGATGATGGGAAGCTCCACCTGATACTTCTCTCCCAGGGCGATGGCCGCGGGAAGGGCGTTCACGCCTTCCACCACCATGCCCACCTCTTTCAGGGCTTTCTCCGTGGGGAGCCCCTGGCCGATAAGCTCGCCTGCCTGGTGATTCCGGCTGTGGCGGCTGGTGCAGGTCACGATCAGGTCCCCCATGCCGGTGAGCCCGGAAAAGGTGCCGTGGAGCATACCCATGGCGCGGCCCAGGCGCTCGATCTCCGCCAGCCCGCGGGTGATCAGCGCCGCCCGGGCGTTGTCTCCCTGCTCCAGGCCGTCGCAGATGCCGGCGGCCAGGGCCATGATGTTCTTCAGCGCGCCGCAGAGCTCCGCTCCGCCCCGGTCGGTGTTGGTGTACACCCGGAACAGCGGCGTCATGCAGATGGCCTGCACTTCCCGCGCCGCCGCTTCGTCCTCGCAGGCGGCCACGATGGCGGTGAGCCTGTCCCGGGCCACCTCCTCGGCGTGGGTCGGGCCGGAGAGCGCCACGATCCGCTTGTCCCGGCCCAGTTCATCCTCAAGGACTTCGCAGAGGGTCATCAGGGTGGCGGACTCGATGCCCTTGGCGGCGTCGGCCACCAGCTGTCCCTCCGGGACAAAGGGCGCGGCGCGGCGGGCCGTCTCCCGCACATAGACCGAAGGAACGCAGAACAGCAGCAGGTCCTTTCCGCCGCAGACTTCCTCCAGGTCCCCGGTGAAGCGGATGGTTTCCGGGATCACGACCCCGGGGAGAAAGGGATGGGAACGGTTTTCCCGAAGCTGGACGATCTCGTGGGGCAGGGCGGACCACATGGTCACCTCGTGTCCCTTGTTGGCCAGAAGACGCCCCAGAGCGACGCCCCAGGTGCCTGTGCCGAGGATGCCGATTCGTTTCATTCGCCGTGCTCCTCCTGACTGGTGCTGGCGATGGTCTGGCCCTTGTCCACGCCCTCCGTACTCTCCTTCATGAAGAGGATCTTCACGGTGGCAAAGATGATGGACAGATCCTGCAGGATGGTAGGATGCGCGATGTACATCAGGTCCATCATCAGCTTGTCATAGGGCGTGGTGTTGTATTTGCCGTAGACCTGGGCATAGCCGGTGAGGCCGGCCTTGACCTGCAGGCGCAGGCGGAACTCCGGCAGCTCCTCCTCGTACTGGGCGGCGATCTCCGGCCGCTCCGGCCTGGGCCCGACGATGGACATGTCGCCCTTGAGGATGTTGAACAGCTGGGGGATCTCGTCGATCCGCACAGCGCGGATGACCTTGCCCACCGGGGTGATGCGGTCGTCGTTCTGACCGGTGGAGAGCCGGGCCACGCCGTCCTTTTCCGCGTCCACCCGCATGGAACGGAACTTCACGATCCTGAACTCTTTGCCGTCCTTGGTCAGCCGCACTTGCCGGTAGAACACCGGGCCGTGATCCGTGGCCTTGATGGCGATGGCGGTGACCAGCATGAACGGGCTGGCCAGCACCAAGGCCACGGCGCTGAGGACAATGTCCAGGATCCGCTTGATCAGCGCATACTCCGGAATGGAGTGCTGGCGCTCCACCCGCAGGATGGGCAGGTAGAACATGTGCATCCGCTTGGCGCTGCTCATCACCACGTCGCCGATGCGGGGGATCACCATGACCCGGATCCCTTTGTCGACACAGTATTTCAGGATGGTGTTCCGCGGGTGGCTGTGGATGCCGCTGAGGAAGACGGTCTTGCATCCGTCCAGCCGGGTCAGGTCCTCAACGCACTCGTCCACGCTGTAGGTGGCGGTGACCTTGTACTTCCTCGAGAAGCCGTACTCCTCGATGAGCTTCTCCAGGCCCTCCCGCACGTCGTAGACGATGATGGTCTCCTGGGGCTCAAAGACGTGAAAATACCAGATCCGGGCCAGCATGGCCCACAATGTGGACAGGGCCAGCTGAACAACGTATACGATGGCTACGGGCAGCAGATTGGGGAAATGCTTGAACAGCAGCCACATCAGCAGCACCATGAAAGCGTCGGTCATGAACAGCGCGAGCCCCTGGCTGTACACGATCTGGGATGCCGGGTGGTAGCTGATCAGAAAGCCGTCGTACGTCCGGCCCAGGATGATGTACAGCACGGCGAAGACGGCGATGATCGCGTAGTTGCCCCGCCTGAAATACGGATCGACCATCTGGTTGGCATAATACTGATACCAGATCGCGGCAAAGCAGGCCGTCATCACGAGGACATTCAGCAGCTTGAAGCCGCGCAGGCCGAGATCATGCTTCAACTTCACAGACGACAACTCCTTCACGGTGTATACGGCGTCGATCCCGCGGGCCGCGGGGATCCCCGGCGGACCGGCATGTGCGGAAGAACGCGGCCCCGGCGGAAGACCGGGGAATAAACGGCGCGGCGCCCCGCCCGGAAACAGGCGCGCACGCCCGGGCTTTTTCTTCATGTTTCCGCCGGCCCGGACACCGGGAAACGGCGTGATCCGTACCGTCAGACACAACACAATCACAGCGGCAGGTCCCGCTGTGGCTTTGCGGACAGCGCCAAGCGCACAAATCCGCAGAATGATTATAACCTATCTCAATCAGATAAGCAAGTGCAAATTCGGATTTGGCCGGGCATGGCGCGGGACCCGCCTCCGCTGGCGACAGCTTGACATCCGCAGCGGCATCACGTATACTCAGAAAGAATTTCAGCAGGACGGAAGGGATATCGGATGAAAGCTTTGATCCTGAACTCTGGGCTCGGGACACGCATGGGCGTGCTGACCTCCGAGCATCCGAAGTGCATGACAGAGATCGGCGCCGCGGAGACCATCCTCTCCCGGCAGCTGCGGCAGGTGCTGGACGCGGGGATTGGGGAAGCGGTGATCACCACGGGCTACCAGGCGGCCGTGCTGGCGGAGTACTGCGCCGGCCTGGACCTTCCCCTGAAGCTCACCTTTGTGAACAACCCCCTTTACCGGGAGACGAATTACATTTACAGCATTTACTGCGCCCGGGAGCACCTGGACGACGACATCCTGCTGATGCACGGCGATCTGGTGTTCGAGAACGAGGTGCTGGACGCGGTGATGGCCTGCGGGGCTTCCTGCATGACGGTGTCCTCCACCCTGCCCCTGCCGGAGAAGGACTTCAAGGCGGTGCTGCGGGACGGCCGGGTGATGAAGGTGGGCGTGGGCTTTTTCGACGACGCCGTCGCGGCCCAGCCCCTGTACAAACTCAACCGGGACGACTGGCGGAAGTGGCTGGACGCCATCTCGGCCTTCTGCGAACAGGACCGGCGCGGTGTCTACGCGGAGAACGCCCTCAACACGCTGGATGGCGCCTGCGGGATCCGGGCCCTGGACGTGGAGGACCTGCTCTGCGCAGAGATCGACAACGCCGACGACCTGGCCGCTGTCCGGCAAAGGCTCCACAGCATCGAGAACCGTTCCGTATACATGTGTTTCGCCACGGACGTGCTGCACAGCGGGCACTTCGCCATCCTGCACAAGGCCAGCCGGCTGGGCCGGCTGACGGTGGGCGTGCTGTCGGACGAGGCGGTCACGGCCTACAAGTGCTTCCCCCTGCTGACCTGTGCCGAGCGCATGAGCCTGCTGCGGAACGTGGTGGGCGTGCACCGGGTGGTGGAGCAGCGGACCCTCAGCTACCGCGAGAACCTGGAGCGCCTGAGGCCGGACATCGTGGTTCACGGGGACGATTGGCGGACCGGGATCCAGAAGCCCATCCGGGAGGAAGTGCTGGAGGTGCTGGCCGGATGGGGCGGGCGGCTGGTGGAATTCCCCTATACCCGGGACGACCGGCTGCAGGAGATCGAAAAGCGCACCCGGGCTTCCCTGGGGACGCCGGATGTCCGGCGGGGGAGGCTCAAGCGGGTGCTGTCCCTGAAGGGCTTTGCCACCGCCCTGGAGGCCCACAGCGGGCTCACGGGGCTCATCGTGGAGAAAACGACCGTGGCGGAGGACGGCGGCGTGCGCCAGTTCGACGCCATGTGGATCTCCAGCCTGTGCGACTCCACCGCCAAGGGCAAGCCGGACATCGAGCTGGTGGACATGACCAGCCGCTTCCGCACCGTGGACGACATCATGGAGGTCACCACCAAACCCGTCATCTTCGACGGGGATACCGGCGGACTGACGGAGCACTTCGTCTACACGGTCCGCTCCCTGGAGCGCATGGGCGTGTCCATGGTCATCATCGAGGACAAGGCGGGGCTGAAGAAGAATTCCCTCTTCGGCACCGAGGTGCCCCAGACCCAGGACAGCATCGAGCACTTCTGCGAGAAGATCCGCGCCGGCAAGAAGGCGCAGAAGACCCGGGAGTTCATGATCTGCGCCCGGATCGAGAGCCTGATCCTCGAGAAGGGCCTGGAGGACGCCCTGACCCGGGCCGCCGCCTTCGTGGAGGCCGGGGCGGACGCCATCATGATCCACAGCCGGAAGAAGGACCCCGCGGAGATCTTCGCCTTCCTGGAGCGCTTCCGGCAGGCCGATCCCGTCACCCCGGTGGTGCTGGTGCCCACCTCCTTCAACACCGTGACGGAGGAGGAGTTCAAGGCCCGGGGCGCCAACATCGTCATCTACGCCAATCAACTGACCCGCACCGGGTTCCCGGCCATGCAGGAGGCCGCGCGGAGCATCCTGACCCATCACCGGGCCAAGGAGTGCGACGACCGGTGCATGCCCATCAGGGACATCATCACGCTGATCCCGGAGGAGTGATTTTTCCACATGGACGTCAAGACGTTTGTGCAAATCCTGGGAGCCGACTTCTACACGGGGGTCCCGGACAGCCAGCTGAAAGCGCTGTGCAACTGGCTGATGGCGGCCTACGGCATTGACCCGCGGCACCACATCATCGCCGCCAACGAGGGCAACTGCGCGGCCCTGGCGGCGGGGTACCACCTGGCCACCGGAAAGGTGCCGGTGGTGTACATGCAGAACAGCGGCGAGGGCAACATCATCAATCCGGCGGCCTCCCTGCTGAACGGGAAAGTGTACGCCATCCCGGTGATCTTTGTGGTGGGCTGGCGGGGCGAGCCCGGCGTACACGACGAGCCCCAGCACATCTGGCAGGGCGAGGTGACGCTGAAGCTCCTGGAGGACATGGACATCGCCGCGTATGTGGTGGGGCCGGAGACCACGCCGGAGGAGCTCCGGGCGCAGATGGAGACCTTCCGCGGGATCCTGGCCCGGGGCCGGGACGTGGCCTTTGTCATCCGCAAGGGCGGCCTGACGGACGCGCCGAAGGTGGCGTACCGCAACGATTTCTCCATGCGCCGGGAGGACATCATCCGGCACATCGCGGCGGCAGCGGGGGAGGACCCCGTCGTCTCCACCACGGGCAAGGCCAGCCGGGAGCTGTTTGAGATCCGCGAGGCCAGCGGAGAAGGCCACGGCAAGGATTTCCTGACGGTGGGCTCCATGGGCCACGCCTCCTCCATCGCCCTGGGCATCGCCCTGCAGAAGCCGGAGCGGCGCGTCTGGTGCATCGACGGGGACGGCGCCGCGCTGATGCACATGGGGGCCATGGCGGTGATCGGCGCCAACAGGCCGGCGAACCTGATCCACGTTGTCATCAACAATGCTGCCCACGAGACCGTGGGCGGCATGCCCACCGTGGCGGGGCAGGCGGACCTGACGGCCGTGGCGAAGGCCTGCGGATACCCCTCCGCGGTCTGCGTGGACCGTTTTGAGGCGCTGGACGAGGCCCTGGCTCAGGCCAAGGCGGCCGGCGTGCTGTGCTTCATCGAGGCCAAGTGCGCCATCGGCGCCAGGGAAGACCTGGGACGCCCCACCACCACGGCCATGGAGAACAAGCGGGCGTTTATGGAATACCTCGGCCATCCGAAACCGTAAGGATCATCAGGCGGACAGAAAAACACGGAGCGTACCGGACCGTATCGGTGTGCCCCGTGTTTTAATTCAGTTCACGAAGATCTCCGGTCCCCAGCGCCGCAGGATGGCGTCCCGGTCGGCGGCGGGGAGGACCAGGGTGAGCTTTGTCCCGGTGTCGGTGAACTCCTCGCCGATGACCCGCCCCATGGCGCGGATCTCCGCCAGTTCCGAGCCCCGGGCGTAGGGGAGGAAAACCGTCGCCGCGGCGGTGGTCTTCTGCAGGGCTTCGGCGATGGCGGCCCGCAGGCGGTCGAGGCTCTCGCCGGTTTTGGCGCTGATGGGGATCGCGCCGGGGATGAAGGGGATGTCCTGGGCGCCCAGATCGGTCTTGTTGACACACTCGATCCGGGGCTGCCAGTCGGCCCCCAGCTCTGCCAGCACTTCCTCCACGGTGTCGTGCTGCTGCAGGATCTCCGGGGAGGAGCCGTCGGAGACGATCACCAGCACGTCCGCGTCCGCGGCTTCCTCCAGGGTGGAGCGGAAGGCGCTGACCAGGGTGTGGGGCAGTTTGCGGATGAAGCCCACGGTGTCCGTCAGCAGGTAGGGGGTGTGCTCGTCGGTTTCCGTCCGGCGGCTCACGGTGTCCAGGGTGGCGAACAGCTGGTCCTGGACATACACGTCCGCGTCGGTGAGGATGTTGAGCAGGGTGGACTTGCCGGCGTTGGTGTAGCCCGCCAGGGCCACCACCGGGATGCCGGAGCGCTCCCGGCTCTTTTTCCGGATGGTCCGCTGCCGGTCCATCTCCTCCAGGCGGCGCTTCAGCTCCGTGATCCGCTCCCGGATGCGGCGGCGGTCGATCTCCAGCTTGCTCTCGCCGGGGCCCCGGGTGCCGATGCCGCCCGCCAGCCGGGACAGCCCGCCGGAGGCGCCGATGAGCCGCGCGCTGCGGTACTGCAGCTGCGCCAGCTCCACCTGCAGCTTGCCCTCCGCGCTCCGGGCCCGCTGGGCGAAGATGTCCAGGATCAGGGCCGTGCGGTCCACCACCTTGATCCCCAGCAGCAGCTCCAGGTTCCGGGCCTGGATGCCGCTGAGCTCCTCGTCGAAGATGCACAGATCCGCCTCCAGGGCTTGGCAGTCCTTGGCCAGGTCGTCCGCCCGGCCCTTGCCGATGAACAGCGCGCTGTCGGCCTTCTGCCGCTTCTGGAGGAAGCTGCCCACCACCACGGCCCCGGCGGTCTCCGCCAGCCGGGCCAGTTCCTGCAGGGAGGACTCGCTCTCGATGCCCATGAGGACGGCCCGCTCGTGCTCCGGCACGGTCTCCTGCGCGGCGTCGTGGCCCACCAGCTCGTCGCTGATGAGGATCTGCTGCGTCCAGGCGGCGTCCGGCACCCGGTACCACCGCACCGGCGCGTCCATGATGACGCTGTCGTCTTCCCCCAGGAAGGCCGCCTGTACCCAGGTGGGCTCGCCGCCCTTGCAGCCGATGGCCACCATGGCATCGTAGCGCAGGTCCTTCAGGGCGCTGAGATCCACGTCGCTGAGACGCCCGTCCCCGTTGGGGTGGGTGTGGATCAGCCGGACGCGGCTCAGGCGGCTCAGGTTGCGGCGGAGGCGGCAGTCCCGCAGCTCCACGTCCGCGTCGGTGCCCACGGCCACGTCCAGCACCTCGCCGTTCCGGGTGACGCAGACGGCGATCTCCCGGTTGAGGCGGCTGGACAGCGCGGCCAGGCGCTGGATCAGCCGCCGGGGGAGGAACTCGCCCGGCTCCAGGGATTCTTCATAGAGGGAGGCCAGCTCCTGCAGGACGCTGTCCCGGAGCCCCTCCCGGTTTCCGTGTACGCTTTCGCTCATGCTTCCCTCTTTACTCTCCGGCTTCCGGGTCCTCCGCGGGGGGAATGACCCCCATCATGGCGTTGACGGAGCGGATGTCCTTGGCTTTCACGTTCGCTTCCCGGTTGATCATGTCGCCGTTGAAGATCATGGCGGTGGTGTTGCCGCCGTCCAGGTTCAGGGCTTCCACGCATCCCATGAGGGCCATGCGCTCCGCCACCCAGGGGATGGAGGCGCCGATGGACCCCTTCCGGCGGCCCAGCACGTCCAGCACGCGGATGGTGCCGTCCGCGGTGATGCCGATGGCCATCCGGGGCTGGCGGTCGGTGACATTCCAGTTCTTCACGTCCTGGCAGATGACGCCGTCCTGCACCAGGATGGGCCCGAAGGCCAGGGTGGTCACCACCCCCATGTCCAGGTATTCCTCCGCGGTGTGCTCGTCCGAGACGTAGGTCTTCATGCTGCCGTCGGCAAAGAAGGCCATCACGTCCAGGGGCGGCCAGACTTTCGCCGCGGCGCCGCGGGTCTTGGCGGACCACACGAAGCCGTTGCGGATCACGATGCCCAGGGTCTGCTTGTTGGAGATCCGGTAGCCGAAGAAGTCGTCGCTGATGGCGAAAATGGCGCCGCTGTTCCTGGCCATGGTGTCCGGCCGCCGGAGGATCAGGGCCTTGCTGCCCGGCTTGGAGCCCTGGTTCACGATGGAGGTGAACAGGGCGGGGTCCCGCACGCGGATGCTGGCCTCCAGCCAGATCCGGGGGATGTCTTCGTCCGAGTATTGCCGGATCTCGATGCGCACGTCCCGGCTGACATAGCTCCAGGCGCCTTCCTTCCGGCTGGCGTAGCAGTAGGGCGTATCGCCTTCGGCCAGGTAGCCGTCGCTGTCCAGCAGGGGCGGATCGTCCCCGGCGGGGGGCGGCATGGTGCCGGAGGAGACCAGCGTCGCCTTGGGCAGGCACTCGTCCGAGAAGATGAATTCCTGCAGGGCGGCAGTGGCAATGCCGTCGGCCTTCAGCCCGTTGTCCTGCTGCAGGGCGATGACGGCCTCCCGGGTGACACCCTCGAAGCGGTTGGAGTAGCCGTCGAACAGGATGTAGCCCAGCTCGTGGAGGCGGTCCTTCAGCCGGAGCACCGCGCTGCCCTTGTTCCCCTGCTTCAGGGTGCGGTAGGCGGATTTCTCCGCGCACGCGGCAGCCGCGCCCAGCAGCAGGACCAGCGTCAGCAGCAGGGCGATTCCCCTGCGGACCGCGGTCCGTCGATTGTCGCGCATGGGCCATCCCTCCGATCCGGTTGATTTCACGTGGGATTGTAGCAGACAGGCCCCGGTCTGTCAATCGTGCAAATCCCATCTTCCACAAACGGGAAATCCGTGGTATACTGGAAGACGAACGACGGCGGGTCAGAGGAGGAAACGGATGAGGAAACGGGCGGGATACATCCCGGAGCTGGACGGCTACCGGGTGCTGCTGGTGTTCATCGTCAGCTGGTACCACATCTGGCAGCAGTCCTGGCTGACCCCGGGGCCCGGCGGCTCCCTTCCGGAGGCGCTGGTCCGGGCCGGGTATGTGGCGGTGGACGGCACGCTGCTCCTGAGCGCGTTTTTGCTGTACCTGCCCTGGGCGGACAGGAAGGATGTGCCGCCGGTGCGCCGGTTCTACCTGAAGAGGCTGGCCCGGGTCTATCCCAGCTTTCTCTTCGTGACCCTGGCCATGCTGTTCCTCAACGCCATCCCCAACGGCAGCTACGCCACCCCCGGTGCCATGGTGAAGGACCTGCTGATGCACGCGACCCTGACCTTCCCCTTCAGCCCGGAGACGCTGAACTCGCCCCTGGGAGGCGCCAGCTGGACCATTGCCGTCGAGTTCCACTTCTACCTGCTGTTCCCCTGGCTGGTGCGGCTGATGCGCCGGCACCCGGCGGGGACCCTGTGCGGCATGGCGGCGGTGTCGGGCTATTTCCGGCTGTGGTGCTTCAGCACCGGGACGGACTTCTACATGACCGTCAACCAGATGGTGAACTTCCTGGATGTCTACGCCCTGGGCATGGGCTGCGCCCTGCTGTATCCCGTGCTGCGGCGCAGGTGGAACAGTACGCAGAAGGAGGAGATCCGCATCGCGCAGGAGCTGGGCGCCCTGGCGGTGCTGGCGCTGTCCGTCTTCTGCTTCGCGGTCCTGCTGAAGCGGCAGGCCGGTGCGGCCCAGAACGTGCTGCAGAAGGAACAGGTCATGCGCAGGCCGCTGTTCGCCCTGTGCTTCGCCGGGATGGTGCTGTCCCTGCCCCTGTGCGGGACGGCGGTCCGGAAGCTCTTCGGCAACCCGGTGACCCGCTTCCTGGCCGTGATCTCCATGAACTACTACCTGCTACATCAGAATATCGCGGTGCTGCTGAAATCCCCGGCGGCGACGGTGTGGCTGGCGGAACGGGGCATCCTGTTCTCGGAGTACGACATGCCCAACATGGCGTACGACCTGCCCTGGCAGACGACCTACACCTGGCTCTGCTTCATCCTGTCCCTGCTGGCGGCGACGGCGGTGACCTTCCTGGTGGAAAAGCCCCTGGGCCGGCTGATGCTCCTGCCTGTGCGTCGGAAGCTGAGAGCGGAGAGCGCCGCGGCCTGCGAGGCAGCGCAGAGCAACAAGTAACCCAAACGCTCACGGAATAAGGAAAATAAAGGAAAAAAGGAGAAAGAAAAATGCGTGAACCGATCCTGCTGATCATGGCGGCCGGCATGGGCAGCCGCTACGGTGGACTCAAACAGATGGACCCCATCGGCCCCGCCGGGGAGGTCATCCTGCACTACTCCGTCTACGACGCCATGCGGGCGGGCTTCAAGCGGGTGGTCTTCCTCATCAAGCACGAGATCGAGGCGGACTTCAGGCGCATGGTGGGCGACCCGGTGGCCCGGCACATGGAGGTGCGCTACGCCTTCCAGGAGCTGGACAAGCTGCCCCCGCCCTACACCGTGCCGGCGGGCCGCACCAAGCCCTGGGGCACCAGCCACGCGGTGCTGTGCTGCGCGGACCTGCTGGATGCGCCCTTCGCGGCCATCAACGCGGACGACTTCTACGGCCCGGAATCCTTCAAAATTGCCTATGATTATCTGGTTCACGCGGAGGACGGGGAGAAGCCCAACTGGATGATGGTGGGCTATCGCCTGGCCAACACCACCACCGCCAACGGGTACGTCTCCCGGGGCGTGTGCCAGGTGGATGATAACGGCTTCCTGACAGGGGTGGATGAGCGCCTGCACATCGTGGAGTCCAGCGACGGCCCCCTGTACACCGAGGACGGGGAGCTCTACCACCGGCTGAGCCCCGACGCGCCGGTGTCCATGAACCTCTGGGGCTTCACGGATTCCTTCCTGCGGGAAATCAAGGAAGGCTTCCCGGTGTTCCTGGAGAAGGCCCTGAAGGAGAACCCCATGAAGGGCGAGTACCTGCTGCCCGTCACGGTGAACGACGCCCTGAAGGCTGGCCGCGCCAGGGTCCAGGTCCTGCCCACCCCGGCCAAATGGTACGGCGTGACCTACCCCGAAGACCGCCCCGGCGTGGTGGAGGCCATCCGCCGCATGACGGACGAGGGGATGTATCCGGAGGACCTGTGGGCGTGAAAGCACTTGCAGAACAGCGGAAGAAAAAGGAGCGATGAACCGATGGCGGCTTTCATGGACAAGGACTTTCTGCTCTCCACCCCCACGGCCCGCCGGCTGTTCCACGAGGCGGCCGAGGACTGCCCGATCATTGACTACCACTGTCACCTGAACCCCCGGGAGATCTGGGAGGATGTGCGGTACGAGAACATCACCCGGGTGTGGCTGGGGGGCGACCACTACAAGTGGCGGCTCATGCGCTGCGCCGGCGTGGACGAGAAGTACATCACCGGCGACGCCGGGGACTACGAGAAGTTCTGCAAGTGGGCGGAAGTGCTGGGGAAGGCCGTGGGCAACCCGCTGTACCACTGGAGCCACCTGGAGCTTCAGCGGTTCTTCGGCTGGCACGGCGCCCTGAGCGCCCGGACCGCGGACGAGGTCTGGAAGGTCACCGGCGAGAAGCTCCGCAGCGAGGGCTTTTCCGCCCGGGGGCTCATCAGCCGGAGCAACGTGGAGATCGTCTGCACCACCGACGACCCGGTGGACAGCCTGGAATACCACGAGAAACTGGCGGCGGACAAGAGCTTCAAGACCAATGTGCTCCCCGCCTGGCGGCCGGACAAGGCCATGAACATCGAGAAGGACACCTGGAAGGCGTATATTGATCGTCTCGGCGAGGTCAGCGGGGTGGAGATCACCTCCTTTGAGACGCTGAAGCAGGCCCTGACCCTCCGGATGGACTTCTTCGCCGCCCACGGCTGCACCCTGTCCGACCACGCCCTGAACTACGTCATGTACGCCCCGGCCTCCGGGGAGGAGATCGAGGCCATCACCGCGAAGCGCCTGGCGGGCGGCGCCGTCACCCCGGCGGAGGAAGCGGCCTTCAAGTTTGCCTTCATGTCTTTCGCGGCCGGGGAGTACGCCCGCCGCCGCTGGGTGATGCAGCTGCACTACGGCTGCCGCCGGGACAACAACCTGACCATGTTCGGCCGCCTGGGCCCGGACACCGGCTATGACTGCATCGACAACTACGCGCCTTCCGCCCAGACCGCGGCCTTCCTGGGCGCCCTGGAGCAGGCCGGCGCGCTGCCCAAGACCATCCTCTACAGCCTGAACCCCAACGACAACCAGGCCATCGACACGATCTGCGGCTGCTTCCAGTCCTCGGAGGCGGTGTCGAAGATCCAGCACGGCTCCGCCTGGTGGTTCAACGACCACTTCCAGGGCATGACGGACCAGCTCACCAGCCTGGCCAATCTGGGCTATCTGGCGGGCTTCGTGGGGATGCTCACCGACAGCCGGTCCTTCCTGAGCTATCCGCGGCACGAGTATTTCCGCCGCATCCTGTGCCGGCTCCTGGGCGAGTGGGTGGAGGACGGCCGCTTCCCGGAGGACGACGAACTGCTGGGCGAGATCGTCCGGGGCGTCAGCTATGAGAACGCGAAACGGTATTTCGGCTTCCCGGTGAAGGCGTAACGACCCGCCGGAAAAGCACAATAAAGACGGAGGCTGCCCTCGCGGCCTCCGCGATTTTGGGACGGAGGTTTTCCATGCTGCGGTATCCCTGTCTGGTGCTGGATCATGACGACACGGTGGTGAACTCCACCGCCACGGTGCACTATCCCGCCTTCCTGGACGCCATGGCGAAGATGCGCGGCGGCAGCGACATGACCCTGGAGGGCTATTTCCGCATCAATTTCGACCCGGGCTTCATCGCCTACATGCGGGATGAGCAGCACTTCACCGAGGCGGATTTCGAGCAGGAGTACCACATCTGGCAGAGCTGGGTCCGGAGGATCGTCCCGGAGATGTACCCCGGGATGAAACACCTGATCCTGCGGCAGCTGGCGGCAGGCGGGCAGATCGCGGTGGTGTCCCATTCCGTGGACGTGAACATCCGCCGGGATTACCGGGCGGCGGGGGTGCCGGAACCGGCCCTGGTCTACGGCTGGGAGAAGCCCGCGGACCAGCGGAAGCCCTCCCCGCTCCCCCTGCGGGAGATCATGGAGAAGACGGGGCTCCGGGCGGATCAGCTGCTGGTGGTGGACGACCTGAAGCCCGGCCTGGACATGGCCGTGGCGGCGGGCGTGCCCTTCGCGGCGGCGCTGTGGGCTCACCACGTGCCGGAGATCCGGGCGCACCTGCACGCCAACTGCGAGAACTGTTTCGACACGCCGGAGGCACTGGAGGCGTGGCTGTTCGGAGAGGAACCAGATGCCTGACGGATATGAAGCCGTGATCTTTGACCTGTACGGCACCCTGGTGGACATCCGCACGGACGAGAACGATCCCGTCCTGTGGAGAAAGCTGGCGGTGTACTACAGCCGGTGGGGCCGGCCCTGTACCCCGGCGGCCCTGCGGCAGGCCTATGGCGCTCTGTGCGCGAAACGCGGGGCGGAGCTGGCGCTTCAGCTGAAGAAGAGCGGAACGGAAGGCCCGGGCGAGATCAGCGTGGTCCCGGTGTTCCAGACCCTGGCGGCCCGGCAGGGCGGTTTCCTGCCGAAAGGCGAGGCGGAGGCCCTGGCGGTGTGGTTCCGGGGGCTGTCCATGAAGAAGCTGCGGCTGTTTCCCTTCGCCGCGGAGCTGCTGGTGGCCCTGAGGGCCCGGGGGAGAAAGGTCATCCTGTTGTCCAACGCCCAGGCGGTCTTCACGCGGCCGGAACTGAAGAAGCTGGGCATCGACGGGCTGTTCGACCGGATCTATCTGTCCAGCGACGCGGGCGTGAAAAAACCCTCCCCGGCGTTCTTCCGAATGCCGGAGAGGGATGGGATCAACCTGAGAAAGAGCCTCATGGTGGGCAACGACCCGGTGTGCGACTGCCGGGGCGCGGACGCGGTGGGGATGGACAGCCTGTTCATCCGCACGGCCCAGTCCCCGCTCGGACCGGCGGAACTCCCCGACAGCTGTCGGGAGATCCGGAGCCTCCGGGACGTGCTGCGCTACGCGTGAGGATCATCGGAGAAGGTGCTCAGTGCACCTTTTTCGTTTGCGCCTTCTCGCCTTTTTCGCGGGTGTGCTTCCGGTTGAAGTCGAAGAGCAGGATTGCGGCGGCCAGGTCGAACAGGACAGACCAAACGCCCATCAGGAGATAGGTCGGCTTCTGCCAGGCGTGCAGATTGAGGTAGCTGACCACGGTAAGCACGGTCACCAGCAGCGCGTGTCCAACGATCATCCAGCTGAACGTCTCGCCCCGGGCAGGACCGGACCGGACCAGCATCAGCAAGCCGATGCCAACCAGCAGGCAGGAGATGCTGCCGATTTCCGCGCTCAGATATTGCAGACCTGATCCACCTAAGAACTTCAGGATGAAGGCAATCGCATGGATGCCGAGGAAAACGCCGGCCATGAGCATGGTATGCCTGTGATTCTTTTTGTATTCCATGCGGACACACAGATACAGGAGAATATACAGCACCGCGTACAGAACCGTGTTGTAGATCAGCTCCGGGGTGGAAATCCCGTTTTTCACATACGCACGGACGCTGTCCACCTGTTCGGAAGTGAGACTCGCGACGTCGTAGTGGTAGTACTCAAGGATTTCTTTGTTCTCGGGCGACAATTCTTTGGCTTCAACGCTCTCGTCGACAACCTTGACGCTCCCGCTGACAGCCTCGGCGCTCTCGCTGACGGCTTTGGCGATTACACCGGCGGCTTCGACGCTCCCGATGCTCTCTTTGACGGCTTCGACGCTCTCAACGCTTTCATTGGCGGCTTCGTTGCTCTCAATAACGGCTTCGACGCTCGCATTGCCGGCCTCGACACTTTCGCCGGCAGCTTTGGTGCCCGTGCCGTTGATGTCGACTGCCGCCAGGATCGCTTCGGCCTGGCGAAGCGTCAGGCTTTTATTCGCGTGGTAATACACGATCGATGCCGCCAGGCACAGCACCAGCAGCACGGCCGCGATCTTGAACTTGTATTGCCCGAAGCGGCGGAGGCGCGTCGTGGGGCCGGCGTCCTGGGGCTCGATGACGCCCACGCTGTCCTGGAGGCGTTTCGTCTCCGTGCGGAGGACTCTGGGATCCAGGATCTCGCCGTGCTCGTTCAGCAGGTTCAGGCTGGCCTTCCGGGCGTCCTGAGCGGCCTGCTCCGCGCCGGGGATGCCGTCCGCGGTCTTCTCCACACAGGCCAGAAGGTCATAGCACGCCTTGCGGGCCCGGTTGTTGCGCTGCTGGTTCAGCTGGATGTCCTGGCGCACGGTGGAGGAGAAGTGCTCCTCCTGGCGGTCCAGGGCCTTCAAATACCGGTTCGCCAGGTTCAGGCTGCGCTTGGCCATGGGGGCAAAACGCGCCGCGGCGTCCGGCGCCTGCGCCAGCTCCCCGGCGGCGGCGGTCAGGCGCTCCGCCGTCTCCTTGCAGGCGTCGCCGAACTCTCCCCGGGACAGGCCCGCGGCGTCATACACATACAGAAAGAAAGCGGCCTCGCGGTTCTCCGGATCCAGCCGGAGCGCCTCCTCATACAGGGGCCGGGCCTCGTCGGCGTGATTGTCCGCCTCCTTGCTCCGGGCGGCCTCCAGGGTCTGAATGAGCTGATTCCGGTCGTGTTCGGAAAGCGCCATGGGCGTTCCTCCTTTTTGTTTCATGCCTGTCCATTGTAGCCGCTTTGCCATGGGTTTGTCAACCGGGACGCGGAAGAAAACCACGGCTTACGCATGAATGGCATTTCTGTGAATGAAATCAGGAAGGATTGTTTCCCGTTCGTCTGACAGATGACCTCATCCACCGCTGCGGCGGTCCACCTTCCCCTGAAGGGGAAGGCAGGGGTAATTAAGCGGCCAAAAGTCTTCCCCTTCAGGGGAAGGTGGCCTGCGCGCATACTTTTTCGCATGGCTGCTCTGCTTGTTCGCGCAGGCCGGATGAGGTCGTTGCGGCGATTGCCAGATTTGTCTGGTTCATGCGTAAGCCGTGAGAAGAAAACCTGCCGTGTTCACGACAGGCTGTGGGTCTCGGGCATGCGGTACTGGTATTCCAGCATCTCGTAGGCGCTGCCGCGGATCTCGATGCTCTTGCTCAGGCCGTCGGTGTGGAAACCGCAGGCCTCGTAGAGGAAGCGCGCCCGGTAGTTGGCCTTCAGGATCCAGGTCTGAACCCGGGTGCAGTTCCGGGCCTTCAGGGCCTCCAGCGCCCGGCCGATCATCAGCCGGTCCGTGTCGGTGCTGCCGGGGAACCGGGCCCGGGTTTCGATGATGAGCCCCTTGCCGGCCTCGCCGCTCAGGGAACTCACCACATAGCAGTCGATGGTCCCGCCCACCTCCAGCACCTCGATCATGCAGGCGGGATCCAGGTACCAGGCGGTGAACTGGGGGAGATAGTCGCCGGCGCACAGGCTGTCCAGCCGTTCCGCCTGCACGTACCCCCGGTAGCAGGATTTCATGTAAAGCGCCTTCAGTGATGCCAGCGCGGGCAGGTCCTGTTCCGCAGCGCTGCGGATCGTGACGCCCCCGCCCATCACACCAGCCTGAGACCGGCGGCGGTCTGCTCCTGCGTGTAGTTGTCCAGCAGCCGGTGAATGCGCTCGTAGGGGTTGAGCAGCTTGCTGAGGGACCGGTTGTGGTTCAGGGTGGCGATGATGTAGGAGATATACTTGCTCATGTCGGCCTCGATGAACCAGGGGGCCTGCTTCAGCTCGGGCGTGCGGTAGGTCAGGTTGGTGGAGATCACCCGGTCGATGACCCCGTCCTCATAGGCCTTGTTGTACGCGTCGATCCCGCTGGTGAACAGGGAGAAGGTGGCGGCGGCGAAGATCCGGTTGGCCTTGCGCTTCTTCAACTCCCGGGCCAGGTCGATGATGGACTCGCCGGAGGAGATGATGTCGTCGGCCACAAAGATGTCCTTGCCCTCCACGCTGTCGCCGATGTACTCGTGGGCGACGATGGGGTTCCGGCCGTTGACGATCCGGGTGTAATCCCGGCGCTTGTAGAACATGCCCATGTCCAGGCCCAGCACCGAGGCGTAGAAGATGTTGCGGTCGATGGCGCCCTCGTCCGGGGAGACCACCATCATGTGCTCCTTGTCGATGGACAGGGCTTTTTCCTTTTTGAGCAGGGCCTTGAAGATCTGGTAAGAGGGCATGACGGAGTCGAAGCTGCCGGTGGGGATGGCGTTCTGGACCCGGGGATCGTGGGCGTCGAAGGTGATGATGTTGGTGACCCCCATCTCCACCAGTTCCTGCAGCATCATGGCGCAGTCCAGGGACTCCCGGGAGGAGCGGCGATGCTGCCGGCCCTCGTAGAGCATGGGCATGATGACGCTGATGCGCTTGGCCTTGCCTCCCATGGCGGCGATGGTGCGCCGCAGGTCCATGTAGTGCTCGTCGGGTCCCATGGGGATCTCGCGGCCGTACATGTTGTATGTGCAGTTGTAGGCGCCGATGTCACAGAGGATGTAGATGTCGTAGCCCCGGACGGAGTCCTTGATCATGCCCTTGCCCTCGCCGTTGCCGAAGCGGGGGCAGGCGGTGCGGATCAGGAAGTCCTGCCGCTGCTGGCCGGGGGTGGTGCGCATGTCGCCCTCGCCGCTGGGCTCCTCATTGGTGTCACGCCAGCGGGTCAGGTAGCGGTTCACCTTTTCGCCGAGTTCCTCGGTGCCCCGCATGGCCACCAGGCCCAGGGGTCCCACGGGGTAGGTCAGGAAGGAGTCGTTGTTCCAGGTGTTGACAAAATCTGTCATTGGCTCGCCCTCATTCCTTGTGGATTTGGAGACCGGGGACATTATAAACGATTTGACCGGGAAAGAAAAGCGATTTTTCACAAAAATCCCGGGGAATTGCACGATTCGGGCGATCTGGTTCGTTTTGTTTCCGGAATGTGCAGGCTGCCTTGACAATCCCGTGCCGAGTGGTACAATCGGGGCAGAGAAAAGCGTTCGGAAGGAGGGGACCGGGCCGTGAAGAAATGGCTGGCGCTGCTGCTGGCGGCGATGCTTCTGCTGCCCGCGGCGATCGCCCCGGCGGAGGAGGACGACGACTGGGAGGACGCCGATGGGACCGACGCCCTGGGGCTTGTGAATTATGCGTGGTTCAAGAATCCCATCATGGTGACGGCCGCCGATTTCGGCGTGAAGAAGGGCACATCCTTCCCCGTCTACGGCGCGCCTGACGAGGAGGCCTGGCGCGGTGCCAACGGCAAGGCGTCCGTCAGCACCAAGGAGCCTTTCCGCCTGCTGGGCTGGGACGACGACAAGGCATGGATGCTCATCGAGTACAGCATTTCCGCCCGGGAGAAGCGCATCGGCTGGATCCATGCCGACTGCGCCGCGGCGCGGGAGACCCACCGCTATTTCCCGAGCTATTTCAGCCGGAGCCTGCTGCGGGTCACCGCGAAGACGAGCCTGACGGACGACCCCAACCTCAGCCGGCGCCGCATCGCGACCCTGTCCCCGGGGGACACGGTCATCGGCCTGTGTGCGTGCGACGGCTGGGTGTGCGTGGAGACGGAGATCGGCGGCAAACCCGTCTGGGCTTTCTGCAAGCCGGACACGCTGGAGGAAGTGCCCCTCTGGCACCTGGAGGGCAAGACCGTCGTGGTGCACGAGGGGGTCACCGTGCTGGGAAACAGCATGGAAGACGAGTGGATCGATGAGGACGGCGAGGTGCAGTGGCGGTCGGAGCGGGCGCCCATCGGATCGATCCGGGCGGACCTGTATCTGGACGGCCTGTACGACCTGGACACCATCGTCCTCCCCGACAGCCTGCAATACATCGGGACCGGCGCTTTCGGGCCCCTCGGCATGCGGGTGCTGACGATCCCGCCGGGGGTTCAGATCAGCCTGGACGCCGCATACGCCCTGACCGTCGGCGAGCTGGTGGTCCCCGCCGACGTCGCGGACATCTACGGGATCTACGGGAGCGAGCACGTCACCGTCGGCCGCTACACCGTGGCGGAGGGGAATCCGGCGTACTGCGACGTGGACGGCGTGCTGTTCTCCGCGGACCGCAAGACCCTGATCCGCTATCCCGCCGGCAGGGACGACAAGCACTACGACGTGCCGGCGGGGACGGAGGTCATCGCGAACCGGGCCTTCGACGACGACGACGTGGACATCCCGCTGACCACCGTCTCGCTGCCCATGGGGCTCAAGTCCATCGGCTTCTGTGCCTTCAGCGGCTGCGGCCGGCTGGTGAGCATCACGGTGCCCCTGACGGTGACGGAGATCGATGAATACGCCTTCAACGGCTGCGTCTCCCTGGAGCAGATCTCGCTGCCGCCGGGGATGAGCATCGAGATGAACATGCAGACCGGCAGCGGGGACTACGGCCGCTACCACGGGGACAACGGCCGGACGGACACCGGGGCCAGAGAGAAGGCCTCCCTGTCCTGGGAGGCCTACCTGGACAACCCGGAGGCGGAGGGCCCCGTGACCCTCTATCGGGACGCGCTCTGCACCCGGGCCGCCGGAAAGCTGCCCGCGGGGACGCCGGTCCGGGTCAGCGATTACAGCCGCGGGGCGTACGAACTCTACCTGGGCTATGACGCCGAGCTGAAAATCGAGGAGGCCTGGGCGCCGGCGGACAATGTCCGGCATATTACCGGGCAGACCCTGTTCACCGTCGTGTCCGCACGCTTCCGCCCCGGTGCGGTGCCTGTCAGCGAGGATGTCACCAGCGAGGACGAGCCGGATTTGAGCAGGCCGGAGGAGTGGACGTACAACGAGTGGCTCTGCTCCGGCAGCGAGATCAGCTTCGAGCGGCCGTATCTGTGCGAGGAGGAAGGTTTCAGGTATTCCGAGTACGACTATGTGGGCTTCGACATCAACGACGTGACCCTGTACCGGGCCCGGACAGGCGACAGCCGCACCCTGGGCATCCTGTTGTCGGGGGAGGCCGGGCGGGCGGTCTGGCTCTGCGACGCCCCGGAAGGCCAGCGGGTGAGCCATGTCTGGTCCGGAGAACAGGCGGAGGTCCTGGAGGCCGCGGACGGCTGGCTACGGGTCCGGATCGCGGCCGGGCGGTACTGGGTGCCGGAGACGGTGTTCCATGAGGTGATCCAGGAGGCCCAATCGGATTGAAGGGGAGTGGACCGTCTTGAAAGGGATCAGACACGCGCTGGCGGCGGCGCTGATCATCCTGGCGCTGGGCCTCTGCGCTTCCGTCGTGTCGGAAGGTCTCGCCGTGAGCACGGAGCCCGGCCTGTTCCGGGTCGGCTTTGACCTGCCGGGGGAGAACTTCGCCGTCGTCCGCTACGCCACCGACCGGGAGAGCGGCTGGTTCACGCTGTACAGCGAGGACGGGCGGTTCGCCGGGGCGTCTCCGCTCCTGTGCTCCTATGATCCCTGCCGCCTGACCGTGCGGCTGGAGCGGGTCGACGGCCGCAGCGTCGAACAGGCGAAGGCGGACTACCCGGGCACGCCCCGGCCGGAGGGGACGGCACTGGACTTTACGGGCGACCGCAAGGGGGTCCGGGACCTGACGCTGACCCCGGCGGAGGGCGGCATCGCCTATTCGTTCACCGCCCCGGGCCACGGGTTTGTCTGGCTGCAGTTCCGCAGCACCCGGCAGACGGGCGAGGTGCTCCTGTACCCGGACGGGGACTACGCGTACAGCGGCGTGCTGACGCTGCCGCACGTCTACAACGCCGGCAATGTGTACGTCACGCTGCGCTCCGGAAAGAACGGCACCGTGCTGGCTTCCGGTCAGACCACCAAGGGGTACGCCCTCCGGGCCAAAGAGACCGAGCCCGCCGCGGGCGGACGCCTGAACGGGGTCGTCGTCTGCGTGGATCCCGGCCATCAAAACGCGCCGGGCGGACAGCGGGAGCCCCTGGGACCCGGCCTGGAGGGCTACAGCACCACGGGCGGCATGGCCGAAGGCGTCAGGACCAACCGGCGGGAGTCCATCGTAATGCTGGAGTGCGGATACGCGCTCCGGGACGAGCTGCTCCGCCAGGGTGCCACCGTGGTGATGACCCGGGAGATCGAGGAGAAGCGGTATCTCAACCGGGAACGCGCCGATATCGCCAACGAGGCCGGGGCCCACGTGATGCTCCGGCTCCACGGGGACCTGAACAGCAACGCCGGATACCGCGGGTTCTCCTTCTACCACCCCGTGCACTCCGACTACGCGAAAGCGGTGGCGGACCGGGAGACCTATGACGGCTACGGCCGGATCCTGCTGGAGGCCCTGGCGGCCCGGGCCGCCTACGGCTCCGGCGTCCGGCTCCGGCTGCAGGGCACGGACAGCTATGTGGGGAACAACTGGGCGAAGATGCCCTGCTTCCTGATCGAGCTGGGGTTCATGAGCAACGGCACCGACGACGTCCTGCTGTCCACGCCGGAATACCAGCAATGGCTGGCGGAGGGCCTGGCGGAAGGCGTCTACGAACTGGCAGTCGCCCGCGGCGTCATCGCGCCGCGGGAATGAGAATATGGGAGGTCGACACCAATGAAAAGGATTCTGAGCCTGACGCTTTGCGTTTCCATGCTGTTCCTGCTTTCCTTCGCCGCGGGCGAGGAGGCGGAGGGGGACAAAACCGCCGGCTCCTGGAGCCAGATCAACCAGGCCCTGACCAAGGACGAGGGCTGGCAGCGCTACGTGGCGGAGCGCGATGATTTCCAGTTGGGGGAGACCACGCCCTACCCCGGCAGCGACAGCCTCTTCGTCGGCGGCTGGGGTGCATACCCCTCCATCGACGGCTCCACCGTCTGCGTGCCCATGGCCATGGAGCTGGCCCGGCAGTGGCTGGACCTGCCGGAGGAGGACCTGAGCGGCTTCGTCTCCTTCTCTACCACGCCCTACGCCTATGACCGGCTCACCACCGGCGCCTCCAACCCCATGGTGACCATCGCCAGCCGGGGGATCATGATGGACGACACCCACCCCATCGACATCGTCATCGGCACCGGCCCCAACGCGGATGAGCGCAAGGCCGCCGAGGACGCTGGGGTGAACTTCGTCCTGGTGCCCGTCTGCTACGACGCCTTCGTCTTCCTGGTGAACAGCCGGAACCCCGTGGACGGCCTCTCCGCCGATGAGATCCGGGGAATCTACACCGGCGCCATCCGCGTCTGGAGCGACGTGGGAGGCGAGAAGGACCTGATGATCGCCGCCTACCAGAGGCCTCACGGCAGCGGCAGCCAGACCGCCATGGAGGAGCTGGTGATGGACGGCTTCCAGCTCACCGCCGCCGAGAGCAACTACATCTCCGACGGTATGGCGGACCTGATCGCCCAGGTGGGCAACTTTGACGGCGGCCGGGAAGCCATCGGATACTCCTACCTGTACTATGTGGATTCCCTTTACCGGGAGGGCAGCCTGAAGGTGCTGGCGGTGGACGGCGTCGCCCCCACCCCCGAAAACCTCCAGAGCGGCGCCTATCCCTTCACGGTGTGCTACTACGCGGTCTATGTGGAGGGCAACGAGACCGCCGAGCGCTTCGTGAACTGGATGGTCTCCGACGAGGGCCAGGCCTGCATCGCCCAAGCGGGCTATGTGCCGCTGCGCTGACCCGGACGCATGATCCGCCCGCCCCGTGCGACTCTGCAGGAGGCGGGTTTTTTGCGCCAACATGCCAAAAGGTGCAAACAATCGATCCGAAAACATGCCAAAAGGTGCAATTAATCAAGCCAAAAACATGCCAAAAGGTGCAATTAATGAAGATGAAAACGTGCCTGCAGGTGCAATTAATGACGAAATGAACTTGCCAAACCGGCAGAATTGGCTATACTAAAGGCAGATGAAAAGCGAAAGGGAGGGATGCGCCGTGCCCATGGACGGCCTGACCCTGGGCTTTGCGGCCCGGGAGCTGGACGGGCTGCTGGCGGGGGGCCGGATCGACCGGATCAGCCAGCCGGAGCGGGACACCGTCATCCTGCTGATCCGGGCCGGGAACGAAAACCGCAAGCTGCTGCTGTGCGCGTCCCCCAACAACGCCCGCTGCCACCTGACCGCCGGAAGCTACGCCAATCCGCTGGAGCCTCCGGCCTTCTGCATGCTGATGCGCAAGACGCTGCTGGGCGGGCGGATCAAGTCCGTAAGACAGATCGGCGGCGACCGCGTGATCCACATCGACATCGACACCATCGACGAGATGGGGGACCACGTGGACCGGCGGCTGATCCTGGAGGTCATGAGCCGGCACTCCAACCTGATCCTGACGGACGGGAACGGGCGGATCCTGGAGGCGGCGCGGCACGTCAGCGAGGGCATGAGCCGGGTGCGGCAGATCCAGCCGGGGCTGACCTACGAGGCGCCGCCGGCCCAGGACAAGGCGGACCCGGGCGCCGTGACGCCGGAGGAGCTGGCTGCGCGCCTGGCGAACACCGGCGACGTGCCGCTGCACAAGGCCCTGGGGGCGCAGGTGGCGGGCCTCAGCGCCGTGGCGGCGAAGGAGCTGGCCTTCCGGGTGCTGGAATCCGGCGAGGACCGGCCGTCAAACCTTCGGGAGACGGCGGAGCGGCTCTGTGGGCTCTTCCGGCGGCTCCCCGGCATGGCGGACGCCCGGGTGCTGCAGAACGGCGACGGCGATCCGGCGGAGGTCTTTCCCTTCCCGTACCTGAGCCAGGACCTGACGGCGCAGAAACCCATGGCCAGCCTCAGCGCCGCCCTGGACGCCTACTTCGGAGGCCGGGACGCCCGGGACCGCATCAGCCAGAAATCCGCCTCCATGGTCCGTCTGCTGAAGGGGCAGATCGAGCGCTGCGAGAAGAAGCTGGCCCTGCAGGAGGAGGAGCTGGCCTCCGCCGCCCGGATGGAGGAATACCGCGTCATGGGCGAGCTGATCAACGCAAACCTGTGGCAGCTGGAAAAGGGCATGGCGGAGGCGGCGCTGCCCAACTATTACGACGAGAACGGCGGGACCCTGACGGTGCCTCTGGACATCCGCCTGACCCCGGTGCAGAACGCCCAGCGGTACTTCAAGCGCTACCAGAAGGCCCGGGCGGCCCGCACCACCGCCGCGGAACAGAAAGCCCTGACCCTGAAGGAGCTGAACTACCTGGAAGGCGCCCTGCTGGACGTGGGGAACTGCGTGGAGGAGAGCGAGCTGGAGGAGATCCGGGAGGAACTGGCCCGCACCGGCTACATGAAGCGGGTCACCAACCGCCGGGAGAAGCGGGTGCTGCCCAAATCAAAGCCCTGCCGCTTCCTCTCCTCGGACGGGATCGAGATCACCGTGGGGAAAAACGCCGCCCAGAACGAGCGCCTGACCCAGAGCGCAAAACCCGACGAGATGTGGCTCCACGCCAAGGACATGCCAGGCAGCCATGTGATCGTTCGCTCTGAGGGGGAGATCCCCCTGGACACCCTGCGGGAGGCGGCCCTGCTGGCGGCCTGGTTCTCGAAGGGCCAGCGCTCCGCCGGCGTCCCGGTAGATTACACCCGCAGACGCTACGTGAGAAAGCCCGGCGGCAGCCCCACGGGCTTCGTGATCTACGTCAACCAGCACACGGCCTACATGACCCCGGAGGAAGCGGAGATCCGGAAGATCCGGAAACTGGAGGAATGAGGGATGAAACACGGGAAGCACATTGGCTGGCTCACGGCCGTTCTCTGCTGCGCGCTCTGCCTTCCGGCCCTGGCGGAGACGGGGCTCGCCGGCCGGCTGCTGTCGGCGGATGAAGCGGAATGGACCGGTGAATACCTGCGGATCGACGGCGATCTGGTGCGATTCCGGGACGGCGCCACGGTGCTGAGCGGCGTGACGGCCATCGACGCCTGGGACGGCGTGACCTTCGCCATGACGGAGGAGGGCCCGGTGCGGATCACGGAGGAGGGCGACGTGACGCCCCTGGCCGGCTGGGAGGAGCAGGAGGATCTGCGGCTGTACGGCACCGGCAAGGGCTTTGCGTTCTTCCTGCCGCCGGACGGGGAGACGTATGTGACGACGCATCTGCTGGTGTTTGATTTCGTCGGCAATCAGATGACGGCGGATCTCACCACCGGCTATCCCCTGGAGGAATACGCCGCCGGGGGCGGGCGCTGGCTGATCGTCAGAGACCTCGGGGTTTTTGCCCCGGACGGGACGCAGGTGCTGAAGGCCGCGCCGGGCGCGTCAATCAAGCTGGAGATGAACGCGGACCTGACATGCGTGACCAACGGGATGCTCACGGGCTATGAGCAGCTGGACGGCCAGAGCTGCGCCGTGGTCTGGTCCCTGGAGACCGGGGAACAGCTGACCCGCTTCCCGGGGCTGTACTGGCGGCCCTATGACGGCCAGATGGAGGTGTTTGCCGACAACACGGCCGTGATGGACGACACCATGAGCTGGGATATCGGCCGCAGCTGCGTGGTGGGGCTGGACGGGCGGATCCTGCTGGATGTGACGGACGGGTTCCTGATGGATCATGATAGCTTTATGCACTGGTATACTTACAAGCAGGACGACCGGTATTTCTTCTATGACATCTACACGGGGAAAACGTGGGAAGATCTGTCCACCGACGATTACACGGAGATCCGGTATCGGGATACGGTGACTCAGGAAGTCTTTGACAGCGAGGAGAAAGCCCTGGCGGCCGGGGAACCGGATCCGGCGATGCTGGCCGCGTATCCGCCGATCCGGGAAGCGATCCGGATCGAGTACGACTGGGAGCTGGACGGATACCGGGTTCTGAACGATGACGGGACCCCGCTGGGCGATCAGGTCTGGTCCTGGATCGAAGGGCTGCCGGGAGAGGGGATCGCCCGGATGACGACCTTTGCGGACCGGGACTGGGCGCTGGTCTGGCGGAACGAGACGGAAGCGTGCGTCCTGTTCCGGGACGACCGGACCCTGACGCCGGAGGGCTGCGACAGGATCGTCGGCGTGCCGGGGTACGGCTTCCTGGCCTGCTGCGCCGACGGATGGCATCTCTACGATATGAACGGTCAGCCCATCGATTGAGAAGAAGGAGGCATGGTCCATGAACATGGTGGACATCATTGTCCGGAAGAAGCTCGGACAGGAACTGACGCAGGAGGAGATCGATTTCTTTGTGGAAGGTGCGGCGGATCAGACCGTGCCGGACTACCAGCTGGCGGCGCTGCTGATGGCCATCCGGCTCAACGGCATGACCGCCGAGGAGACCACCCGCCTGACCCTGGCTATGCGGGACTCCGGCGACGTGGCGGACCTGTCGGCCATCCCGGGGATCAAGGTGGACAAGCACTCCACCGGCGGCGTGGGCGACACCACCACCCTGGTGCTGGCACCCCTGGTGGCGGCCTGCGGCGTGCCGGTGGCCAAGATGTCGGGCCGGGGCCTGGGCCACACCGGCGGCACCCTGGACAAGCTGGAGTCCATCCCGGGCTTCCGCATCGGGCTCAGCGAGGAGGAGTTCGTGGGCCAGGTGAACGACATCGGCGTGGCGGTCATCGGCCAGACCGGCAGCCTGGCCCCCGCGGACAAGACTCTCTACGCCCTGCGGGACGTCACCGGCACCGTGGACAGCCTGCCCCTCATCGCCTCCTCCATCATGTCCAAGAAGCTGGCCAGCGGCGCGGACGCCATCGTGCTGGACGTGAAGACCGGCTCCGGGGCCATCATGCAGACCCTGGAGGGCTCCATTGAGCTGGCCAGGGCCATGGTGGACATCGGCACCCTGGCCGGGAAGCCCGTGGCGGCCATCGTCACCGGCATGGCCCAGCCCCTGGGCACCCACGTGGGCAACGCCCTGGAGGTGAAGGACGCCATCGACGTGCTGGCGGGCCGGACGAAGGGCGACCTGCTGGAGGTCTCCCTGCTGCTGGGCAGCTACATGCTGGTGCTGGCCGGCGCGGCGGCTTCCCCGGAGGAGGGCGAAGCAAAACTGCGGCAGGCCCTGGAGAGCGGCAGAGGCCTGGCCAAGCTGAAGGAAATGATCGCGGCCCAGGGCGGGGATCCCGCCGTGTGCGACGATCTGTCGCTGCTGCCCCAGGCGGCGGTGGTGCGGGAGGTGGCCTGCGGGAAGACCGGCTGGGTGGCCTCCATGGACACCGCGGCCCTGGGTCTCGCGGCCCAGGCCATGGGCGCCGGCCGCATCCGCAAGACGGATTCTCTCGACTACTCCGTGGGCTTTGTCCTGCCGGTGCGCATCGGCGATCATGTCTGGCCCCACACGCCCCTCTGCACCCTCTACGCCCGGAACGCGGAGGAGGCGGACCGGGCCGAGGCGGCCATCCGTGACGCGCTGCGCTTCAGCGACACGCCTGTGGAAAGGCCGCCCCTCTGGTATGCCATTGTCACCAAGGACGGCACTGTGATGGCGTAAACGGTGAAAAGAAAACCGTTTCGAACATGCAGAAGAAATACAGAAACCGATTGACGGTTGTGCTATAATGGCGGCACCGGGGTTCGCTCCGGCGCCGTTGTTGCGTTGATTCATCAAGATTTATAACGGAGGGGTCATCATGAGCAGAGTGTACAACTTTTCCGCGGGTCCGGCCTGTCTGCCGGAGGAAGTGCTGCGCAAGTGCGCGGAGGAAATGCTGGAGTACGGCAGTTCCGGCATGAGCGTGATGGAGATGAGCCATCGCTCCAAGGATTTCGAGGCCATCCTGGACACCGCGGAGGCTGATCTGCGCGAACTGGTGGGCATCCCCGAAAACTATAAGGTCCTCTTCCTGCAGGGCGGCGGCCACACCCAGTTCGCCATGGTGCCCATGAACCTGATGAAGAACCGCGTGGCGGACTACATCATCACAGGCCAGTGGGCCAAGAAAGCGGCCGCCGAGGCGGAGCGCTACGGCACGGTCAACCGGATCGCATCCTCCGCGGACAAGACCTTCACCTACATCCCGGACTGCAGCGACCTGCCCGTCAGCCCGGACGCCGACTATGTGTACATCTGCCAGAACAACACCATCTACGGCACCGCCTTCAAGACCCTGCCCAACACCAAGGGCAAGGACCTGGTGAGCGACGTGTCCTCCATGATGCTGTCCGAGCCCATGGACGTGACCAAGTACGGCATCGTCTGGGGCGGCGTGCAGAAGAACGTGGGCCCGGCGGGTGTCACCATCGTCATCATCCGGGAAGACCTGATCCGTGAGGATGTGCTGCCCTTCACCCCCACCATGCTGCGCTACAAGACCCACGCGGACAACAAGTCCCTGTACAACACCCCGCCCTGCTGGAACATCTACGTCTGCGGCCTGGTGTTCAAGTGGCTGAAGGAAAAGGGCGGCCTGGAGGCCATGAAGGCTATCAACGAGAAGAAGGCCAAGATCCTGTACGACTACCTGGACCAGAGCACCATGTTCAAGGGCACCGTCAACCCGGCGGACCGCTCCCTGATGAACGTGCCCTTTGTCACCGGCAACGAGGATATGGACAAGAAGTTCATCGCCGAGGCCACCGCGGCGGGCTTCAAGAACCTGAAGGGACACCGCACCGTGGGCGGCATGCGCGCTTCCATCTACAACGCCATGCCCATCGAAGGCGTGCAGGCGCTGGTGGACTTCATGACCGCGTTTGAGAAGGAGAATGGCTGAACATGAAAGACCGCAAGATTTTCTGCCTGAACAACATCGCGAAGGTCGGCACGGACCGCTTCCGCGAAGGCTATACCCTGGTGGACGCCATTGACGACGCCGCGGCGGTGCTGGTGCGCTCCGCGGACATGAAGGAAATGGCCTTCCCGGCCGGACTGCGGGCCATCGGCCGCGCCGGCGCCGGCGTCAACAACATCCCCCTGGACCGCTGTGCCGAGGAGGGCATCGTGGTCTTCAACACCCCCGGCGCCAATGCCAACTCCGTCAAGGAACTGGTGCTGTGCGGCCTGCTGCTGGCGGCCCGCGACGTGGCCGGCGGCATCGCCTGGGTGAAGGCGAACAAGGCGGACGAAGCCATCGCCAAGACCACCGAGAAGGCCAAGAAGGCCTTCGCCGGCCACGAGCTGCAGGGCAAAACCCTGGGCGTCATCGGCCTGGGCGCCATCGGCGTGCTGGTGGCCAACGCCGCCGTCGCCCTGGGCATGAAGGTTTACGGCTATGACCCCTACATGTCCGTCAAGGCGGCCTGGAACCTGTCTCCCGCCGTGCGCCACGCCGAGAAGGTGGACGAGATCTACGCGGTGAGCGACTATGTGACCATCCACGTGCCCGCCACCCCTGCCACCAAGGGCATGATCTCTGCCGACGCCATCGCGAAGATGAAGGACGGCGCCGTGGTGCTGAACTTTGCCCGGGATTCCCTGGTGGACGAGAAGGCCATGGCGGAAGCCCTGGCGGCCGGCAAGCTGGCCCGCTATGTCTCCGACTTCCCCAACGGCGTCAGCGCCAACATGGACAAGGCCATCGTCATCCCGCACCTGGGCGCTTCCACCGAGGAGGCCGAGGACAACTGCGCCGTGATGGCCGTGGGCGAGGTCCAGGACTACCTGGACAACGGCAACATCCGCAACTCCGTCAACTATCCCGAGATCAGCGCCGGCGTCTGCGAGACCGCGGCCCGGGTCGTGATCCTGCACCGCAACATCCCCAACATGCTGTCCCAGATCACCACCTTCTTTGGCGCCCAGGGACTGAACATCGAGAACATGGTGAACAAGAGCCGCGGCGATTACGCCGCCACCCTGCTGGACCTGAGCGAACCCATGCCCAGGGACACCGTGGAGCGCCTCAAGGCCATCGAGGGCGTCTTGCGGGTGCGCCGGGTCAAAGAGGGCTGATTGCGCCCCTCCTTCACGCGGGAGCCTCCGGGCTTCCGCTTTTCTGTAGCATTTTGACGCGAACTGTGGTATGATGGCGTCAATCCGGGAAGGGAGGACGAGCCGATGGAGAACACGCGCCTGGCCGACATTGAGCGGGTCATCGCAAAGGGCCCGTACACCGACAGCTGGGCATCCCTGGCCGAGAGCCGGGTGCCCGAATGGTACATGGACCTGAAGTTCGGCATTTTCATTCACTGGGGCGTCTACAGCGTCCCGGCCTTTGCCAACGAGTGGTATCCGCGGAACATGTACTGCCCGGGAACGCCGGAGTTTGAGCACCACGTGAAGACCTACGGGCCTCACAGGGAATTCGGGTACAAGGACTTCATCCCTCTGTTCCGGGCGGAGAAGTTTGACCCGGAAGCCTGGGCGGACCTGTTCCGGAAGACCGGCGCGCGCTATGTGATCCCCGTGGCGGAGCACCACGACGGCTTCCAGATGTACCGCTCCGCCATCTCCCGCTGGAACGCGTATGAGATGGGCCCCCGCCGGGACGTCCTGGGAGAGCTCTCCGCCGCCTGCCGCGGCCGGGGCCTGGCCGTGGGCGCCTCCAGCCACCGCATCGAGCACTGCTGGTTCATGGGCCGCGGCCGCACTTTCGACAGCGACATCGGGGATCCGCAGAAGGGCGACCTGTACTGGCCCAGCGTCACTGAGCCGGACGACTTCAACATGAACGCCCTGGACCAGCTGGTCCCCCCGGAGGAGTTCCTGGAAGACTGGGTGCTGCGGACCTGCGAGATCATCGACCGCTATCAACCCGCCATGCTGTACTTCGACTGGTGGATCCAGCAGGAGCGCGCGAAGCCGTACCTGGCGAAGATCGCCGCCTACTACTGCAACCGCGCGGCGGAGCGGGGCACTCAGGCGGTCATCAACTACAAGCACGACGCCCTTCCCTTCGGCTGCGCGGTGCCGGACGTGGAGCGGGGCCAGTTCGCGGACATGAAGCCCTACTACTGGCAGACGGACACCGCCATCGCCTACAACTCCTGGTGCTGGACGGAGAACAACGTCTTCAAGCCCGCGGAGGATCTGGTGCGGGACCTGGTGGACGTGGTCAGCAAGAACGGCACCTTCCTGCTGAACGTGGGGCCGAAAGCCGACGGCACCATCTCCGCCGAGGAAACCGCGGTGCTGGACGCCATCGGGGACTGGATGCGGGTCAACGGCGAGGCGGTCTACGGCACCCGCCCCTGGCGGATCTACGGCGAGGGCCCCACGGCCATCCGGGAGGGCGCCTTCGCCGACGGGGAGCGCAAGGGCTTCAACCATCGGGATGTCCGGTACACGCGCAAGGGCGACAAGCTGTACGTTACCTTCCTGGCCCCGAGCCCCGACGGGGTTTACCGGGCTCCGGCCCTGGCCCGGCACAGCGACGGCCATGGCGTCTTCCACGGCCTGGTGAGAGCCGCGGAGCGCCTGGACGGCAAGCCCTGCGCGTGGGAGCGCGGCGAGGACGGGCTCACGATCCGGACGGAAAAGGGCGCGGGCGCCATGCCGGTGAGCTTCCGGGTGACGGTGGGATAACGAGCGGTGGAAAGATTGAACAGCGAGGAACATTCTTCCTTCGGTCATCGTTACATAGATGACAACCGAAAGGGAGGGATGATCGCTGTGCTGAGAAAAATCATGTTTGCGCTGCTGACGGCGGCGCTCCTGCTGGCGGCCGGGACGGCCGCGGCGGATTCCTACGCGACCCGCGGCGACGGCCGCACGACCGTGGTGTTCTACGTCGAGTCCTTCGGGAACGCCCGCCTGACCCTGAAGCAGAACCCCGGCGAATGTCAGGAGCTGACCTACAACATCCTCAACATCGTCGACGGGATCCTGGGGAAGTGCGAGGAGTGGGGCAAGTATCACATCACGGTGACCATGCCCTCCGGCGGCCGCTACACCGAGGACTGGGACAAGACCTACCGCGGCGGCAGCTATGAGCTCTCCCTGGGCCAGAGCGGCATTTACACCGTGCGGGTGGTGCCCTTCACCAACAGCGAGATCAACGCTTCGTGGAGCATGGACATGTTCGCCGGCTGGGAAAAGCAGCCCCAGTGGTGGATCGCCAGCCAGTCCAACTGCAACGTGTACACCAAAGACCCCACGCCTACCGATAAGACGGGGCGGGTCAACGTGTACTGCTATGACGAGAACAACCGGCTGATCCGGGACGGCTCCGTCTTGATGACGCAGAGCGGCTACATCGATCCGCCTCAGATCAGCGGCTACAATACCTCGTCCGGCCGCCAGTACGTGAACCTGAACAAGACCACGGGCGTGTGCAGTCCGTCCTCCGTGACCTTCCGTTACAGGAAGGACGTGCCCTCGTCCGCGGTCCTCACGGTCAACTTCTACGACGAGTACGGCAACTGGTTCGACCAGAAGCAGTACGCCATTTCCTACAGCCGGGATTTCAGCCCGCCCACCGTCAGCGGATACACGGCGACCTCCGGCAGCCGGTACATCACGTTTTACGCGTCTTCCGGCACCTGCAGCCCGTCCTCCGTGGATTTCTACTACCGGAAGAACACGTCCAGCCAGATCCCGCAGTTCCCGGGCGGCGCATGCTACCTGAGCCTGCGGGACCGGAGCGTGGAGCGGATCCAGCCCCAGTGCGGGCCGGGCTACGGGTACGCGGTGTTCGCCAGCATGAGCGGCAGCACGAAGCTGTACAAGCCCCGGGACATCACCTACCTGCTGGCGCACTTCAGCGTCGGGGACTGGGTGTACGTGGAGTTCGGCTACACCGACGGCGTCACCCGCAACGGGTTCTTCCCGAAATCCCTCTTCAGCCCGGACGGCGGCTGGTACAGCGTGCCGGAGTATTCCCTCGGCACGGAAAAGCACGGGACCGTCACCGGCGAGGTGGTGCCGCGGAACGGCCCCGGGACGAACTGCGCGAGCTACTCCTCCTGCAAACTGTACTACGGCGACGCGGTGCACGCATGCATGGAGAGCAACGGCTGGTACCTGTGCCGGTTTTACAACGACCACACCAACAACTACGGCGACGTGTACCTCTGGATCCCGGGCAGCATGATCCGGTGGAACTGAGGCGGAGAATCGGGAGGAAGCCGTATGCGGGCTGAACTGGCCACCCCGGAAGACATCGGGGAACTCACGGAACTGCGCCTGCTGTACCTCGCCGAGGACCTCGGGGCCCTCGGCGGGGCCGAGGCGGGCGCGATCCGGGAGAGACTGCCGGCGTACTTCCGCAGGCACCTGGGGACGGATCTGTCCGTCATCGTCCTCCGGGAGAGGACGGAGATTGCGTCCTGCGCCTTCCTGCTGACGGTGGAGAAGCCCATGAGCCCGCGCTTTCTCAACGGCAGGACCGGCACGGTGCTGAACGTGTACACCCGGCCGGACCGCCGCCGAAGAGGGTACGGACGGGCGGTGATGGAGCGCCTGCTGGCCCGGGCGCGGGAGCTGGAGCTCTGCTGCGTGGAGCTCAAGGCCACGGAGGCCGGGGTTCCCCTGTACCGAGCCGCGGGCTTCGCGGACAGCGCGTCGGAGTACCTCCTCATGAAATGGATCAACCCGGACATACAGGGGTGAAAGAGAAAAATGGATTACAGCCGGAAGATCGCCGAGCGGCAGTGGAACCTCCCCGACAAGGGCGAGCTGGAGAGCCGCCGGGAGGCCACCTTCATCGACGACATCATCCAGAAGGACCACCTGCAGCGCAAACTGCTGGAGAACCTGGAGGGCATTGAGACCGTCTTTGACGGCGGGGCCGGGTGCGGGCGGTTCTCCATCCTCCTGGCGAAGCAGGGCTGCCGGGTGACGCACTTCGACATCTCCCGGCCCATGATCGACAAGGCCAGGGAGCTGGCGGCGGAGGCGGGGGTCCTGGACCGGATCACCTTCGTGCAGGGCGCCCTGGAGGACCTGAGCGCCTGCACCGACCGGTCCTTCGATCTGGTGATCTCCTTTGACGCGCCGGTCTCCTACACCTGGCCCAACCAGGAGCGGGTCATCGCGGAACTCACCCGCATCGCCCGGAAGCGGGTCATGCTCAGCGTTTCCAGCCGCCTGGGCACACTGCCCTACCTGGCCAATCCCATTCAGAAGAACCAGTTTTTCCTGGACGAGCAGGCGGACGATCCCTTCGTGCGCTGGTGCGTGGAAAACCGGGAGCGGACGGTGGAGGGCTTCCGCTTTGACAAGGCGCGGGCCGAAAAGCTGCTGGAAGACGGCATCATGGGCGGCGAGGAGGAGATCGCCGAGTACGAGCGGGGCGGCGCGCCCTGGTGCATCACCTACGCCTTCCTTCCGGACGAACTGACCGGGCTGCTGACCCAAAACGGCGTGACGGACATCCGGCTCTCGGGCCCCGGCGCCTACGGGCGGACGATCCCCCGGGAGATCCTGGTGAAACTCATGAACGACCCGGAGCAGCGCAAGGATTTCCTGGATTTCTGCTACCGCTTCGATTCCAGCCCCTGGGTCTGCGGAATGGGCAAGGACAACCTGCTGGCGATCGGGGAGATCCCGGAGGAGAAGGCCGGGCCGGCGCTGGAGCCCATGGACGCCTTCTTTGCCGCGCGGCTGGCGGGCTATGACGAGCACATGCGGCAGACCATCGAAGGCGCGTCGGCCTTCTACGACTACACCGCCGGCCTGCTGCCGTCGGAGGCGGGGGCGGCCGTTCTGGACCTGGGCTGCGGCACCGGGCTGGAGCTGGAGGCGTACTTCGCCCGCAACCCGGACGCCCGGGTCACCGGCATCGACCTGTCCCCGGAAATGCTGGACGCCCTCCGGAGCAAGTTCCCCGAGAAACCCCTGCGACTAATCAACGGCTCGTACTTCGACGTGCCCCTGGGGGAGGCGGCCTACGACGCCGCCGTGTCGGTGGAGTCCCTGCACCACTTCCCCGCGGAGATGAAGCGGGCTCTCTACGAAAAGCTCCGCCGGGCGCTGAAGCCGGGAGGCTTCTTCGTTCTCACGGACTATTTCGCCGAATCGGAAGCGCTGGAGGCGGAATACTTCCGCAATCTGGCGCAGCTGAAGCGGGAGCAGGGGATCGGCGAGGACGTCTTCTGCCACTACGACACGCCCCTGACGGTGGATCACGAGACGGAGATCCTGCGGCAGGCGGGCTTCCGGGACGTGCGCGCGCTGAAACAGTGGGGCAGCACCTGGACCGTGGTGGCCTTGGTGTGAGGTTTTGATTCTCTGTGCCCGGCTTGTCCGAGGAATACTGAAAAGACCGCCGGAGCTTGCGGGGAGAGGCCGCTCTGGAAGCGAAAAATGCCAAATTTTGCAAAAATCGCTTCCAGCTGGCGGGAGGAAGGCGCTCTGGAAGCGAAAAGTGTCGAATTTAGCAAAAATCGCTTCCGGCGGTCGGGAGGAAGGCGCTCTGGAAGCGAAAAATGCCAAATTTAGCAAAAATCGCTTCCGGCGAGCGGCATAAGTTTGAACCACACGGCTGTATTCGCTGGAAAGAGGATAGACAAACCTCTGGTATTTCAAAAGGAAGGTGATTCCATGCCACCACCCGGAGGCGGCGGCCCGCGGGGCGGAAAGTTCCTGACCGAGGAGGAGAAAGCCAACCGGCCGAAAGTGACCGGCGCTTTATTGAAGCGCGTCTTCTCCTATATCATGCCCTACCGCAAGCAGCTGCTGCTGGTGCTTTTGTGCATCGTGATCAGCACCGTGTGCTCCATCTTCCCCTCCATCCTCACCGGCAGCATCGTGGATGTGCTGGCCGGGAAGACGGAAGGTCTGCCCGGATGGATCGGGACCGGGATCACGGCGCTGATCAGGCTGATCCTGCTGTCCCTGGGGCTGCTGCTGGTGTCCAACCTCATCGGCGTGGGGGAGAGCTTCCTGAACAGCTGGATCGCGCAGCACATCTCCTACGACATGCGGAACCAGATGTACCGGCACCTGCAGAAGATGTCCCAGCGCTTCTTTACCTCCGTGAGCCAGGGCGACATCATCACCCGCATGACCTCGGACATCTCCGGGGTGGAGAGCGTGGTGTCCGGCACCTTCACGTCCATCCT
>JBGVCH010000120.1:0-19184 GCA_045226335.1 Christensenellales bacterium | reverse complement strand
GGCGGCCTTTTCCGGGAATCCGGCGGCCGCCCTGGCGGGGTGTGCGCTGTGCGGGTTCTCGGTGGGGGTTTTCTGGCCCGGGACCTTCTCCATGGCCGCGGAGGCCCTGCCCGGCGGCGGAACGGCCATGTACGCGCTGATGGCCCTGGCCGGGGACGTGGGCTGTTCCGGCGGTCCCACCCTGGTGGGCCTCATCGCCGACGCCGGGATCGGCCTCAAAGCCGCCCTGCCCGTGGGGATCGCCTTCGCGGCCGGGATCATGGTCCTGGTGCCGCTGCTGGGGCGAAAGACGGAACAACCGAAACGCTGACGGGAGGAATGTCCATTGATCACCTGGGAGCGGATGCAGGCCACGGACGCGCTGCCCGTGTACGCCATGATGCGGGACTTCTACGAGCGGCGGCTGGGCGCGGCCCCGGACGCCCTGCTGTGGGAGAACCTGAGCCGCTGCACGGGGCCGGACGCCCTGCTGGAGGGCTGGGTCATCCTCTCAGACGGCGCGCTGGCGGGCTACGCGGTGCTGTCCCGGGGCTATGACCCCGCCCGGGCCGCGGAGATCCGCCGCCTGGAGGAGTTCTTCATCGACCGCCCCTTCCGCCGAACCCGGGCCGCCCGGGACTTCCTGGAAGCCCTCCCCGCCCTGTACGCCGGCTGCGCCTGCGTCGAAGCCGTGGCGGAAAAGGACACCGGCGTCTGGCGCCAGCTGGGCTACACCCCCGCCGGCACCGTGATGCGCCGCAAGTGTCCCCCGAAGGAGGCGGCGAAGGGGGAGAAGAGGAAGGGCAAGGACGATAAAGGCCGAAGAGGAAAGGACGACAAGTAAAAACAGCGGCAGGACCGTTATCAGGGAGGTGAGGCGCGTGGATGAAGCTTTCGAAGAGGAAAAGCGAAACCTGGCAGGCGTTCTGAAAGAGATCGATCACGCCGCCTTGTCCCTTGAACAGGCGGCCGAACAGATGAATTCCGAAATCAATGAGATGTTTCAGACCGGGAACGACTATCGCAGCGCGATCGAAAGGAGAGACGCGCGCTACAGGCAGAAGTTGAAACTGGCCGATGCCGCCGGTCTGAGGCAGCTCGCCTCCGAGCCGTACTATGCCCGACTGGATTTTGATGTCGATCAATCCGGACAGTATGACACCGCGACCTTCTACATCGGCAGGCACGGCTCCTTTTCCGATGTCCTCGGGCGTCAGCTGATCTGGGACTGGCGCAGCAGTCTCGGCGACATGTACCGCCAGAAAACCCAGCGCAAATTCCAGATCAATGATTGTGATTACCTGCTTTTGCTGCGCAGGGCGCTTGAAATCCAGCACAGGGAGCTGATCAGCTGCAGCACGGAATATGACGCCGGCGCCGACGTGTCGCTGGACGGGGAAATCGTTGATCCGTTCCTGCTGGAAGTGCTGAAGGACAAACGCCGTCACCCCAGGCTGACGGATATCATCCGAACCATCCAGGAGAATCAGAACAACATCCTCCTTCGGCCCGCCAATGAGAGTTTTGCCCTCCAGGGGTGCGCGGGATCCGGGAAAACCATGATCATGCTTCACCGGCTTTCATACCTCAAATTCAACAATCCCGGCACAGCCCTGAGCACAGTCAAAATCATCACCCCGAACCGCCAGTTCTCGGAACACATCCATGAACTGTGTGATGAACTGGATCTCCAGGGCATCGCGAGAATGACCATTGCGGAATATTACAATCGCCTGATCCGGCTGTATCACCGGGATAGTCCCACCATCACAACCATTCGGAGCGAAAAATCCCTGCCGGAGAAGATGCTTGAGCGCATCTATTCTCTCTCGTTTGCCCGGGAAACGGCAGACGCTTATCACGCGCTATGGGAGGCCACCCTGTCAGAACTACGCGGCACCGGCCTCGACGCCCTCGCCCGGCGGCTCGGAAAGAGCCTGCCCGACATCCAGGAACACGACGATGAGGCGTACCGGCTGCTGGCCGGACGGCTCAGGAGCATCAAAGAGCAGGCCGAGGCCAGCCGGAATCAGCTTCAAAGCGCCAAATGGCTGCTGGATCAAACCTCGGCCGAGATCGCGTCCGTTCGTCTGCAGATCAGCGAGACACATGAAAGACTGATCGACGGCAAAAAGCAGGCTGCCGAGGCCCTCAGCGCGGAGCTGGCGTCTGCCGAAACCAGACTGTATGAGAACAACAGGCAAAAGGAAAGACTGAAAACAGCCGTTGAGACGGCAAAGGAAGACATCAAAAGCCTGACAGCCGATTTGAACCTGGCCGCTGAACAGCTGAGAAGCACAACTCCGCTGCACGACGAGCTGACAAATTATGTCCAGTACAGAACATTGAAAACCGATACACCTGTGTCGTCGCGAATCGCAGCCGACTGTCAGGACTTGATCCGGACCACTGAGGAAAACCACGTCAGGCTGAAGCAAGCCTCGGGAGAAACAGCGCAGAAGCATCAGCGGTATACACGCATCAGGGACAACGCCCGTACCATTTTTGCAAGCATCGACCGCAACCGCGCAAGCTACCTGGACCCCGACGGGATCACCGGCCTCCCGCAGGACGACACGGTCCGCGGCATCTTGGAATACAACCTGTCCGCACAGATTCAGGCGTGCAAATCCCTGCAGCAGCAGTTGAAGAGCACCCCTGCTTACAGTTTCATCCGGCACTCCCGCCTGAGCAATGAATTGCAGGCTGCCCGGAATCAGTATCAGATCCAGGCCGAAACGCTGCTGAATACATACCGCTCGAATCTCTCGGAAATCGTCGGCAACGCCCGCGCCGACCTGGAGGCAGCCGAACAGGTTTCGGGCCGTATCCGCGCGGACGAGGACCGGCTGCTTCAGGACTTTCAGACCAGGGCTGAACGGCTTTTCCGGCTTTACTGCGATGAATGCCGGGAAAAGGCGAGGCGTGCTTCCGAAAAGATCGCGGAGCTGGAAGCCCTGACCCAGGACAGGACAAAGAAAGGCGCGGAGCTGGACAGGATGATCCGGCAGGATGAACAGGCGATCGCCGCGCTGCAGCACGGCCTGACGGAACTCCGGGACAACGAGATCCCCGACTTCAGCCTGTTCAAAGCTTCCGAGCAAGCCGCGCTGGGGCAGTTCATCTCCGGTTTCATCGGCATCTCAAACGAATACCTGGCCGCGGCGCGCAAAGCCAATCAGCTGGAGAGGAATCTCCCGCCCCTGCAACAGGAATGTGACGCGCTGGAAGCCGCGCAGCTCAACGAATCGGAAGCGGCTGCCCTGGACCGCTGCGAACAGCTTGTGGACAGCCTCTCATACCAGAATATCGTCAGCCGGATCGAGGAGATAGGACTAAATCAGGTCTATGCCGAATCCGGCCACAAACCCAGCCAGTACCACTACCACCACCAGATCTATCTGCAGCTGCTTTACCACACCCTCTACTACCGCAAGCCGACTGTTCCCGATCGTTTTCTGTGCATCGACGAAGCACAGGACATCGCCGTCTCTGAATACAGGCTTCTGGAACAGATTCTGGGGGAAAACTGTGTCTTCAACCTGTACGGCGACGTGAACCAGTCCGTATACCGCTACAAGGGCATCCAGGACTGGGCTGAGGACATCCCCGGGATCACCCATGGAAACGTTTTCCTGCTGAATGAGAATTACCGGAACACCATTCAGGTGACGGACTACTGCAACGAATCCTTTGGCACGGAGATGACCGCCATCGGGATTGGCGGCGATGATGTCCGGGAGCTTCCCATGGCCGAGGCCATCGCCTGGATCATCGACAAAAAGTCCGCTCACAGGGAGGCCCGGGCTTGCGTGATCTACCGGCAGGGCGCGGAACGCACGCGCCAGCGCATCCGGGATGAGCTGGAAGGAAAGTTCGGTTACGAATACGGCGCCTCGGACAACAATAAGATCTCGCTGATCACCGTGGAGATGGCAAAGGGGCTTGAATTTGAGTATGCCGTCATCGCCACGGACCAAATGTCCGAAAACGAGCGCTACGTCTCCTGTACCCGCGCAATCGAAGCGCTCACCATCATCACTGCCTGAACAGGAACCCCCACCGGGAGGCCCCACCAATGAACGAAGAAGGAAGACAGCACAAGAAAGCATGGGAATTTGACGCCTACAACTTCTGGGTGAGGACCGCCGGCCGCCCGGAGGACCGCGCGCGGGAGGACGTGAGCGATCCCCGGAAGATGCTCCGGCGGTATGCGGCGTACTTCGACCGCTTTGAGGGGGTCCGGGTGGCCAACATCTGCGGCTCCTGCGGCAAGAAAGCCATCCCCCTGGCCCTGCTGGGGGCGGACGTGACCGTCTTCGACATCTCCGAGGACAACCGGCGGTATGCCCTGGAAGTCGCGGAGGCTGCCCATGTCCGGATCAGGTTTGAGGTCTGCGACATTCTGGAGATCGACCTGTCGGTCTACGGAGGCGCCTTCGACGTGGTCTTCATGGAGGGCGGGATCCTCCACTATTTCCACGACATCGGCGAATTCATGCGGATCATGTACGCCCTGCTGAAGCCCGGCGGCAAGATGATCTGTAGCGACTTCCACCCCTTCAACAAGATCACGGACGCGCTGAAGCTGGGGACCCCCGCCATGGATTACTTCTCCACGGAGGTGTACGAGGGCGAAATGGCCCACGCGCGGTTCTACGACGAGGAGACCCGCCGGCTCATCCCCAGGTGCCGCTACCGGAAATACACCGTCAGCGAGATCCTCAACGCCGTCATCGGCGCCGGCTTCACCCTGGAGCGGTTCGACGAGCACCCCGCCTGGGAGAACAAAACGCTGCCCGGCGAGTTCACCGCCGTGGCGGTCCGGAATCCGTGACCCGGCGGTGCGGAAAGGAGAGATGCCTCCGTGGATTACCGAAAAGTCTTTGACCTGATCCCGGAGCAGTTCGACCGCTATCGGCCGAGGTACAGCCGGGAACTGTTTGACGACCTGATCGCGTATAGCGGGATCGGCCCCGGGAAAAGCGTGCTGGAGCTGGGCCCCGGCACCGGGCAGGCCACGGATCCCATCCTGGACACGGGGTGCGATTACTGCGCCATTGAGCTGGGGGAGCATCTCTTCGCCAAAATGCTGGAGAAGTACGGCGCGCGGCCGAACTTCCGCATCGTGAACGACGACTTCGTCACCCACGATTTCGGGGACCGGCGGTTTGACCTGATCTACTCGGCGGCCACGATCCAGTGGATCCCGGAGCGGATCGCCTTCCCAAAGACCCTGTCGCTGCTCCGGCCGGGCGGGACCCTGGCCATGATGCTGTCCCTGCAGGATTACCGGACGCCCAACGAGGCCCTGTACCGGCGGATCCAGGAGGTGTACGGCGCCTATTTCCGGCCCGCCGTCCCGTACAGCAGGATGAAGGAGCCCTTCGACTACACCCACGCGGCGGATTACGGCTATGTGGACTTCCGGCGGCGGGAATACCACGGGAAGCGGGTCCTCACCGCGGACGAGTACGTGGCCTTCAGCGGCACCCACTGCGATCACCTGGTGATCCCGGAGCCCTACAGGAGCAAGTTCTTTGAGGGGCTGCGGAGCGCGGTGCTGGAGGCCGGCAACCGGATCGAATTCCTGGACACCTACGTGCTGTACCTGGCCCGGAAGCCGGACGGTTCCGACGGACCGGCCCCCGTCGGACAACCGGGCACGGGTTTGTGACTTTCATTTGACAGAAACCCCGTCTCCCCGTATAATAGCGGGGAGATTTTTCCTTTCTCTCCGCCGGCGCGGAGAGAAGCCGCACTTGGAGGGAGGTCACGCCATGCCCATCCGCATCAATGAGAAAATGCCGGTATTCAACCGTCTGGAAGCCGAGAATATCTTTGTGATGCCCGAACACCGGGCCGCCACCCAGGATATCCGCGAGCTGCAAATCGCCATCCTGAACATCATGCCCAACAAGGAGGACACGGAACTGCAGCTGCTGCGGCTTCTGTCCAACACCCCCCTGCAGGTGCGGATCACCTTCCTGCGGCTGGACTCCCACCAGTACAAGAACACGCCGGAGGAGTACCTGCGGCAGTTCTACAAGCCTTTCTCCTCGGAGCGGAGCCGCAACTTCGACGGGCTGATCATCACCGGCGCGCCGGTGGAAAACCTGCCCTTCGAGGAGGTGGACTACTGGCCGGAGCTGAAGGAGATCATGAAGTGGAGCCACGACCACGTCACCTCCACGATCCACATCTGCTGGGCGGCCCAGGCGGGGCTGTACTACCATTACGGCATCGAGAAGCATGCCCTGCCCTCCAAGCTCTCCGGCATCTATCGCCACACCACCCTGTACCACGACGAGATCCTGACCCGGGGCTTCAACGACCGCTTCTTCGCGCCTCACTCCCGCTACACCGGCGTGGACCGGGAGGACGTGATGGCCGAGCCCTCCCTCACCATCCTGGCGGAAGCGGACGACGCCGGCGTCTATCTGATAGAGGACAAGCAGAACCGGCGGATCTTCATCTGCGGCCACCCGGAGTACAGCCGCCTGACCCTGGACGCGGAGTATCACCGGGACCTGAAGAAGGGCATCCACCCCGCCCTGCCCGTGCACTACTACCGGGACGACGACCCGAAGAAGGGCCCGGTCTTCCAGTGGAAGGCCCATGCCTATCTGCTCTTCTCCAACTGGCTCAATTACCGCGTCTACCAGGTAACTCCCTACAGCCTCGACGAGATCGGCCACGAGGAATGACGGGGAAGCCGAAGGGGGAAGGGATATGGGAAAGCGCAGAGCGGCGCTGATGCTGGCGGCGCTGATGATCCTGACAATGGCCGCGGCCTGGGCGGAGGGCGGGTATACCGCCATCCGGGACACATACGCCGCGGAGGCCGGCTGGGGCGAACCGCTGCTGACGGAGGCCATGCCGCTGGAAAACAGCGAGGAGGTGCGGCTGGTCTTCTTCCTGGGGGACGGCGTCTGCGCGCTCTACGGCGGCGGGGAGTGCTCCGCCTGGGCCATGGACTACCGGACCCAGCTGGCCAACATGTACATTCTCTGCACATCCTTTGACGCCTTCAGCCTGCTGTGCGACGGACACTTCACGCTGGCCTGGGTTTTCGGCCAGGCCGCGGAAGGCGTCATCACCACGGCGGAGGAAGCGGCCGAATACGCGGAGGCCATCCTGCCCATGCTGGAGGCCTCGGAGACAGCGCCGTGACACGGGAGGACGACGATGCGGGTTGTGATCATGGACGCCCAGGGCGGCGGCCTGGGAAGGCTCCTGACGGAGATGATGAAGAAGCGCCTGCCGGAGCAGCCGCTGACCGCCGTGGGCACCAACGCCCTGGCCACCGCCGCCATGCTGAAGGCCGGCGCGGATCAGGGCGCCACCGGTGAGAACGCCGTCCGGGTCTGCGCCGCGGAGGCGGACGTGATCCTGGCCCCCATCGGCATGGTGCTGTGCGACGCCATGCTGGGGGAGGTCACCGCGGGCATGGCCGCGGCCGTGGGCGGCAGCCGGGCCCACAAGTTCCTGGTGCCGGTGTCCCGCTGCAGCGTCACCGTGGCGGGGATGCCGGAGCTCTCCCTGCAGGACCGCGCCGCCGCCGCCGCGGAGGCTGCCGTGCAGTGGCTCCGGGATCACGGGGAGGCCTGAGAGATGCCTTCCCAGTCTGCGCGCGCCGACATGAAGCGCGTCAACGTCCCCGGCCGGCTGGTGCTGAGCGTGTTGGCCCTGGCGGCCGTTCTGGCCGCGGTCTGCCTCGTGGCCCGGCTGGCGGGCCGGGGCGCCATGACCGCGCAGGTCAGCCTCGGAGACCGCCGGGTGGCCCCGGAGGACCTGCGGCTGGCCATTGAAGCGGACGGAGACCGGGTGCTGCGGGCCGCCGAAGCGGTGGACATCCGGGACGGCTATCTGCGGGTGAGGGTGCAGCCCGGCCAGCCCGGCCGCGCCGTGCTCAGGGTGACGGATCCCGACGGTCAGCAGGTCGCCTTCAAGGAGTTTCAGGTCACCGGCGCCCGCACGGTGCTGGACCGGGAGACCATGAACTTCGCCGGAGACACGGTGCTGATGGGCGCCCTGACGGTCTTTTTTCTCGGCACGGCCCTGCTGATGATCCGCAGTTTCCGGTCCCTGAAGGGGACTTCTTTCTATACCTATCAGGCCATCTACACCATGGGCTTCGCCATCTTCTGCGGGCTGGTGGGGCTGATGCAGCTGGCCCTCTTCGTGGGGCACCTGACGGATCCCTTCATGAACAATGTGCTGCAGGCCATCCGGATCGCGGGCCGGGCGGGGTATGTGTTCATGGTCGTCTCCTTCCCCTTCGTGGTGGTTTTCGCCGTCGCCATGGTGGTGAGCAACATCGCCCTGCTGCGGCACGGACGCTTCAGCGTCAGGAAGCTGCTGGGGATGCTCATCGGCCTGCTGATGGTCATCGGAGAGCAGGTGGGCTGGCGCCTTTTCCGGGACTACAGCGGCCCGGAATCCCTGGTCATCGCCCACGACGTGGCGGGCAGCCTCTACGGAACCGTGTACGCCTACATCGAGTGCATCCTGTTCGCGTCCATCGTCTGCGGCCTCCTGGCGGCCCGGCACAGGCCGGCGCACGACCGGGACTGCATCGTGATCCTGGGCTGCTGGTTCCGGCCGGACGGCACGCTGCCGCCGCTGCTGAAGGGGCGCGCCGACGCGGCCATCGCCTTCTGGCGGGAGGAAAAGGAGAAGACCGGCCGAGAGGCGCTGATGATCCCCTCCGGCGGCCGGGGCCCGGACGAGCCCATGCCCGAGGCCGAAGCCATCGCCGCCTACCTGCGCGGCCAGGGCATCCCTGAGGCGCTCATCCTGCCCGAGACCCGCTCCGCCAACACCTACGAGAACATGGCCTTTTCCAAAGCGCTCATCGGGAAGCGGCAGGCGGGCGACCGGGTGGCCTACGCCACGACGAACTACCATGTGTTCCGCAGCGGTCTCTGGGCCAACCTGGCGGGGATGCCGGCGGAGGGCATCGGCGGGAAGACAAAGTGGTGGTACTGGCCCAACGCCTTCATGCGGGAATGTGTGGGCCTGCTGCGGAACCGCATCCGGCAGGAGCTGGCGGTGCTGGCGATCCTGGCGGCGCTGTTCACGGGTATCGCCATGCTGATCAACTGACGGAGGCCGCCGGCGGGCGGTCTTTTCCTTTCCGGGCGGCGGTTTTCAGCGGGAAAAACCGCGGACGCGGAACGAAAAAAACAAAACCCTTGCCAAGCGGGCCAAAAAACGCTATACTGTTATGCTGTGACCGTGTTGGTCACGGAAATGATCAAGGAGGAATCCCATGCCTACCACGCGATTTGATAAAGAATCCATCAAAGAGTCCATCATCGGCAAACTGCAGCGCTACAACGGCCGGAGCATCGAAGAAGCCTCGCAGCAACAGATCTACAAGGCTGTCGCCTCCACCGTGCGCGACCAGATCATGCAGAAATACACCGTGGCCCGGGAGGAGCGCAAGACCAACCGCTCCAAGCGGTTGTACTACCTCTCCGTGGAGTTCCTCATGGGCCGCAGCATGTACTGCAACATGCTGAACCTGGTGTCCACGAAGGTTTACCGCGAAGCCCTCAGCGAGCTGGGGGTGGACATCGATTCCATCCTGAAGGAAGAGCCCGAACCCGGCCTGGGCAACGGCGGCCTGGGCCGTCTGGCGGCCTGCTTCATGGACAGCCTCTCCAGCCTGGACCTGCCCGCCATGGGCTGCACCATCCGCTATGAGTACGGCCTGTTCCGGCAGAAGATCGTGGACGGCCAGCAGGTGGAGCTGCCGGACTCCTGGCTGGACAACGGCAACGTGTGGGAGCTGCCGGTGATGGAGGACGCCTGCGAGGTACACTACGGCGGCCACGTGGACGTGGAAGAGGACGAGGCGGGCCAGCCCCACTTTGTCCACCGCGACTATTACACCGTGGAAGCCGTGCCCTACGACATGCCCATCGTGGGCTATGACACCGCCACCGTCAACACCCTCCGCATGTGGAGCGCCCGGAGCCCCAAGCGGATCGACCTGACCAGCTTCGGCCAGGGCAAGTATGCCCAGGCGTCGGAGGAGATCGAGCTGGCGGAAGTCATCTCGAAGGTGCTCTACCCCGAGGACAACCACTACGAGGGCAAGACCCTGCGGCTCAAGCAGCACTATTTCTTCACCTCTGCCACCCTGCAGTACATCATCAAGGACTTCAAGAAGATGTACGGCAATGACTTCCACCTGCTGCCGGAGAAGGTGGTCATCCACATCAACGACACCCACCCCGGCATGGCCATCCCGGAACTCATGCGCCTGCTGATCGACCAGGAGGGCCTGGGCTGGGACGAGGCGGAAGAGATCACCCGCAAAACCGTGGCCTACACCAACCACACCATCATGGCGGAAGCCCTGGAGAAGTGGCCCGAAGCCATGGTGAAGCAGCAGCTGCCCCGGATCTACCAGATCCTGGAGGAGCTGAACCGCCGCCTGTGCGCCAGGCTGTGGGACGCCTTCCCCGGCGATTGGGACCGCATCGCCAACATGGCCATCCTCTCCTACGGCCAGGTGCACATGGCCAACATGTGCGTGGCGGAGTCCTTCTCCGTCAACGGCGTCAGCAAGCTCCACGGCGAGATCCTGAAGGCCGACACCTTCCATGATTACTTCAAGATCATGCCCGAGAAGTTCAGCGCCGTGACCAACGGCATCACCCACCGCCGCTGGCTCATGAGCTGCAACCCCGAGCTGACGGACCTGATCTGCGACAGCATCGGCACCGCCTGGATCCGGGAGCCGGAGCGCCTCAGCGAGCTGAAGCCCTTCGCCGACGACGCGGCCTTCCGGGAAAAGTTCGCCGCCATCAAGCGGGACAACAAGGCCCGCCTGGCCAAGCTGGTGAAGGAACGCCAGGACATCACCGTGGATCCGGCCTTCATGTTCGACGCCCAGTCGAAGCGCCTGCACGAGTACAAGCGGCAGATGCTGAACGCCCTGCACATTCTGGTGCTGTACAACCGGATCGTGTCGGACCCGAACTTCGTGATGCAGCCCCGGGTGTTCTTCTTCGGCGCCAAGGCCTCCCCGGGCTATTACCGGGCCAAGCAGACCATCCGCCTCATCAACGCCATCAGCCGCCTGGTGGCCAGCCATCCCCGGGCCAGCAAGATGCTGCAGGTGGTGTTCCTGGAGAACTACGACGTGTCCACCGCCGAGGTGCTGATCCCCGCCGCGGAGGTCTCCGAGCAGATCTCCACCGCTTCCAAGGAAGCCAGCGGCACCGGCTGCATGAAGTACATGATGAACGGCGCGGTGACCATCGGCACCATGGACGGCGCCAACGTGGAAATGTACGAGCAGGTGGGCGCGGAGAACATTTACATCTTCGGCATGCGGGCCAACACCGTGCGCGACATGTACAAGGAGCGCACCTACAACCCCATGGCGATCTTCGAGACCAACAAGGAGATCCGCCAGGCCATGACGGAGATGATCGACGGCACGCTGTTCCCCAACAACAGCGGCGTGCTGCAGGATCTGTACCACAGCCTCCTCTTCGGCGACGGCGGCGCCATGGCCGACAGCTACTTCGTGCTGAAGGACTTCGGCTCCTACTCCATGGCCCAGCGGCGCCTGGACGCGGACTACCGTGACTTCGACAAGTGGCAGAAGATGGCCGTGATCAACACCGCCATGTCGGGCGTCTTCTCCTCCGACCGGACCATCCGGGAGTACAACGACCGGATCTGGCACCTGTCTCCCCTGACCAGCAAGTAACTCTGACGCCCGGGTCCACCGCCCGGGCGGTTTTTCACCGAAAGCGAGGAGCGCCCGATGCTTTGCCACGACAGCCACAGCCCTTACTACCGCACCCCCGCCGGCCCCGTCCCCACCGGCACCCCGGTCAAGTTCCGCTTCACCTGCGACGACGCGGAGAGCGTGGTACTCCGGACGTGGAAGGATGAGGAACGGGCCTACGCCATGCGCTTTGACGGCACCTCCACCTGGGAGACCACCGTGGTCATGCCGGAGGCCACCGGCCTGTTCTGGTACGATTTCATCATCTACCACGCCGACGGCTACACCTGGCGCTACGGCGCCCCGGACGACGACCTGGGGGGCGAGGGCCATGTCTGCGACGGCTACCTGCACTCCTTCCGCATCACGGTGTACGACGGGAGCTGGCAGACCCCGGACTGGATGCACGGCGCCAACATCTACCAGATCTTCCCGGACCGCTTCTTCAAGGCGCCCACCCAGTCGGTGGACACCAGCCGCGGCCGCCGGATGCACAAGACCTGGGACGAGGACCTCTTCCCCATGCGGGAGCGGGAGAACGGCTCCATGGACTTCTACGGCGGCACCCTCAACGGCATCCGGGAAAAGCTCCCCTACCTGCAGCGGATGGGCGTCACCGTGCTGTACCTGAACCCGGTGTTCAAGTCCATGCACAACCACCACTACGACACCGGCGACTACACCCAGATCGACCCGCTGCTGGGCACCATCGCGGACTTCGACGCCCTGTGCCGGGCCTGCGAGGCCGCGGGCATCCACGTGATGCTGGACGGCGTGTTCAGCCACACGGGCCAGGACTCCATCTACTTCAACGCCTTCGGCCACTACCACGCCATCGGCGCGGCCCAGAGCGACAAGAGCCCTTACCACTCCTGGTACTCCTTTGAGCAGTTCCCCAGCCGCTACCGCTGCTGGTGGGGGGACGCCTCCCTGCCGGAGTGCCGCAAGGACGACCCCAGCTACCAGGATTTCATGTTCCGGGACCGGGAGGGCATCGTGCCGCGGTGGCTGCTGGAAGGCGCCGACGCCTGGCGGCTGGACGTGGCGGATGAGCTGACCATGGACTTCCTGCGCAAGCTGAAAGTCAGCGCCCGGAAGGCGAAGCCCGACGCGGTGGTCCTGGGCGAGGTCTGGGAGGACGCCAGCTGCAAGGAGGCCTACAGCGAGCTGCGCTGCTACTGCACCGGCGACACCCTGGACAGCGTCATGAACTACCCCCTGCGGGAGGGCATCCTGAACTTCGTCATGGGCCGCGCCGCCGCGTCGGATCTGGCCCGGCTGGTGCGCCACCAGGCGGAGGTGTACCCCGCGCCCTTCCTGTACTCCCTGATGAACCTGCTGGGCAGCCATGACCGGGCCCGGGTGCTGAACGTGCTGGCGGACAAGGAATGCCGGGACATGCCCCGTGCGCTGCAGCACAAGGTGAAGCTGTCGAAGGACGAATACGCCCTGGCCGTGGCCCGCTACAAGCGCTGCCTCGACCTGATCTGCGCCCTGCCCGGCTGCCCCACGGTCTACTACGGCGACGAAGCCGGCATGACCGGCTGCTCCGATCCCTTCTGCCGCCGCCCCTTCCCCTGGGGCCGGGAGGACACGGATCTGCAGCGGTATGTGGCGGACAAACTGAACGCCCACGGACAGTCCCCCCTGCTGCGCACCGGCTTCTGCGACGTGGAGGCCGTCGACGACGACACCCTGCGGATCCGCCGCTACATGCTCAACGGCCGGGACGCCCTGGGGAACCGCACCGACGCAAAGGGCGAGGCGGAGATCGTCATCCGGCGGGAGTTGTGATTTTTCGCTGATCTTGTCAAGGATTACAACTCAGGCAAAGGGGATGTGCCCGAAGGTCAGGGGCGATGGTCAAGCCCCGGCCGCGCCCGCAGGCGCGGAATCCCCTCTTGTGCACTTGGCGTTCATAAACAAGCAGAACAGGATCAAACGCGGTTCGCCGCGTTTTTTTCGCCGCTGAAATCCGGGTGTTTCCCGGCAGCAGGATTTTTCCCTTCCGCACAGAATGTAAAAGAGGTTAGCGATCGCGGGAAAGGCAGGCGACGGGATGACCGCTTACGAGCAGCGGATCCGGCAGGCGGCCGGGCAGGCCGAGACGGAGGCAGGGCTGACCCTGCAGGTTCGGGGTGGGGTGCGGATCCGCGCCGCCGCGGATTTGCTGCGTTGCACCGTCGCCGACCAGCCGCCCTGCGAGGTCGTCCTGGACCCCGGCGGCGCCCGCTGCGGCTGTCCGGTCTTCGCGGAGAACGGCGGCTGCCGGCACACGGTGGCCGCCGCCCGGCAGGCCCAGCGGGACGGCCTGCTGGAGGGCATGCTCCGCCGCAGCGCGGAGGCCCGGGGACAGCGGCTGATGGAGATCCTGGACACCGAGCTGGCCGAGAGCCGCGCCCTGCGCCTGGAGCCCGAGCTCCTGCGGGAGGACGGCCTCCGGCTGGGGCTTCGGATCGGTGAAAAGCGGCTGTACGCCGTGCGCTCGCTGGCGGACTTCATGGAGGCCCGGCGGAGCGGCCGGCGGCTGTTCTTCGGCAAGGGCTTCTCCTACGAGCCCGCCTGGATGCGCTTCCCGGAGGACGCGGAAACCCTGCTGCGGCTGCTGCAGGCCCTGTGCGACACCCAGGCCGCCGCCGGCGTCCGTGCGGAGCGCTGGCTGAGCCTGTCCGACAGCGCCGTTCCCGCCGTGCTGGAAAAGATGAGCGGCATGACCGTGCGGATCACCGCCGGGGGCGAAACCCGGACCGTCACCTGCGCGGAGAAAGGCCGGGTCCCCCTGCGCTTCCACTGCGGCGGCAGCCTGCGGACCCTGACCCTGGAGGCGGAGGTTCCGGAGGGGCTGACCCCCCTGACGCCGGACTGGGGCTGGCTGCTCTGGGAGGACAGCCTGTTCCCCTGCGACCCGTCCCAGCAGGCGCTGCTGCGCTGCATGGAGGCGGGCGGGCGCTTCGGGTTCTCCGGAGACGGCGCCGTGCGGGCCCTGGCGGAGCTGCTGCCCCGGCTGAGCGCCGCCGGCACGGTGAGCATCGACCGCCGCCTGGAGACCCACCTCTGCCGCGAAACGCTGGAGACCCGGGTGTACCTGGACCGGGCGGATCGCGACGTGGCCGCCCAGGTGGTCTTCCGCTACGGCGCCCAGGAGCTGAACCCCTTCTCCCCGGACCGCGGCGCCCTGACCCCCGGCGGCAAAATCCTGCTGCGGGACGGCGAGGGCGAGAAGCGGGTGCTGGACGCCCTGGACCAGGCGGGCTTCCGGGTGCGGAAGAACGGCGCGGTGCTCAGCGGCCAGGAAGCCGTCTGGCGCTTCGTCTCCGGCGGCGCGGACGCCCTGCGGCAGGTGGCGGAGGTGTGGCTGAGCAACGAATTCAAGCGCATCCTCCCCCGGAAGCCCCGGCTGTCCGGCGGCATGTCCCTGCGGGGAGGCCGCCTGGCCCTGGACCTGGCGGTGGACGGCGAGCCCAGCCCGGAGATCCTGGACATCATGCGGGCCATCGCCCGAAAGCGCGCCTATTTCCGGCTGCAGGACGGCACCTTCCTGGACCTAACGGATCTTACCGCCTGGCAGCCCGCCGCGGAGCAGATCGCCGGGGCCGAGGAAGCCGCCGTCCGGGATCCCCGGGGCAGCGCCATCGACCTGGCGGCTTACCGGCTGGTGTACCTCAACACGCTGCTGCGGGAAGCCGGCCTGGAGGTGGACACCGACGACACCGCCCGGGAGGCCCTGAAGCTGCTGTCCCGGGAGGGGGAGGAAAACCCCGCCATGCCGGAAGGTCTGGCCCTGCGGCCCTATCAGCAGAGCGGCTTCCGCTGGCTCAGCACCCTGGACCGCCTGCGGATGGGCGGCATTCTGGCGGATGACATGGGCCTGGGGAAAACCATCCAGCTCATCGCGCTGCTGAAGCACGTCAAGGCCCCCGGCTGCGTGTCCCTGGTGGTGGCGCCCACCTCCCTGACCTACAACTGGCTCCACGAGTTCGGCCGCTTCGCGCCGGAGCTCAGCGTCACCGTCCTCAGCGGCACCCAGACCCAGCGAGCCCGCCTGCTGGAACACATTCAGCGCGCCCGGGACGTGGATGTGCTCATCACCTCCTACCCCCAGGTGCGGCGGGACATCGGGCTACTGGCGGAGATTCCCTTCCGGGTGGCGGCCCTGGACGAGGCCCAGCAGATCAAGAACGCGGACAGCGCCGGCGCGGCCGCGGTGAAACAGCTGAAGGCGGAGAGCCGCTTCGCCCTGACCGGCACGCCCCTGGAGAACCACGCCAGGGAGATCTGGAGCCTGTTCGGCTTTGTGCTGCCGGGCTTTCTGGGCACGGCGGCGGACTTTCAGCGGCAGCTGGACGCGGAGCCCTCCCTGGCCGGGCTGCGGCGGAAGATCCAGCCCTTCCTGCTGCGGCGGCTGAAGAAGGACGTGCTGCCGGAACTGCCGGACAAGACGGAGCACACCCTGACGGCGCCCCTGACGCCGGAGCAGGCGGAGGTCTACGAGGCCGCCCGGCTGCGGCTGGGCCGGCAGGTGGAGCACGCCCTGGCGGAGAGAGGCCTGGGCCGCAGCGGCACGGAGATCCTGGCCGCCATCACGGAGCTGCGGGAGGTCTGCTGCCATCCCAGCCTGGTGATGGAGGGCTACGCGGCCTCCTCCGGCAAGCTGGACCTGCTGCTGGATCTGCTGCCCGGCGCCCTGGCCCAGGGACGGCGGGTGCTGCTCTTCTCCCAGTTCACCCGGATGCTGCGGCTGATCCGGCGGCAGCTGGAAGCGGAGGACATCCGCTGCCTGTACCTGGACGGGGAGACCCCCGCGGCCCGGCGGCTGGCCATGTGCGACGCCTTCAACGGCGGCGAGGGCGACGTGTTCCTGGTGTCCCTGAAGGCCGGCGGCACCGGGCTGAACCTCACCGGCGCGGACCTGGTGATCCACTACGACCCCTGGTGGAACCCCGCCGCGGAGGACCAGGCCACCGACCGCACCCACCGCATCGGCCTGACCCATAAGGTGGAGGTCATCCGCCTGGTGACCCATGGCACCATCGAGGAGCAGGTGGTCTCCCTGGGGGAGCGCAAGCGCGCCCTCTTCGACCGCCTGGTCACCCCCGGCGAGACCCTTGTCACCGCCTTGAGCGAACAGGACATCCGCAATCTCTTTCTCTGACCATCCAAGCAATCCGGACAGGAGGTTTCTATGCGCTTCAACAAATACCTTGCTCTGGCCTTCGCGGTGCTGATGCTGGTTTTCATCGGCTACGCGGCCTGGCATACCATCCAGCGCTCCACCCTGGAGGCGGAGCTGGCGGACCGTCAGAAGACCCTGGACACCAACCTGGGCCGGGTGAACAAGCAGAAAACCGAGCGGGCCCGGGAGGCCCTGCGGATCCCCGGTGCCCTCATCGTCCAGGACTGCCTGACCCCCCTGGTGGAAAGCGCCGGAGACGACGTCGCCCTGTGGAAGCAGCGCCGTGACCAGGTGAAGGGCAGCGCCTCCACCATCCGCGCCGCGGCCCAGGACGCCCTGGACAGGGCCAAGGCCGCCGAAGCCGCCCTGGCCGAAGCCCGGGCCCGGATCGAAGCCGCCCTGGCCAAAGCCGGGCAGGAACCGTAAGGAGGTGGGCACAGCATGAAGCCGAATTCGTCCGCGTCCGGGCGCACCCGGACCGTCATCCTGTCCGTCTCCATGGGTATTCTGCTGATCCTGGCCGCCCTGCTCAGTCTGGCCCTCGCCGGCCATCGCGGTGACCTCCGCCGGAGGACCGCCGAGGTCGTGGCCGATTCGGAATCCGCCGAGGCGGAGTGGCGCGCCATCGACAAGAACAAGCAGGACGTCTGGCAGGCCCGGCGCAAGGAAGCGGAGGAAGCCGCCGACGAGCTGAAGGCTCAGCTGGACGACAGCGAGAGCAGCGCCAACCGGACCCGGGACCAGGTGGAAGTGCTGGAAGGCTACATCATCCGGGAACAGAAGGCCGATCTCGGCATCGCCCTGCTGGACGCCGCGGAGGCGTTCCTGAAAGGAAGCGCCTCCTGGTCCGTAGAAGCCTCGGAGTAATCCTGTTCCTGACTGTAAATGCTTCACGCAAAAGAAGGGATTCCGCGCCTGCGGGCGCGGCCAGGGCTTTCCGATCGCCCTGGACCTTCGGGTGCATGCCCTTGCTTGACTTATGATTCTCGGCTGAATCACATGAGCCATCGCCATTTCCAAACGAAAACACCGCGCGCGGCGGTGTTTTCGTTTGTCGGTGTGGATCACAGGAGCTTGATCATCATCGTGTTCTCCTCGTCCATCTCCACCTTCACCAGATTGTCCTTCTCCAGCTGCTTCATCACGTCGGAGAAGCGCTTGAAGCCGATGGCACGCTCGTTGAAATCGGGGTAGGTGGTGAGGATGTCGGCCTTCAGGATGGAGGGGTTGATGCGGTCGAAGCCGCCGTCCTTGTAGGCCTGCAGCTGGGCCGTGAAGGCCTCCCGCCAGTTGTCCCTGGTCAGCTGCACCTGCTCTTCCGCCGATTCCGGCGCGGCGGTGCGGCTCACCATCACGTTGAAGTTGGTGTTGGTGACCTTCAGGTCCCCGAACTTGGCGGCCAGCTTCTGCAGCAGCTTGTAGAAGGTGGCGCAGCCGTAGGTCTTCTCGTTGAAGTCCGGGCGGAGGCGCATCAGGACGCCTTTGACCTCGGAGGCGTACATCTCGTCGGTGTCTGCCTGTTCCTCCAGCACGTCGCACAGCAGCTTGTTGAGGGCCGCCAGGTCCATCTCCTCGCTGCTGGCCGCGGCGCCCTTCTGCCGCTTGGGCGTCTTGGCCTGCACCGCCGGCCGGCTGCCCATGCTCTCCAGAAACTGGAACTCGTTGCAGGCGTTGATGAAGATGTTGCTGGCCGCCTCCGAACGGCTGATGCCCAGCACATACTTGCCCATGGCCTTCAGCCGTCCCACCAGAGGCATGTAGTCGCTGTCGCCGGAGACGATGCAGAAGGAGTCGATCAGCGGGTTGGTGTAGGCCACCTCCAGGGCGTCCACCACCAGCTGGATGTCCGCGTTGTTCTTCTGGGCGTAGCCGTAGCGGATGGAGGGCACCACGGAGAAGGTGTTGGACAGCAGGATCTGCTTCAGGTCGCTGAAGCGGTCCGTATAGCCGTACACCCGTCCCAGCAGGATGTCGCCGCGCATTTTTACCTTTTCGATAATGGACGCCAGGGTCGCTTCCTTGGCGCCGCAGTTTTCCAGGTCCACAAAGACCGCAAATTTCGCCATGGGGGTCATTCCTCCTCGGATCTGCCGCGGGCCGCGCCCGCGGACGTGATTACCGGAAGATTATACCATCCTTCGCAGGAAAAATCCACATGCTATGGACAAAAAGCGCCTGTGGGCGTAAAATGGGGAAAGAAACGCGACGGCGAGGAGGGGATGAGATGCTGACCGATCCGAAGATTTCCGCGTGCATCGTGCTGTACCGCAACGGTGA